>JBCCWI010000034.1:0-40691 GCA_039193795.1 Actinomycetota bacterium | reverse complement strand
CCCACGTAGCAACACGGCTCACCGCCATCGACGCAACAACAACATGCATGCACACACTGGCGCTCGTGCTGGGCGTCCCACCCGAAGCACAGCACGTCGAAGCGGTGGAACAGCGTGGTCAGTCCACCGGTCCAGTACTGCTGACGCAGATTGACCGCGTCGATGCGCGCCGCGGCCAGCTCCGACGCCCGCCGCTCGGGACCGAACTCCATGTCGTCGAGCGCGGTGGAGTTCACCAGCCGGGCATCGGGCGCTTCGTCGCGCCAGCGGCGCAGCACGTCCAGGTCACGGTGGCAGACCCACAAGCGGTCCAACGCACCGTGGCGGCGGGCGATCTCGACCATCGGCGCGAACGTGTCGGTGTCCTTCACATCGACGCTGAGCGGGAGCTCGGTGCCGACCGCGGCGTAGTACTCGCCGAGGGTCGGGATGTGCGTGCGCAGATCGGCCCGCTCGACGTCGCGGATCCATCGGCGCGGAAACCGCCGGTGAACACCGTCGTGGTCGAGCACGACCTCGCCGTCACGGGTGACCCACGCGTCGGTCTCCATCCCGGTGGTGCCCAAGCGCACCGCGAGCTCGAACGCGTCGATCGTGTTGTCGCGGGCGTGAGCCTTCGCTCCCCGGTGGGCGAACAACACGGGCGGTGACCACTTCGCCGAGATCCGGGTACTCATCGGCATCCATCGTGGCACTTCCGTCCGATTTCGACACACACGGCGGTCGCGAATCCGAGATGGGTCGTTCGACCCACGAATCCGGGCCCTCGGACCCTCAAGAGCGATCGAACCCGTGCCGATGGAGGCGAGCACACGGGCGACACCGAGGTCTGAACGACACATGGCTACCATCCGGGCGAGCTGCGAAACCTGCGGAGATGTGGAACTCACCACGGCCGACGTTCGCGTTCGGGTCTGCATCAACGACAACCGCGGCGAGTACAGCTTCTCGTGCCCCGACTGCGGCATGACCGTCGTGAAGGGTGCCGAACCTCGCACGATCGATCTGTTGGTGGCCAGCGGCGTCCACATGGACACCTGGAGCCTCCCGGCCGAGCTCGCCGAAATCAAGAACGGGCGTCCGATCAACCACGACGACCTCCTGGAGTTTCACGACAAGCTCCATGACACGAGCTCGTGGAACGAAGCCCTCAGCTCGCTGCTCGACAGCTGATCGCCTGATCGGCCCGGTCCCGGCGGCCGCCCCCACCCGCGCTACGGTCGCTGCGTGTCGCTGACGCTGCTCCTCCCCGCACTCGCCGTCGTGCTGGCGCTGAGCGCGCTCACCCTGTCGTTGCGGGCAGTGGAGCACGAGCTCGCCGCGCTGCGCGTGTCCCTGCGCCGCACGAGCGCGACCGCCGTGGCTGCCGACGACCTCGCCCGAACCACCGCGTCGGTGCGACAGCGTGCCGCGGTACAGGCCGCCGACGCTGGCAACCGGGTGACCCGGCGTCCGCGGTGGTGGAGCCAGCAGGGCCCCGACCCTCGGTAGCATTCGTCGCATGGGAAATCTCGGTGGCGGCGAAATCCTCGTCATCCTCTTCGTCGCACTGATCGTCCTCGGTCCCAACAAGCTGCCCGAAGCCGCCCGACAGGTCGGCCGGGCCGTCAACGAGGTGCGCCGGATCTCCGGGGGCTTCCAACGCGAGATGCGCGAGGCGATGAACGAGCCGATCCGCGCCGCCGAGGAAGCCAAGAACCAGATCATGGACCCGTTCGGGCAGGCGTCGTCGTCGGCCGGCACGGGGGCGGCGGGCGTACCGAAGACGGGCAGCGCCGACACCGATCCACCCCTCCCGACCGCCACCCCCAAGGCCGATGACGCAGCGTCGACCGACCCGGCCCCCGCAGCGGAGGCCGCCGACGAGTCGTCCCCGACCGACGGAACCGACGCGAACGGATCCGCCGACGACCGATGACGATGACCGACGAGCAGGACGGGACCGACGACGAGGGTCGGATGACGATGATCGAGCACCTGACGGAACTCCGTCGGCGGCTCATCATCGCATTCGTGTCCGTGGCCGTCGGCGCGGTGGTCTGCTGGTTCCTCTATCCGCAGATCTTCGAGGTGCTGGTCCGGCCGTACTGTGAGTCGGTCAACGAAGGTGCCGACTGCGACCTGCTGATCACCGACCCGCTCGAGCCCTTCCGGGTCCGCCTCACCGTGGCCGGCTACGGCGGCATCGCGGTGGCCATCCCGGTGATCCTGTGGCAGTTCTGGCGCTTCATCGCCCCCGGGCTGTACAGCCACGAGAAGCGGTACGCCCTGCCCTTCGTGTTCGGTGGTGTGTTCCTCTTCTTCTGCGGTGCCGGCCTCGCCTACTGGAGCATCCCCCGAGCGCTGGAGTTCCTCAACGAGATCGGCGGGGAGGACTTCGCCACCATCTACTCGCCGGCGCCCTACCTCGGTTTCGTGATCAAGATGGTGATCGCGTTCGGCATCGCGTTCCAGTTCCCGATCATCTTGATCTTCATGCAGATCCTCGGACTGCTGCAGTACCGCACGCTGGTGAACGGCCGGCAGTACGCGATCGTCGGCATCGTCGTGCTCGTCGCGATCATCACGCCCTCGGGCGACCCGTTCACACTGATGATCCTGTCGGTGCCGATGTGGCTGTTCTACGAGATCTCCATCGGGTTCGGCTGGCTCCGGGAGCGGCGTGCCCGCAAGAAGGCGGCGGCCGGCGCGTGACCGGATCGTCGGACCGGGGATTCTCGCTCGACCGATTCCAGCTCGACGCCTTCGATCATCTCGATGCGGGCCGCTCGGTCCTGGTGGCCGCGCCGACCGGCGCCGGCAAGACGATCGTGGCCGAACACGCGATCGATCGGGCGTTGGAGCAACGCAAGCGGGCGTTCTACACCGCCCCGATCAAGGCCCTGTCCAACCAGAAGTACCGCGACCTGGCCGAGCGCATCGGGTCGTCGCGAGTGGGCCTGTTGACCGGCGACAACGCCATCAACGCCGATGCAGACATCGTGGTGATGACCACCGAGGTCCTGCGCAACATGCTGTACGAGGGGCGGGCGCTCGACGATCTCGCGTTCGTCGTGATGGACGAGGTCCACTATCTCGAGGACACCTTCCGGGGGCCGGTCTGGGAGGAGGTCATTCTCCATCTCCCCGAGCACGTCAAGCTCGTCTGCCTGTCCGCCACCGTGTCGAACACCGACGAACTCGCCGGGTGGCTCGAGTCGATCCGGGGTGAGACCGGCACGGTCGTCGAGCGCACCCGCCCGGTCGAGCTCACCAACCTCTACGCGGTGGCCGATCGCCGGGGTCACCGCCTCCATGTGATCCCGACCCTCGTCGACGGCGAACCGAACAGCGAGGGCCACCGCTTCGACCCGGACCTGCGCCGGCGGGGGAGAGGCGGACCCGACCGCAAGACACGCCAGAAGGCACCGTGGACGACCCCGACCAAGCTCGAGATCCTCGACCATCTGGAGGATCACGATCTCCTGCCCGTGATCTGGTTCGTCTTCAGTCGCCGCGGGTGCGACGAGGCCGCGATCGCGGTCGAGCGAGCGGGCGCCCGCTACACCGACGGCCCCGAGGCCGACCGCATCCGCGCGATCGCCGACGAGCGGCTCGCCGGACTCCCGGCCGCCGACCTCGCCGTTCTCGACACGAGCGGGTGGCTCAACCGGCTCGAGCGGGGGATCGCCAGCCACCACGCCGGCCTCGTCCCGGCGTTCAAGGAGACCATCGAACAGTGCTTCGCGGAGGGACTGGTCCGCGTCGTCTTCGCGACCGAGACCCTCGCGTTGGGGGTGAACCTCCCGGCCCGCAGCGTCGTGGTCGACAAGCTGACCAAGTTCACCGGCGAGACCCACGAGCAGCTGACGCCGGCCCAGTTCACCCAGCTGACGGGCCGAGCCGGTCGACGGGGCATCGACGACCGGGGCCACGCGATCGTTCCGTGGTCGCCCTTCACGCGGTTCGACGCCGTCGCCGGGCTCGCCGGCAGCCGCAGCTTTCGACTCCGCTCGGCGTTCCGCCCCACCTACAACATGGCGGTCAACCTGCTGCAGCGGCACTCGCCGGAAGCGGCGAGAGCCCTGCTCGCCCGCTCCTTCGCCCAGTACCAGGCGGACGTGGGCGTCGCCCGGCTCGAGCAGCGACTCGCCCGCGAGCGGGCGAAGGTCGCGGAGTTGGAGCTCGTGGTCGCCGCGCTCCCGCCCGATCCCGAGCCTCGGGGTGTCGACGATCCGGACGCCGTCTCCGACGCCGTCAGTCGGCTCCGCCCCGGCGACCTGATCTCCGACGACGAAGGCGATCGCCTGGCGGTGCTCGGGGTCAGCTGGCGCAAGGGCGGACGCGCCCGCATCCGGCTCGTCGACGAGAGCGCACGCGAAGCGCGATGGGAGCTCGCGGAGCTCGAGTCCGCGCCTCACACCATCGGCCGGATCGATCTCCCGTTCCCGATGGCCCCCGAGCGCATCGACTACCGCCAGGACGTCGCGACCCGCATCCGTCGCTCGGGTGCCGGCGAGTCGGCTCGAGCCCAACGCCGGCGCCGGTCGCGCCGAGACGACCCTCGCGCCAATCTGGACCGGGCACGACAGGAGGTCGGACACCTCGAACGACGCGCTCGCCGCGACTCGGCGTCGATCGCCCGTCAGTTCGACGCCGTCACCGACGTGCTCCGGGCGCGCGGCCACCTCGACGGCTGGGTCGTCACCGAATCCGGCCTCACCCTGTCGGCCATCTACAACGAGGTCGACCTGTTGATCGCCGAGGCGCTGGCCGGCGGACTGCTCGACGGTCTCAGCCCTGCAGAACTCGCCTCGCTCGCATCGACCTTCACCTACGAGCACCGCAGTCCGGATCCGCCACCGGCGCCGTGGTTCCCGTCCCCGGTCGCCGCCGAGCGGTTCCGCCGGCTCGAACAGATCGCGCTCGACATCAACGCCGCGGAGCGCCGGGCCGGCGTCACCGAGAGCCGGCGCCCGGATGCCGGGTTCGCGCCCATCGCCCATTCGTGGGCGGCGGGTGAGTCCCTCGCCGTGCTCCTCGACCACGAGGACGACATGACCGCCGGCGACTTCGTCCGCAACGTCAAGCAGGTCATCGACCTGCTCGGCCAGATCGCCGGCGCCGCCACGGTCGCCGAGACCCGCGGCTCGGCGCGGGCCGCCGCCGAGGCGATCCATCGGGGGGTCGTGGCGCTGTCCGGCTCGGTCGACACGGCGTGAGCGTCGAGAGGGGGGCCGACTGGGGCGAACGGGCGACCCCGCCCGCCGATCTGGCCGTCTTCGACGACTCCAGCGCCGCGATCAGCGCCATCGCCGACGCTCGCCGAGCCAACCGCCCGCTCCCGCCGGTGGGGCTCCGAGGCGGCGACCTCGTGCGCACACTCGGCGGCCCGACCTGCGACGACCTCGCCCGCGCCGACGAAGCCCTGCACGTCACGATCGACCTGGGCGCCGTCCTGGCCGGGGGACGCCTCTTCTGGTTCCTCGACCACCTCGTCGTGCGCCGCTCCTGGTTGCGGGGTCCGGTCGTCGTGGTGGCCAACGCCGCCTTCGTCGGCGACTGGAACATCGCGCCGAGAGCCCACCCGGGCGACGGTCGATTCGACATCCTCGAGACCACGTCGATGGGGCTCGGCGACCGTTGGAAGGCCCGGCGCCGCCTGTCATCGGGCACCCACCTGCCCCATCCCGACATCCGGGTACGGCGAGCGCCGGCGGCCCAGTACGACTTCGACACGCCGACGCCGGTCTGGCTCGACGGCGCCCGCACCGCCGAGGTCACCTCGCTCAGCGTGCGGCTCGAACCCGACGCGGTCGACGTGTGGGTCTGATCCGGCCACTGCGGGTGGGACCGCTCACACGGGCGCGGCGGGTCCTGACGGAATCCGCCAAGGTCCCCGGGACACCGCATAGAGTCATCGACCGATGACGGTCTACATCGCCGAGGATTTCACCGCCGAAGAGGCCGACATCCTCCGTCGCTATTTCACGAATCTCGATCAGCCCGTCTTCGCGCTCGTCAACCTGCCCGAAGTCGTCAAGGGCGCGCTGTTCGCTCGCTACTCGCGCACGGCGCTGAGCTTGCGTCGGCTCTTCCTGAAGGAGTTCGTCGGCGAGCTCGACATCGAGGGCGACCAGTCGATCGATGCCACGATCGGCCTCCGCCGCGCCGAGGAGCTCTACGACAAGGTCTTCTTCGAGTACGGCGACGATTCCGTCGCCCAGCTCGGCGGCGTCCATCTCGCCTGCGAGCAGGCGTCGAACGTCCTCACCAAGATCCTCGAGTGGGGTCGGCTGATGTCGTACCTCGAGCAGTCGACCCGCTACATCGCCTACGACCAGCGGCTCGGCGGCCGGTTCCGGTACTACCGCGACCCCGACGTGTTGAACTCCGAGTTCGGCACCCGCTACGTCGCCGACATGGACCGGATGTTCGACAGTTACTCATCGCTGATCCCCCAGCTGACCGAGTTCTTCCGCGAGTCCATCCCGAAGGATCCCAACGACAGCGACTTCGCCTACCGCTCCGCCATCAAGGCGCGGGCGCTCGATGCGATCCGCGGCATGCTGCCGGCGGCGTCGTTGTCCAACGTCGGCATCTACGGCACGGGGCAGGCCTATGAGGCGCTGCTGCTGCGGATGCGGGCACATCCGCTCCCCGAGGCGCGGGCCTACGCCGACCTGATGCTCACCGAGTTGCGCAAGGTCGTCCCGTCGTTCCTCAAGCGGGTCGACCTTCCCGAGCGGGGGGTGCGCACCAGCGCCTACATGGCCGACGCGCGCGACGCGATGGAAGCGCTGAGCGACGGCATCTTCGGCGACGAAGTCGGCGGACCGGTCGACGACGACCAGGTCGATCTCGTCGACTTCGATCCCGACGGCGAGGTCAAGGTCGTCACCGCGATGCTGTACCCGTTCTCGTCGCTGTCCGAGCGTGCGATCGAAGCCCGGGTCCGCCAGATGGGGGTCGAGGACCGCATCGCGGCGATCCAGGCCTATGTCGGCACCCGTGCCAACCGGCGTCAGCGGCCCGGCCGCGCCTTCGAGCGCACCGACTACCGGTTCGACGTGCTGTCGGACTACGGCGCCTTCCGAGATCTGCAGCGCCACCGCATGCTCACGATCGACTGGCAGCCGCTGTCGCCTCGCCACGGCTACGTCCGGCCACCGGCGGTCGACGCCGCAGGCGTCAGCGGGGAGTTCGACGCCGTGATGGAGCGGTCTGCGGCGCTGCACAACCTGTTGATCGACGACTACCCGGACCAGGCCGCCTACGCCGTGTCGCTCGCGTACCGGGTCCGGTACTCGATGCAGTTCAACGCTCGTGAGGCGATGCACATGCTCGAGCTGCGCACCAGCCCGCAGGGCCACGAGGCGTACCGGCGGGTGTGCCAGCGCATGCACACCGCCATCGCAGAGGTCGCCGGGCATCGGGCACTCGCCGCCGCCATGACCTTCGTCGACCACTCGGGTGAGCCCGACCTCGGACGTCTCGACGCCGAACGACGGGCCGAATCCAAGCGGCAGGGTCACTCGGCCACCTGAACGGGGGCCGTTGCCGGTCACCCCACGAGACCGCTAGCGTGGTCCGGACTGCGGGCGGAGCCGTTGGAGGCTCGTCGTGCGTACCCCCACCCCTGGACCCGTCATCATCGCTCTCGTCGCCGCACTCGCCGGCGCGACCCTCTTCGCCACCACGTCGGTGACCGTGGCCGAGGGCGACACCCTCACCTCGATCGCCGCCCGGTACGGCGTCTCGACCGCCGAGCTGGTCGAGTGGAACGACATCGAGGATCCCGACCGCATCTATGTGGGCGACATCCTCCTGCTGGCAGCACCCTCGACCGGCCCGGCGAGCGACGGCCCGATCCAGCACGTGGTCAGCGCCGGCGACACCCTCACGGTGATCGCCGCCCGGTACGGGGCCACGGTCGCAGCGATCGCCGAGGCCAACGAACTCGACGACGTCGACTACATCCGGATCGGGCAACGGCTGGCCGTCGGCGGTCCGTCGCCGACCGACGCGACCACGAGCGACACAACCGCCGACGCCGACCCGGCGTCGACCACGACCGAGCACACGGTCGCGCCGGGCGAGACACTGTTCTCGATCGCCGCCCGCTACGGCCGCAGCGTGGGCGCCATCGCCACCGCCAACGAGATCGTCGACACCGACCGCATCCGTGTCGGTGACGTGCTCGTCATCCCCGACGCCGACACCGACACGCCCGACGACGAGCCCGACGCCCCCTCGCCGTCCGAGGACGACACCGAGTCCGAGGAGTCCCCGGCGCCCGACGGCGATGCCGAGTCCGACGAGGCTCCAGCGTCCGAGGACGACAGCGCCTCCGACGAGCCGACGTCGCCCGAAGACGAGGCCGCGACCGATGAGCCGGCCGAGGAACCCAGCGACGGCGGGACCGACTCCGACGACGCCCCGACCCGGGGCGCAGCGCCGGATCCGGCGGCGTCGGCGGCCGACCTCGCGGACGCCTTCGAGCTGTGGAGCCTCAGCTACGGCGTCGAGCAGCCGCTGCTCGAGGCCATCACCTGGTACGCCAGCGACTGGGATCCGACCCGGGCCGGACTCGACGGCCGAGTCGGCATCGCCCAGCTCACACCCGCCCAGGTCGAGTTGGTCGAGACCCGGCTCCTCGGCCGCGATCTCGACCCCTTCGATGGGCCCGACGGTGTGCGGTTGGCCGCCCGCTATCTGCGGTACGTGCTCGATCGCACGCACTCCGAAACCGAAGCGCTCATGGCCTTCCGGCAGGGTCTCGACGGGTTCCTCGCGGCCGGCCCGACCGCCGATGCGGAGGCCTTCGCCCTCGCCGTGCAGGACATCCGCGATCAGCGCAGCTGAGTCGGGCATGATCCGGGCCACTGCCGTGTCCTGGGTCACGACGGATTTGCCTCATTCGACGTTGCGTGCGGCGGCGAAGTGTCTATGATCCGCCGCAACCCCCCGAATCTCAGGTGACCGATGTCCGACGACGAAACCATCGACGAAGACGAAATCGACGAAGACGAGCTCGACGAGGATGACCTCGACGAGGACGAACTCGACGAGGACGAACTCGACGGCGAGGGCGAATCGCTCGCGGGCGGCGACGAGTTCGAGGGCGACGACGACGACGACGAAGACGACGAAGACGACGTCGCGACCCCGGCCCGTCCCTCCGGCGACGACGACGAGGACGACGACGACGAGGACGACGTCGAGGCCGATCTCGACGCCATCCTGAAGGATCGCATCGCCGCCGGCGACGATGACGACGACGACGACGAAGAAGAGGCCGAGGGCGCGGCCAAGAAGCCACTGACCGCACCCGGCGACGCCGAACCCGTCCAAGCCAAGCAGGACAACGAGTTCTCCTGCCCGCACTGCTTCCTGCTCGTGAACCGGGCGTCGGTCGTCGACGGCGAATGCCCGCACTGTGGCGGACCGGTCTGAGGCAACCGTGAGCACAGCCGAACCGGACGGGGACGATCTCGCGGAGCGGCTGCTCGACCTCGTCGTCTACGCACCTCTCGGTCTGGCCCTCGAGGCCAAAGACCTCCTTCCCAAGCTCGCCGAGCGGGGGAGGGGTCAGATCGCCCTAACCCGGCTCGCCGGCACCGTGGCCGCCCGTCAGGGGCAGCACGAGGCCGAGAAGCTGGTCGACGAGATCCGCTCGTCGATCGGTGCGTTCCTGGGCCTCGACGACCACGCCGCCGACGTCGACGAACCGGACGAGGGCGAGGACGATCTACCCATCGCCGACTACGCGACCATGACGGCGGTCGACATCATCCCGCTGCTCGGAGGGCTCGACCCCGCCGAGCTCGACGCCATCGAGGCCTTCGAGCGGGCCCATCGAGCGCGCACCACGGTGCTCAACCGGATCGCGCAACGGCGGAACGGATGATCGTCGGCGCCCGCCCGGCGACGCTCGACGACCTCGAGCTGGTGGCGCAGATGGCCGCCGCGGCCATCGACGAACTCCGACCGCTGCGCGGCGGCGAGGTGTGGGCGAACACCGATGCCCGCACCCCACCGATCCTCGACGGCCTCCGGCGTGAGCTGGAGGCCGACGACGCCGCCGTGTTCGTCGGCCTCATCGACGACGCTCCGATCGGTTACGCCGCGGCCCACGACCATCGCCTGCACAACGACGATGCGATGGCCCGCATCACCGATCTCTACGTCCTCCCACCGGCTCGCAAGGTCGGTGTCGGCGAGGCCCTGATCCTCGAGATCGAGCGGTGGGCGAGCGGCCGCGGCCTGGTCGCGCTCGACTCGCTGGCGCTACCGGGCGACCGCGACACCAAGAACTTCTTCGAGACGTTCGGACTGGTCGCGCGAGCCCTTTCGGTGCATCGGCGTATCGAGTCGTGACCACACCGGTGGTGGTCGCCGCCGGCGCCGTCGTCCGCCGTGGTGACCGCCTCCTGTTGATCCAGCGGGGGCGGGCCCCCGAGGCCGGCCGTTGGTCGGTGCCCGGCGGGCGGGTCGAGGCGGGGGAGGGGTTGCGGGACGCGGTCCGCCGTGAGGTGCTGGAGGAGACCGGACTGGACGTCGACGTCGGGGATCTGGTCGGGGTCGTCGAGCGACGGGGACCGGGCTTTCACTATGTGGTCGCCGACTTCGCCGCGGCGTGTGCTCCCGACGCCGAGCCGACCGCAGGGGACGATGCTGCGGCGGTGGCGTGGGTACCCGCGAGCGACCTCGACGAGTGGGACCTCGTCGACGGTCTCCGCACGTTCCTGCGGGCGAATCGCATCGGCTGATCGCCGCCGACGAGGAGACGTCAGCGGCTCAGCGGCCCTGCCAGCGCGGCGGCCGCTTCTCGATGAACGCTCGCGGCCCCTCGGCGAAGTCGGCGGTGTCGGCCATGTCGCCCATCGCCGCGGCGGCGCGCCGCATCCCCTCACGATCATCGAGCGACGGCGCGTCGAGGAGCAGCCGGCGCGACGCCCGCACGGCGAGCGGGGCGTTCGCGTTGATCCGGGCCGCGAGTTCGAGCGCCGCATCGACCGCTGCACCCGGCTCGCTGAGCGCGTTGATCATCCCGAAATGGTGCGCCCGCTCTGCGGAGATGGTGTCGCCGGTCAGGGCCAGTTCCATCGCGATGGCCGGTGGCAACACGCGGGGAAGACGGTTCAGCCCGCCGGCCGCTGCGACCAGCGACCGCTTCACCTCGGGGATGCCGAAGACCGAGGCCGTGCTGGCGACCCGCAGATCGCACGCCAGGGCGATCTCGGTGCCACCGGCGACCGCGTGGCCGTCGACCGCTGCGATCAACGGCTTGACCCGCTCGCGGAGCACGATACCGCCGAAGCCGCCTCGCTTGGTACCGAGCTTGGCGCCGTTGCCGGCCGCCACCTCCTTGAGATCGGCTCCGGCGCAGAAGACCGGACCCTCGTGGGTCAAAACACCGACCCACAGGTCGTCATCGGCTTCGAGCCGGTCGATCGCCGCTTCGATGGCCTCGGCCATCGCGGGGTTGATCGCGTTGCGGGCATCGACGCGGTCGAGCCGGATGATCCCGACCCGTCCCTCGACGTCGAAGCGGATCACTCTTCTTCGTCGCTCGCTACGGTCTCGGCCGGTGCCGCCTCGGGGGCGGGCTCGGGAGCTGCGGCCGCCTCGGGGACGGGCTCCGGGGCTGCGGCGGTCTCGGTCAGCTCCGGGTCCGGAGCCGGTGCTGCATCGGGGGCCGCGACCGTAGTGGCCTCGGGGACCGGCGTCGGCTCGGGGGGCGGCGTCGCGGCCGCCTCGGCGGCCGGTGCCGGCTCAGCCTCGCTGGGCGCCGCGTCGGTCACGGGTGCGGGCGCTGGCGGGGGAGGAGGCGGCGTCGGGCGCCCCTTGCCCTTGCCCTTCCCCTTGCCCCGGCCACGGCCGCCGTCGGCGGGCGCTTCGATGCCGTAGAGCGCAGCGAGCTGCGGGACGCGCCCGGCCAGTTTCCGCATCGTCTTGGTGAGTTCGTCGCTGGGGTTGGCCGGGATGCCCTGGGCGCTGACCTGGGTGCGGACCGGCGAGAACGCGACCGCGTCGACAACGGTGGCCCAGCGATCGGAGGTGACCTCGGAGGTGAGGGACTCCGATGCGGCGGCAGCGAGCTTCTCGGCCATGTCGACCGGAAGCGGGGCCCCGGCCTTCGGCGGACGGGAGCTGAGGCGCAGGGCACGGACGGTGCGTCCCTCGGCGATGGTCTGGGCGAGCTCGTCGCGCCAGGCGCGGTGTTCGGCCTCGGTGCGGTTCGAGAGCCCGTCGCGGAGTTGGTCGGCGAGCGCCCGCGTCTCCTCGTCGCGAGCGGCGCTGTCGGCGGCGGCGACGACGGAGCGGATGTCGCGCAGATCGACGCTCTCGATGCCGGCGACGGCCGCCTCGGCTCGGTCGCGCCACTCGGCGGCCTTGAGTGTGGGCGCCAGCTTCTCGGCCAGGGCGATCAACGGCTCACGCTTGATCTTGGGCATACCCTCGGCGCTGGCCTTGTCGTTCATGCGGTCGATGGCCTGGCGGACGCCGGGGACGCCGCCCTTGAAGACCTCTTCGGCGAGCGGGTGCTGGATCGCGGGCAGTGCCTTGAGCGCAGCCTGGCGGTGGGTGCGGCCCGGCCGCAGGCGCGGTGCCTTCGGGCGGGCGGGCGGCTTGGGCCGCTCGCGGCGCGGTCGGTCGTTGCGGTTGCGGTCGCGGCCGCGGTTGTCGCCGTCGCGGCCGCCTCGGCCCCGTCCGCGGCCTCGATCGTCGCCGTCTCGACCCCGGCCCCGTCCGCGCCCTCGACCCCGGTCGTCGCCGTCGCGGCCCCGACCCCGGCCCTTGGGAGCGAGCACCTGGGTGACGAGCGGTTCGTCGCGGCCGCTCCCGAGCAGCTGCAACGTCTCGGCCTCCTTGCGGGGGCCCTTGGGGGCGAACACGGTGGTGATCGTGAGGCCGTCGAGGTCCGCATCGGCCTCGACCTTGAGCACGTCGCCGACGGCTGCGCCGGACGGCAAGAGCGCGCCGTCGAGCGTGCCCTTGGGCTGCTTGGCTCCCGCCGCGCGCCAGGTCCACGACCCGTCGCCGCGATCGGAGGTGAGTTCGATGTCTAGCCTGCGTGCCACGGGAGGAAACGGTATCGCCCGGGGCCCTCGGCGGCGACCCCGATCCGGGAACGATCAGGTGACGACGAGATCGCCGGGATCCACGTTGCCGCCGCAGACGATCACGGCCACCCGCTCTCCGTCGGCCGGGACGTACGCGCCGGCGCGCAAGGCGGCGACCGCGGTGGCCGCAGCCGGTTCGACCGCGAGCTGCATCTCGTCCCACAGCGCCTGCCGGGCCGCCATCGTCGACTCGTCGTCGACCAGCACGGGTTCCACGGTGTCGGCGAGGATCCGCCAGGGGAGGGCGCCGATCTGTTTGGCGCCGAGGGCGTCGGCCGCCACCCCGGCGGGGTGCACGGTGACCGGCGCGCCGGCGTGGTGGGCGGCGTGGAGGGCGTTGCACGCCTCGGTCTCGACCGTCACGACCGTCACGTGGGGGAGCGCCAGGCGGACACCGGCGGCCAAGCCGCCACCACCGACCGCCACCACCACGGTGTCGAGATCGGCGAGCTGTTCCCCGAGCTCGACGCCGAGGGTGGCCTGCCCGGACACGGTGAGTGGCGCGTTGTAGGGATGGATGTTGAGCGCTCCGGTCTCGGCGGCCCGCTGGTCGCATGCGGCCTGGGCGTCGTCGTAGAGTTCGCCCACGACGTGGACGGTGGCGCCCTGCGCCCGCAGGCGGGCCACCTTGGCGGGGGAGGACACGCCGGGGACGAAGATCTCCGCCGGAACCCCGAGCACCCGGCCAGTGCGGGCCACGGCGATGCCGTGGTTGCCTCCGGAGGCGGCGATGAGCCCCGAATCCGGGATCGAGCCACCGAGGGCGCTGTTGAGGCTCCCACGGGCCTTGAACGAACCGGCGTGCTGGAAGAGCTCCAGCTTGAGGGCGACGGAGGACTCGATGCCGAGGTCGCCCGGGGTCGTCTCGAGCACGGGCGTGCGGCGGATCAAGCGACGACACCGATCGACCGCCGTGGCGACGTCGGCGGGACCCGGAACCTCGTCAGCGAGCATGGGGAGTGTCTACCGCACGCCCGGTGGCACCAGGAGCCTTTGTCGTGCCCGATCGGGGCGTTCGCGAGACCACCGTGGCCGGACCCCGTTTCGGTCCAGACCGCCGGAAATCTCCGTTATGTAAAGTTGCGCCCTGGCGACGACGACTCAGTCGGACCCCACTTCCGTCCGATCACGACAGCATGGCCCCCGCGCCCACCGCCAACGAACTCCGAGGCCGACCCGCTCGTTCGCCGTGGCGACGGACGCTGCGCTGGCTGGTCGGAGTCGTCGCCGTCGCCGCGGTGTTTCACGTGTTCCAGGCCTCGTGGTACGAGCGCAAGCTCAATGCCGCCGTGCAAGAGGTCGCCGGCCGCTCCGACGTCACCATGAACTGCCGGATGCTCTGGGAGGAGGCCTCCGACGTGAACCACAAGCCGGGATACGTCGTCTGGGGTGACCCGGAGGCCGAGATCCGAATCGACATCTGCCACAACGCCGCCCTGTGGAGCCGGAGCCCGACCAGCGACCGCCACCGGACCGGGTTGATGGTCGTCGCCCACGAACTCGCTCACCTCGTCGGGCACGTCGACGAGTCCGAGACCGAGTGTGTCGCGATGTGGATCGCCCCCGAACTGGCCGTCGCCCTCGGCGGCACCCATGAGGACGGGGTCGCCACCGCCCGCTGGCACCAGTCGGAGATGAACCCTCGCCTCCCGGGCGAGTATCGGGCGCCGGGCTGCCTCGACGGGGATCCGCCGATGTCGCCGCTGCTCCCCTGAGGAACATATCGCTGACCTGAGTCAGCTATCTTGGGGTCATGAGCCGGTCCGACGACGCCATCGCCACCATCCGCCACTTCAGCCGGACCTACACCGAGCGGATCGGCGTGCTCGACGAACGCTTCCTCGGCCTCGATCGACCCCTCGGTGAGGCCCGCCTGCTCTTCGAAATCGGCCGGACCGGCGCGGCGATCGGCGACCTGCGCGACCGCCTCGGACTCGACTCCGGCTACGCCAGCCGACTCGTCCGGCGCCTCGAAGGCGACGGACTCGTGCATACCGAACCCGACGAACACGACGGACGCAGACGACGGCTGGTGCTCACCGCAGCGGGCCACGAGGCCTGGGACCTCCTCGACCGTCGCTCGGTGGAGCAGATCGATGCGCTCACCACTCCCCTGGGTCCTCGTCGCACCGCCGAACTCGCAGACCTCCTGCATGCGGCCGAACGCCTCATCGCCGCCGCCGGCGCCCGGTTCGACCCCGTCGACGCACGAGCACCGGAGGCACAGACGGCGATGGCCACCTACTTCGGCGAGCTCGACGTGCTCTTTCGCGACGGCTTCGAGGTCGGCGACGCACTGACCGCGGAGTGCGCCGCCTTCGATCCGCCCTCGGGGGTGTTCGTGCTCGCCGGCGTCGGCGGCCGCACCGTCGGCTGTGGCGGACTCTGGACGGTCGAACCCGGCGTCGGCGAGATCAAGCGGATGTGGATCGACCCCGCGTGGCGTGGCCTCGGTCTCGCCGGACGCCTTCTCGCCGATCTCGAGCGCCGCAGTCGCGGGCTCGGGCATCGTCGCACAATCCTCGACACCAACGAGGTCCTCCACGACGCGATCGCGATGTACGGGCGCGCCGGCTACACACCGATCGATCGCTACAACGACAACCCCTACGCTCACCACTGGTTCGAGAAGCACTGGCACGACCCGCCGTCGGCCACAACCGGCTGAGCGGCGACGACCTGGACCCCACAGCATGGACCCCACCGCAGGGACTCTACGATCAGCGGCGTGTACCCGGCCCTCCCCTCCCCTGCGACCCGCAACCTGGCCGTGCGGGTCACCCGGGACGCACTCCGCCATCTGCGTCGCGGTCATCCGTGGGTGTACGACGGCTCGATCACCTCGGTCTCGCACGACGGAGCACCCGGCGACCTCGCGATCGTGTTCGACGACCGACGGGACTTCGCCGGGATCGGGCTGTGGGACCCTCACTCCCCGATCCGGATCCGGGTCCTCGCCACGCGCCAGACCACCATCGACGAGGCCTTCTGGCGGCGTCGCTTCGACGAGGCCGACGAACGCCGGTCCGGCCTCCGCGCCGACCCCGGGGTCACCGGTATCCGACTGATCCACGGCGAGAACGATCACCTCCCCTCGCTGGTGATCGACCGCTACGGGCCGGTCCTCGTCGTCAAGCTCTACAGCGCCGCCTGGTTCAGCCGTCTCGAATCCGTGCTCGCCGCCGCCGCCGAACACTGGGACGCCGACCACGTCGTGCTCCGACTCGCGCGCAACGTCGCCGAGACGGCGCCCCCGGGGATCACCGACGGCATGGTGTTGCGCGGGGACCCACCACCCCAGCCGACCCCGTTCCTCGAGAACGGTCACCGGATGACCGCCGACCCGGTCGCCGGCCAGAAGACCGGCTACTTCCTCGATCAACGGGCGAACCGGGCGCTCGTCGGCGCCCATGCGGCGGATCGTGACGTGCTCGACGTCTTCTGCTGCCACGGTGGGTTCGCCGTGCACGCGGCCGCAGGCGGCGCCCGCAGCGTCCATGCGACCGACCTCTCCCCCCATGCGATCGCATCGGTCGAGCGACACGTCGAGACCAACACACCCGGCGCCCGCCTGCGGACCACCGTCGGCGACGCCTTCCAGGTGATGGACGCGCTCGCCGCCGAGGGTGAATCCTTCGACCTCGTCGTCGTCGATCCGCCGTCGTTCGCGAGCCGCCGCGACGCCGTCGACGGCGCGCTGCGCGCCTACACCCGGCTCAGCCACCTGGCGCTGGATCTCCTGCGGCCCGGCGGCCTGCTCCTCCAGGCGTCGTGTTCGAGTCGCATCGGCCCCGATCCGTTCCGGGAGACGGTGACGAACGCGATCGATCGCAGCGGCCGGCGATACCGCCTCCTGGAACAGCGCGGTCACGACGTCGATCATCCGATCGGGTTCGCCGAGGGGGCCTACCTCGATGCGGTCCTGCTCGAGATCGAGTGACCCACCGACCCGCCGATGGACCGATAGCGTTCCCGCCGATGTCCGACGCCCGCATCGAGCTGACCTTCCGCCTGTGGAGCACCGGCGCCGAGGCCCGGTTCGAGGAGTACCTCGATGCGCTCACCGGCCTCCTGCCACGGCACCGCGGCGAACTCACCCGACGCGTCGAGCCCGTCGAAGCCGATGTCGCCGAGCCCGACGCCGTCCTGGTGATGAGCTTCCCCGACCGGGTCGCGATCGACGGCTTCCTGCGCGATCCGGCCCGCGGCGACCTCGAGGACCTCGCCGGCCAGGCGGTCGCCCGGTCGATGATCACCGACGGACGCACCCGCGACGAACCGTCCACGCCGGCATCGATCCACGTCCTGCACCCCGAACGGTCCGCCGATGACTGACGCGACCGCGCGGGTCGTCGCCAAACGCTCCGCCATCCACGGCAGGGGCGCGTTCGCCAGTGTCCCGATCACCGAGGGCACCCACATCGGCGAGTACACCGGCGCACCGACCGCCGACGACGGCACGTACGTCCTCTGGGTCGAAGGTGACGACGGCGAGTTCCACGGCATCGACGGCGACGGCGTGCTCAAGTGGCTCAACCACAGCAGCGCACCGAACGTCGAGTTCGACGGCCCGCAGCTGTACGCCCTACGCGACATCGACGCCGGCGAGGAACTCACGTTCCACTACGGCGAGGAGTGGGAACACGTCGACTGAGGCTCAGTCGGGGCGGATCGGACCGAAGCGGTGCGACACCGGGCCGACGCTGTCGAGCCCGGGCCACGTCGACGCCTCCAGCCGGGCGGCGACGAACGCCTTCGCCTCGCGTGCGGCGTCGACCGGATCACGACCGGCCGCGAGACCGGCGGCGGTGGCCGCTGCGAAGGTGCAGCCCGAACCCCGCACGTGTGGGGTGTCGACCCAGCGACCGGTCAGACGGGTGAGCGCACCGGCCCGATCGACGACCACGTCGACCGCCAGGGCATCGGGATCGTCCCCGCCGGTGACCACCACCGAGCCCGCACCGAGCCCCGCCAGCTCGGCGGCGACCGACGAGACCGCATCGGCCCCGTCGAGCGGTCGACCGGCGAGGACCGCCGCCTCGCCGAGGTTGGGTGTCAGCATCGCCGCCGACGGGAACAACCGCTCCCGATAGGCGCGCTCGATGTCGGAGCCGACGAAGCGGTTGCCCCGCCCGTCGACCAGCACCGGGTCGACGACCGGCGCCGGGAGCGCGCCGCTCGCCACTCGATCGGCGACGAGGTCGACGATGGCCGCCGAACCGAGCAGGCCGGTCTTGACCGCGGCGATCGGGAACGACTCGACGATGGCGTCGATCTGGGCGGCGACGAGGTCGGTCGGCACGGGTTCGACCCGATCGACATGGTCGAGGTGCTGCGCGGTCACCGCGGTCACCGCCACCGTCCCGTGGACGCCGAGGGCGGCGAACGTGGTGAGGTCGGCGGCGAGGCCGGCGCCACCCAGCGGGTCGTGCGCAGCGATCGCCAACACGACGGGTGGCGTCTCGGAAGCCTTCACGGAAAGGATCGTGACACACGCGAAGATGGAGCATGTCCACCCGCGGCCGACACCTCGTCGCCAGCCCGGCGCTCAACGACCCGAACTTCTCGTTCACGGTCGTCTACATGCTCGAGCACGGCGAGGAGGGCGCCCTCGGACTGGTGTTGAGCCGGCCGAGCGAACTGCCGGCCATGGAGATGTTCGACCGATGGGCGGCCCATGCGTCCGCACCCCCGATGGTCTACCGGGGCGGACCGGTCTCGCTCTCGTCGGTCATCGCCCTCGGGGTCGCCGCCAGCGCCAGCCCGACCGGCGCGTTCAATCCGATCAGCGCAGGCATCGGCACCGTCGACCTCGACACCGAGCCGACCGACCTCGTCGCCCTCCAGGGGGTCCGGCTCTTCGCCGGGTACGCGTCGTGGGCGCCGGGACAACTCGACGCCGAGCTGGTCGACGACGCGTGGATCGTGGTCGACGCCCAGGAGAGCGACGTCTTGTCGCCCCGGCCCGACGAGTTGTGGTGGACCGTGCTCGGACGCCAGAGCGGCGAACTCCGCCACCTGGCGAACTACCCCGAGGAGCCCTGGACCAACTGAGCGAGCCGATCGCTCAGGACACGAAGGACCACCGGCCGTCGAGTTCGGCGAAGATCAGGTCGGCGACCCACGAGGCGGCCGGCCGCGAGACGTGCACGCCGTCGGAGACCCGGGCCGTGATCGTCTCCCCGTCGGGTCCCGTCACCCGCTCGGCATACCCGTCGGCTCCGCCGAAGAGCTCCCAGATGTCGACGACCGCCACCGACGGCCGGTCGTCGATGACCTCGGCCGCCATCTCGTTGATCAGGTCGATGCCGGCGTCGAGTTCACCGTCGCGCATCGGTGGCTGGGTGATCCACAGGACCGGCCGTCCGTCCTCGGTCAACACCTCGAGGCCCGCGGCGAGTCGCGCCTTCCACTCGCGCTGCCATTCGTCGGTCCCCTCGACGAGCCGGTTCCCCGCGGCGTCGGCCATGTCCTGATGGTCGTTGGCCCCGATGAACACCACCACGACCTCGGGATCGTCGGCTGCCATGACCGAGGCCCATCGCGTCGGCCAGTCGAAGTAGTCGGGACGGGCCAGGCTGGTCGAGATGCGGTCGTCGACGGTCACCTGGAGGGCCCGGCCGTCGCCCTCGGTCGTCACCGCCTGGCCGAGATACGTGGCCTGGCTGTCGCCGGTCAGATAGACGCGCAGCGGCTCGGCGTCGTCGACCTCCCGCCCCACCGGCACCGTGGTCGTCGTCGTGGTGGAGGTGCTCGAGGTCGATGCCGATGCGGTGGTGGTCGACGCCGGTGCAGCGGTGGTGGTCGTGGTCGTCGTGGTCGTCGCCACCACCTCGACCCGGTCGTTGTTCGCGTCGCGGAGATCCTGGATCGCGTCGTAGGGGCGGTTCAGCGAGAGGAAGTTGGCGATCCGGTCGACCCCCTCGGCCCAGGCGAGGTTGCGGTCGCGAGCGTCGCCGAACTCCTGTCGCTCGGCGATCTCGACCAGTTTCCCGGACGTCAGCAGGGCCGCCAGCACGAGGCATCCGAGCACCGCCAACACCGACGTGCGCACCGGCCGGGTGCGTTCGGTGAGATCGGCCTCCCGGGCGGCGCGGAACTGCTCGTCGGTCCAGGTGTCGCCCCGGTCGCGGTGGCGAACGGCACGGGCGAGCGGGTCGGTCGGTTCAGAGCCTGGGGTGGAGCCGGTCATGGTCAGAACTGGAAGTAGATGAACTCGGAGACCCCTTCGGGTCCGAGTGCCACCACGATCATGATCCACATCGCGAAGCCGGCGGCGACCAGCGGTGGTCGGATCGTGGAGAACATGGCGGACAGCTGGCGGGCGAGCAACGGTGGGACGTACTGCACCGCGAGGGAGCCGACGATCACGAGGGCGACGAGCGGGTTGAGGAGCTCCGGCGCACTGGTCCAGCCCTGCCCGAGGGCGGCGAAGACGTCGATCGCGGTGCCGAGCCCGCCTCCGGTCACGGTGCCGGCGTAGAACACCACCCACCCGACGCACACGAAGTGGAAGGTGACGAGACGGCCCAGCCAGAGCCGGCGCACCGCCAGCGGCGTGAAGGGCACCGGCGAGGTCGGGTCCTCGCGCCAGGCGTCGACCTCGGCGCCGCTGTGGAGGCGGGCGATCTCCCGGATGCGGACGTCGGCCGCGTCGAACTCGACGTCGGGCTCGCCCCGGGCCTCGCCGAGTGCACGCTCGACCGCCAGGCCCAGCCCCTGGTAGAGGCCCCACACGACGAACGTCCAGGCGGCGCCGTGCCAGAGCCCGCCGAGGCCCATCGTGATCAACAGGTTGCGATAGGTGGCGAAGCGGCCGGACCGGTTGCCGCCCAGCGGAACGTAGAGGTAGTCGCGCAGCCATCGCGACAGCGTCATGTGCCAGCGGCGCCAGAAGTCCTGCACCGAGACCGCGGCGTAGGGCCGGTCGAAGTTCTGCGGGAACCGGAAGCCGAGCAGCAACGCCAGCCCGATCGCCATGTCGGTGTATCCCGAGAAGTCCGCGTAGATCTGGATCGCGTAGCCGTACACCCCCATCGCGACGTCGAGTCCGCCGTACTCCCCCGGTGTTCCGAACGCGTCGTTCACGATCGCCCGCCCGAGGAAGTCCGCCACCACGACCTTCTTGAACAGGCCGCGACCGATCAGCAGCACGGCCCGCCCGAACTCGATCTGATCGGGCGTGCGGCCGGCCCGCAGTTCGGGCAGGAACTCCGTCGCCCGCACGATCGGGCCGGCGACCAGCTGCGGGAAGAACGCCAGGTACACGGCGAAGTCGAGCAGCGGCGCGGGGGACGCCTCACCTCGCTTGACGTCGACGACATAACTGATCGCCTGGAACGTGAAGAACGAGATCCCCACCGGGAGGACGATGTCGAGCGCCGGGCCCTCCCAACCGAAGGAGTCCTCGAGGCTCGACACGAAGAACCCGTAGTACTTGAACACCGCCAGCACGCCGACGTCGAACACGACCGCCAGCGCGGTGAGCCGGGTCCGGCCGGTGTCGGTGGTCGCGCGGTGGATGCCGACGGCGGCGACCTCGTTGACGAGGGTCATGGCCGCCAACAGCCCGAGGAAGCGCCAATCCCAGTATCCGTAGAAGACGTAGGAGGCGACGAGGATCAGGGTCTTCCACGCGACCGGTCGGCCCCTCAGCGCCCAGCTGAGTGGCAGGACCACGGCGAAGAACGCCGCGAACGTGAACGTGGGAAACAGCACCCCAGGCTTCCTCCGCGCCCGCAGTGGGCGATCGTACCGCCGCGCTCGCCGCCGACGGTGCACCGCCCGCGCCGATCGACACGGTTTCGGGCCGATTCCGAGGCTCTGACCGGTGGTTTCCCGCCCACGAAGGGTGCGCTACGCTCACGCATCTCGTCGAGCGAAGGAGCCGCCGCGTGGCGCCCATTCTGCAGGTCAAGGATCTCGTCGTCCGCTTCGACACCCAGGACGGCGTCGTACACGCCGTCAACGGTGTCACCTACGACCTCCAGGAGGGCGAGACGCTGGGCATCGTCGGCGAGAGCGGCAGCGGCAAGAGCGTCCACGTGCTCTCCATGCTCGGCCTCATCCCGATGCCGCCCGGCCGCATCGAGCGAGGCGAGGTGCTCTTCCAGGGGCGCGACCTGCTCACGATGAGCGACGAGGAGCGGCGCGAGGTCCGCGGCGGCCAGATCGCCATGGTCTTCCAGGATCCGATGACCGCCCTCAACCCGGTCATCTCGATCGGCAAGCAGATCCGCGAGATGATCCAGCTCCACATGGGCCTGAACAAGCGCCAGGCCAACGAGCGGGCGATCGAGCTGCTCGAACTCGTCGGCATCACCGACGCCCGCCAGCGCATCGACGACTACCCCCACCAGTTCTCCGGCGGCATGCGCCAGCGCGCCATGATCGCCATGGCGCTGTCGTGTGATCCCAAGCTGTTGATCGCCGACGAGCCGACCACGGCGCTCGACGTGACGATCCAGGCCCAGATCGTCGACCTGATGACCGATCTGATCGACCGGCTCGGCATGTCGCTGATCTGGATCACCCACGATCTCGGCGTCGTCGCCGGGATCGCCGACACGATCCAGGTGATGTACGGCGGGCTGATCATGGAGCGCGGGCCGACCCGCAGCGTGTTCAAGGACACCCGCAACGCCTACACGCTGGGCCTGCTGAGTTCGCTCCCCCGTTCCGACGGCGGCACCGAGCGCCTGGTGCCGATCCCGGGGGCGCCGCCGAACCTGCTCGCACCGCCGACCGGCGATCCGTTCGCGCCGCGCAACCCCTACGCCACCGAGCGGTGCTTCCAGGAAGTGCCGGAGCTCAAGCAGGTCGAAGGCGGACATCCCGAACACCTGGCCGCGGCCTGGTACGACCTCCCGGAGGTGGCCAATGTCTGACGTGACCCCCGCCGCGAGCACGGCACCGGCGTCCGAGGCGGCCTCCGAGCCGTTGATCGAGGTCACCAACCTCGTCAAGCACTTCCCGATCACCCAGGGCATCCTGCTGCGTCGCCAGGTCGGCGCGGTCAAGGCGGTCGACGACGTCTCGTTCTCGATCTACCCCGGCGAGACCCTCGGCCTGGTCGGCGAGTCCGGCAGTGGCAAGAGCACGACCGGCCGCACCCTCCTCCGGCTCTACGAACCCACGTCGGGCTCGATCAAGTTCCGCAACCAGGAGGTCGTCGGCCTCTCGGGCAAGCCGCTGCGCCAGATGCGGCGTCACATGCAGATGATCTTCCAGGACCCCGCGGCCTGCCTGAACCCTCGCATGACGGTCGGTCGCAGCATCGAGGAGTCGCTCCAGGTCCATCAGCCGATCCCCAAGGATCAGTTCCAGGACCGCATCGAGGAGCTGATGGAGCTCGTCGGCCTCAACCGCTCCTTCGTCAACCGCTACCCGCACGAGTTCTCGGGCGGTCAGCGCCAGCGCATCGGCATCGCCCGCGCCCTGGCGGTCGAGCCCGAGTTCATCGTCGCCGACGAGCCGATCTCCGCCCTCGACGTGTCGATCCAGGCGCAGGTCGTGAACCTGCTGAAGGATCTGCAGGACGAACTCAAGCTCACCTACCTCTTCATCGCCCACGACCTCAGCATGATCCGCTACATCTGCGACCGGGTCGCGGTGATGTTCAAGGGCAAGATCGTCGAGTACGCGGAGACCGAAGAGCTCTACGAGAACCCGATGCATCCCTACACCAAGGTGTTGCTGTCGGCGGTCCCGATCCCCGATCCCGACGTCGAGGCCAACCGCACCCGCGAGATCATGGAGATCGACTTCGACTACACCGAGGCGGACTCCGCGATGACCGAGGTGGCCCCCGGGCACTTCGTCGCCTCCAGCCGGGTCTGAGCGCTCGGCCATCCGGCCACCGGATGGCACCCCGTCGAAACGACCGGGCGTAGCGAACGTCTGTTCGCTAGCATGATGCCATGCTCGCCTACCAGACCAACCTCTTCGGCCTCGGCGCGCCCGCGGTGGCCGATACCGCGGTGGAGCGCATCGAGCTCGACGAGTTCTGCTGGGTCGACCACGCGACGGGTTGGCTCTCGGGGGCCGACGACCTCCTCGCCGATCTCGCCGAGACGCTCCCGTGGCGAGCCGGCCGCCGCCCCATGTACGGGCGCCTCGTCGACGAACCCCGCCTCCATGCCTCGCTCGATACGTCGGTGAGCGGGGCCCGACCGGTGCTGCACGAGATCACCGACGCGCTCGAGCGCCGGTACGGCGCGGGGCTGAGCGCCGGGTTCGTGAACTACTACCGCAACGGTGACGACTCCGTCGCGTGGCACGCCGACCGGATCGGGGTCCACGAGGTCGACCCGATCGTCGCGATCGTGTCGCTCGGCGGTCCCCGCCGCTTCGGCCTCCGGCCCATGCACGGCGACGCACCGACCCAGCGCTTCGTGCTCGGCTCGGGTGATCTGCTCGTGATGGGCGGCGCCTGCCAGCACTCGTGGGAGCACGCCGTTCCGAAGATGGCGTCCGCCCCGCCCCGCATGAGCCTGACCTACCGCCATGTGCCCGACGGACCCGACGGCGCGTGGTGGTCCGAGGCGATCGCCCGGCAGGAGCGGCTGGCCCGCTGACCTCGAGTCCCGCTCGCACCCGGTGGGCGGGTGAGGCACGATGCGCCCATGAAGATCACCGAGATCCGCCTCCACCGGCACGCGATCACCGTCGCCGGGGGCGAGTACCAGATGGCGATCAGCTCGGTCACCGCCCTCGACGCCACCGTCGTCGAACTGGTCACCGACGAGGGCATCTCCGGGTTCGGCGAGACGACCCCGCTCGGACCGACCTACCAGGAGCAGCACGCCGGCGGCGCCCGGGCGGCGATCGCCGAGATCGCCCCCGCCGTGATCGGTGCCGACCCGCGCCGCACCGGCGTGCTCGCGCACCGCATCGACGGTGCGCTCAACGGGCATCGCTACGCCAAGGCGGCGATCGACGTCGCCGCGTGGGACCTCACCGCCCGCGCCTACGGCGAGCGCCTCTGCGACGTGCTCGGCGGCGCACGGCGCGACAGGGTGCCGTCGTACTACGGCGTCATGTCCGATGACCCCGCGTCGACCGCCGCGGCGGCGACGGCGCGTGAGGCCGAGGGCTACCGGCGGATCCAGGTGAAGGCCGGTGGGCGACCGCTCGCGACCGACATCGAGACGGTGCACGCCGTCGCCGACGCCCTCTCCCCCACCACCCGACTGCTCGTCGACCCCAACCGGGGCTGGACGATGCGCGACACGCTGGAGTTCTCGATCGCCTGCCGCGATCTCCCGCTGGTGATCGAGCAGCCGTGTCGGACCTACGACGAGCACCGACGCATCGCCGACAAGCTCCACCATCCGCTCTTCCTCGACGAGTCGACCACCGACATCCCCACGATCACTCGGGCGATCAGCGAGGGCGTGGCCCAGGGCTTCGGCATGAAACTCACACGCGTGGGTGGTCTGACACCACTTCGTCTCGTTCGGGATCTCTGCGCCGAGCACAGCGTCCCCCTGACGATCGACGACACCTGGGGCGGCGATCTGACCGCGGCGGCCACCGTGCACCTCGGGGCCACCGTGCCGGACCATGTGTACGAAGGCACCTGGATCTCCCACCCGTACCAGGAGCCCGCCTACCGGTGCCGGACTCCGCCGGTCCGACCCGAAGGCGGAACGATCGCCGTTCCCGCCGGGCCCGGACTCGGGGTGATCCCCGACGTCGACGCCTGGGATCCGCCCGTCGCGGTGTACCGCTGACATGACCTCGATCGTGGTCATGGGCGTCTCCGCATCGGGGAAGACCGAGGTCGGACGCCGACTCGCGACCGCGTTGGACGTCGGCTTCGTCGACGGCGACGACCTGCACCCGCCGACCAACGTCGCGAAGATGACCAGCGGGGTGCCGCTCACCGACACCGACCGGGAGCCGTGGCTCGACGCCGTCGCCGCCGTTCTCACCGGCGGCGGCGTGGTGGTCGCCTGCTCCGCCCTCCGGAGGTCCTACCGGGATCGCCTGCGGGCCGGAGCGGGTCGGGAGATCCGGGTGCTGCACCTCGACGTCTCGGAGCCCGAACTCCGCCGCCGGATCGAGCGGCGCGTCGACCACTTCATACCGCCCAGCCTGCTCGCCGATCAGCTGGCGACGCTGGAGGATCCTCGGGGCGAACCCGATGTCACCGTGATCGACGCCGACCGGGGCCTCGACCACGTGGTCGACGACGCGCTCGCATCACTGCGCTGACGGCGACGCCGGTGGGTCGCCCGGGTCGAACCCGATGAAGACCCCCTCGGCCTCCGCACACAGTGTGTCGCCGTGGTGGAACGTGCCGTGCGCGAACGTCTTGCGGCCATCGACACGGTCGACCCACCCCCGCATCGAGATCGGCGCATCGATCGGCGTCAACGACCGGTAGCGGACCGTCAGCGTGCCGGTGAAGCCGGCGACGTCGTTGAGAACGCACACCGAGCCCAGCAATTCGTCGAACACCCCGGCGATAATGCCGCCATGCACCCCGCCGGGTGGTCCGTTCGTGACGGCGTCGAAACGGTGCTCGGCATGGATCTCGTGCCACGGTTCGCCCTCGACGATGTCGAACTCGACCGGCGCCGCGAGCGGGTTGAGTGGCCCCACGTAGGGGCTGTAGGGGAAGAAGCCGGCGATCCCCACCTCGCGGGCGCGCTCGGCGCGGCCGTCGCGCCCGCCGACGAGCGCGTTCGCATACCGCTCCTCCATGTCGGCGACCGTCAGTGCCGCCTGCATCCGGGGCTGGTCGACGGCGACCGCCTCGAGCCGTTCAGCGATGGCGGCCAGGGTCGCCGTGTCGCGGTCGAGGTCGAGACCGTCGAGGTCGGCGACCCGCGACGCACGCACGATCCGGCGGATGGCGTCGACGAGATCTCGGGGTTCGCTCACGGCCGGCAACGTAGGACACCAGCGGCGCCGGCTTCGAATCGCCCGCCCCCTCGGTGGCCGGTACCATCGCCGTCCGATGACACGATTCACGGACAAGGTGGCGTTCCTCACCGGCATTGCCAGCGGTGTCGGCCGAGCGACCGCGCGTCGACTCGCCGACGAAGGGGCGACGGTCTACGGCGTCGACGTCGACGAGGCGGGCATGGCCGAGACCGCCGCGCTGATCGGCGACGGCGGCGGGCTCACGACTCGCACGGTCGACGTGCGCTCGGTCGAGGCGATCCGAGCGGCGATCGACGACTGTGTCTCGATGCACGGCGGTCTCGACATCGTCGGGAACATCGCCGGCATCGCCCGCCATCACCACGTCGGCGACGTCACCGAGGCCGACTGGGACGTCATGAACGAGATCAACCTCAAGGGTCCGTTCTTCATCGCACAGGCCGCCATGCCCCACCTGATCGAACGCAACGGCAGCCTCATCAACATCGCCTCGAACGCCGGGCTGATCGGCCAGGCGTACACCGTGCCCTACTGCGCGACCAAGGGGGGCGTCGTGAACCTCACCCGCGCGCTCGCGATGGAGTTCGTGAAGACCGGCGTACGCATCAATGCGATCGCCCCGGGCGGCATCGACACCCCGCTCGTACACAACTTCGAACTGGCCGACGACATCGACTTCAGCCTGATGCAGAACCACATCGGCTACCGCGACCCGAGCAGCCCGGAGCAGATCGCCGCCCTGTTCGCCTTCCTCGCGAGCGAGGACGCGACCAACATCCACGGCAGCATCCTCAGCGCCGACGGCGGCCTGACCGCCGCCTGAGCGGACGGCCACCTCCCCCATGGCCTCCGCCGACGCCTTCATCTTCGGGGTGGACCTCGACGGGGTCTGTGCCGACTACACGCTCGGTCTGCAGGCGAGCGTCGCGGCCGACCTCGGCGTCGATCGCTCGTCGTTGCCGATCGAACGCGACTGGGACTTCACCGAGTGGGGGTTCCAGCCCGGCGATTTCGAGCGCCATCACCGCCGCGCCGTCGTGGAGGAGCACCTCTTCCGCCACCTCGAACCGTTCCCGGAGGCGGCCGAGACCCTCTGGCGTCTCAGCGACGCCGGCGTGTGGATCCGCATCATCACCCACCGGCTCTACGTCAACTGGGGCCATCAGGCCGCGGTGACCGACACCGTGCAGTGGCTCGACGACGCCCGGATCCCGTACCGAGACCTCTGCTTCCTGGGCGCCAAACCCCAGGTCGAGGCCAACCTCTACATCGACGACTCCCCGAGCAACATCACCTCGCTCCGGGCGGCCGGCAACGAGCTCATCGTCTTCGATCAGCCCTACAACCGCGAGTTCGCCGGTCCCCGGGCGGCCGACTGGGCCGAGGTCGAGGAAATCGTGCTCGATCGCTACACGCGGTGGTCCGGCATCCACGGGGTGCAGCCGACCCTCCCCGGTGTGTCCGAAGGCGATCGCTTACACGGACGGCGGCCCGATCCGAGTCGCTAGGTTGGGCGTCGTGACCGACGATCTCGATCAGCTCGACGCCGCCCTCCGACGAGACATCCGCCGCCTCGGCAACCAGCTCGGCGACACCCTGGTCCGCCAGGTGGGTCCCGAACTCCTCGACCAGGTCGAGCAGGTGCGCACGCTGGCCCGTGCGCTCCGCGAGGGCGACGATTCGGTCGGCAAGGAGCTCACCGACTCGCTCGGCGACACCGATGTCGTGCGCGCCATCGAACTGGTCCGCGCCTTCACGACCTACTTCCATCTCGCCAACACCGCCGAGCAGGTGCATCGCATCGACGACCTCGCCGAGAACCGCACGACGACCTCCAAGCGCATCTCCGAGACGGTCGCTCGTCTCGTCGAGCTCGGCTTCACGCCCGACGAGGTGGCGGCTGCGACCAACAAGGTGCAGCTGTACCCCGTGTTCACCGCCCATCCCACCGAGGCGTCGCGACGCAGCATCCTCGACAAGCTCGCCGAGGTCGCGATGCTGATCGAGCAGCGCATGACCGAGGGCGACGATCCCGTGATCGCTCGGATCGACCGGCGGATCGACGAGTTGCTCGACATGATCTGGCAGACCGACGAGCTCCGCCGAGAGAAGCCCGACCCCGTCGACGAAGCCCGGTCGATCCTGTACTTCCTGGGCGAGATGCTGGCCGAGGGCGTGCCCGAACTCCTCGACGACATCGACGCCGCGCTGCGCGCGCTCGGCAACGGGCTCAGCCTCAACCCCGGCTCACAGCCGGTGCGGTTCGGGTCCTGGGTCGGCGGCGACCGGGACGGCAACCCCAACGTCACGCCGGCCACCACGTGTGAGGTGCTCGACTTCCAGCGGGCGCGCGCCCTGCGGCTGCTCATCGCAGAGATCGAGGAGCTGTCGGCCGAGCTGAGCATCTCCACCGCGGTCCGCACCATCACCCCGGAGCTGCAGGCCCAGCTCGACGCCGACGACGAGGCGTTCCCCAAGGTCCGAGCACGGTTCCGGGCCCTCAGCGCCGGCGAACCGTACCGGCAACGCCTGTCGGTCATGCACCAGCGGCTGCTCGAAGCGGCGGAGACCCCGCCCGGCCCGCGGGCGTACGACCGCCCCGCCGAACTGTGCGCCGACCTGGACGTCTTGGCCCGATCGCTGGAAGCGGCGGGCGGATCCCTGATCGCCAACGGCCGCCTCGCACGAGTGCGACGGCTGGTCGACCTCGTCGGCTTCCACCTCGCCACCCTCGACATCCGCCAGCACGCCGCCAAGCACCACGCCACGCTGGCCGCCCTGTTCGCCGCCGTCGGCACCGACTACGAGGGCCTCGACAAGCCGGCGCGGGCGGCGATCCTCGCCGCCGAACTCGACTCCCCTCGCCCATTGGCCGCGCCGCAGACGGGCAACGCGGACGAAACGCGCGAGCTCTTCCAGGTGCTCCGGGAGCGGATGGACGCCTTCGGTGACGACATCATCGAGAGCTACATCGTGTCGATGACCCAGGGGGTCGACGACATCCTCGCCCCCGCCGTTCTGGCCCGTGACGTCGGGTTGATCGATCTGTCGGCCGACATCGCCCGGCTCGGGTTCGTGCCGCTCTTCGAGACGATCGGCGACCTGCGTGCGATCGGCCCCGTGCTGCGGGAACTCTTCGCCATCCCCTCCTACCGCAAGCTCGTCTCGCTGCGCGGCGACGTGCAGGAGGTCATGGTCGGGTACTCCGACTCGAACAAGGACGGCGGCATCACCACCTCCCAGTGGGAGATCCACAAGGCGTTGCGCACGATCTCCGAGGTCGCCGATGAGAGCGGCATCGAGATCACGGTGTTCCACGGCCGTGGCGGCACCGTCGGCCGCGGCGGCGGACCGACCCACGCCGCGATCCTGTCCCAGCCGGCCGGCGCGATCCGCGGCGCGATGAAGACCACCGAACAGGGCGAGGTGATCGCCGACAAGTTCGGCCTGCCCGAGATCGCCAACCGGAACCTCGACCTCGCCTTCTCCGCCGTGGTCGAGGCCTCGCTCGCCCACCGCAAACCCCGCAACGCCCCTGCCGATGTCGGTCGCTGGAACGACGTCATGGAGACGATGTCGACCGCCGCCTTCGCCCGCTACCGGGCCTTCGTCGAGCAGGACGGTCTCGTCGAGTACTTCAACACCGCGACCCCGGTCGAGGAGCTGGGCGCCATGAACATCGGGTCTCGGCCGTCACGTCGCAAAGGTGGCGGTGACCTGTCCGACCTGCGGGCGATCCCGTGGGTGTTCGGCTGGACTCAGTCGCGCCAGATCATCCCCGGCTGGTTCGGGGTCGGCACCGCCCTGTCGGCGGCGGTCGAGGCCGGGCACGGCGACGCGCTCGCCACGATGTACGAGAACTGGCAGTTCTTCCGCACGTTCATCTCCAACGTCGAGATGACGCTGGCCAAGACCGACCTGGCGATCGCCCGTCACTATGTGACGAACCTCGTCGATCCGTCGATCCATCACATCCTCGACGACGTCGCCACCGAGCACGCGGTCACGCTCGAGCAGGTCAGCCGGATCACCGGCGGTGACCTGCTCGACGACCTGCCCATCCTGCGGCGCACGCTCGCCGTCCGCGACATCTACCTGGATCCGATCAACATCCTCCAGGTCGACCTGCTCGCCCGCAGCCGGGCCGGCGTACCGCATCCCGCCGAGGAGGCGCGGCTGCAGCGGGCGCTCCTGTTGACGATCAACGGGGTGGCCGCGGGGCTCCGCAACACCGGCTGACGCGTCACATCGGCCGTGGCGACGCCGTCCCGGACGACGGCGCCACGGATCACTTCCGCTGGAAGTTGGGTGCCCGCTTCTCCGCGAAGGCCTTCGGGCCCTCCTTGGCGTCCTCGGACTGCATGACTGCGTTGGCGTACTGCTCCTCGTGGGCCCACGCGTCAGCCTCGGTCATCCCAGCGGTCTCGTGCATCGTCCGGAGCACGGCCTCGACGGCGAGCGGACCGTTGCTCGCAACGGTCTCCGCGATCTCGAGCGCGTGGTCGAGGGCCGACCCGTCGGGCACGACACGACTGATCAGACCGATGCGCTTGGCCTCTTCGGCGCTGATGTGCTTCCCGGTCAACAAGATATCGGCGGCCTCCGCGTAGCCGATCTGGCGGGGCAGCCGAACCGGCGACCCACCGGCGGGATACAGCGACCAGCGGACCTCCGAGACGCCGAACGTCGCGGACTCGGCGGCCACGCGGATGTCGGTGCCCTGCAGGATCTCGGTACCGCCGGCGATCGCCACCCCCTCGACCGCTGCGATGATCGGCTTGGTCGGTCGGTAGGTCTTGGTGAGCCCCTCGTAGATGAACGCCGCGCCCTCACGCTCGAACGCGCCCTTGACGTCCCAGTCGTCGGACTCGGCCGCATCGCCGGCCAACGAGCGCAGATCCATGCCGGCGCTGAAATCACCGCCGGTGCCGGTCAATACGATGCACCGGATGTCGTCGTCGGCGCTGGCGTCCTTCCACGCATCGCGCATACGTCCGAACATCTGCAGGGTCATGGCGTTCTTGCGCTCGGGACGGTTCATGGTGGCGACCATCACGTGACCGCGCTTCTCGACCAGGAGATCAGGCATGGACCGGACGGTAGCGGGCGGCCCGGACGGCCCAGAAATCTGGTTTCGATCGTCTCCTACATCGGCGACCCCTTTCCGCCGATGGAGTGACCGTGCGGAACAAGATCGAGATCGTGCAGATCCGAGCGGCGGAGGTCCAGCGGGGCGACGTCGTGAATCGCCGCGGTCCCAACAAAGACGGCTGGATGGAAGTCGCCCGGTTGGAGACCCTCGAGAACGGCAGCCACGTGCTGCACGACGAGAACGAACGCGAGAGCTTCACCGCCGAGGGCTACGACCTGGTCTGGCTCCAGGTGGTGCTGCCGCTGCGGGAGAACAGCCATCTGCCCGTGATGGGCTAGGCGGCCGCGCCTACGCTCCGTCGATGGACGGTGGCACCGATTGGCGAGCGCTCCGAGCGCAGCTCGCAGATCGAGCGACCGATCTCGACGGCGCCGATCTCGATCGCCTCGCCGACGCCTGCTTCTGGACCGGCGACATCGAGGCCTCGATGGAGCACCGCCGGGCGGCCCACCGAGCCCACGCCGCCGTCGGCGACGACGACGCGGCCGGCATGGCAGCCTGGCGCCTCTTCTACGATCATTTCCTGGTCGGTGAGTCGGCGATCGCGAACGGCTGGCGGGCGCGGGGGCGTCGGCACGAGGTCGACCCCCGATCGCGGCTCACCGGGTGGATGGCGCTGGCCGACGCAGACCTGGCGCCCGACCATCGAGCAGCCCGAGGCCACACGGATCGTGCGCTCGAGCTCGCGATCGCCCACGACGACCCCGATCTCCGGGCGATGGCGCTGTCGGCCTCGGGGCGTGCCGCGCTCGCCGACGGCGATCGTCGCGTCGGGCTCGCACACCTCGACGAGGCGATGGTCGCGGTCATCAACGACGAACTCGATCCGCTCTACACCGGTTGGGTGTACTGCGGCGTCATCGGCGCCTGCTACGCGATCGCCGATCTGGGTCGCGCCGTGGAGTGGACCGACGCGGCCATGCGGTGGAGTACGGCGCTCCGCGACGGAGGGCTGTATCCGGGCCTGTGTCGGGTGTACCGAGCCGAGGTCGCCACGATGCGAGGAGACTGGGACCTGGCGGCGCACGAGGCACAGCAGGCATGCGTGGAGCTCGAACGCTTCGACGAGCGCTACGCGGCCGAGGCACACCATCTGCGCGGCGAGCTCGCCCGCCGGCGTGGCCGACGCGATCATGCCGCCGAGGCCTTCGCTCGCGCTCGCGAGCTCGGCGGTGACCCGCTCCCCGGCCAGGCGCTGCTCGACGCCGCCGACGGTCGCGAAGCCGACGCCCTCGCCGCCCTGCGCAGCGCCGTGATCCAGCACGACGCGATGCCCCTCCCCCGCGTGCGCCGGCTGCGGGCCCTGATCGACGTCGCGATCGGCGCGGGCGACGCGCTCCAGGCGACGCATGCGGCCGAGGCGATCCGCGCCATCGCCCAGGACGCGGGCAGCCCACTGCTCGATGCGCATGCGCTCGCCGCGTCAGCGATCACCTCCGCTGACGGAACCGACGCCGAGTTCCGGATGGCGATCAGTGCCTTCGACGTCGTCGGGGTTCCGTTCGAGTCCGCCCGACTCCGTCTGGCGCTGGCCGCCCGGCTCGACGCCGATGGCGATTCGGCCGGCGCACGACGCGAGCGCTCGATCGGCGAACAGGTCATGCAGCGCCTCGGGGCGACCACGACATCACCGACCGACACGGTGCTCACCCCACGAGAACGCGAGGTGCTCCGGCTGGTGGCCGACGGCCGAACCAACCCCGAGATCGCCCAGTCGCTGCATCTGAGTCGCCACACCGTGAATCGGCACGTCGGCAACATCTTGACCAAGCTCGAGGTCAACACCCGAGCGGCCGCGAGCGCTCGGGCGATCGCCGACGGCCTGCTCTGACCATCGGATGGCGCATTCACGCCATCGCGAGCGGCCCACGATGGCTCGACCGGGCGATGCGGCCGAAGCGTCCGGCTTCCTACGGTCGTCCCATGAGCGAGACGACCGAACCGTTCCACCTTCCCCTCGAGGCCGCCAGGGCGTACGAGGCGACGTTCGTCCCGGCGATCTTCGCCGAGTGGGCGCCCCACACCCTCGCCGCTGCCCGGCCTCGGCGCGGCGACCGCATCCTCGACGTCGCGTGCGGAACGGGCATCGTCGCCCGCACCGCGGTCGACCTCGTCGGACCGGACGGGGCGGTCACCGGCCTGGATCTCAACGACGCGATGCTCACGGTCGCCGCCGAGATCGAGGACCGGGTGGCGTGGCGCCAGGGGGACGTCGCCGATCTGCCGTTCGCCGACCAGCGGTTCGACGCGGCGACCTGCCAGATGGCCCTGATGTTCTTCCCCGACCGCACCGCCGCGTTCCGCGAGCTCCGTCGCGTCGTGGTGCCCCACGGTCGGATCGCCATCAGCGTGCCCGGATCCCTCGACGACCAGCCGGCCTATCTGCCCTTCGTCGAGGCGGTCGCCCGCCACGCCGGGGATGATGCGACGGCGATGCTGTCGACCTACTGGAACTGCGGCGACCTCGACGTGGTCGCCGCCGACGCGACGGCTGCCGGTCTGGTGGTGGCGGAACGACGCACCCGCGCCGGCGTGTGTGGGTTCGCCTCTCCGGCCGACTTCGTCCACATCGAGGTGAACGCCTCACCGCTCGCCGATCGGATCGACGCAGAGGCCTTGGAGGCGATCGTCGCCGACGTCGACCGGGCGTTGGGACCGACGACCCGCGACGAGTTCAGCGTGCCGCTGGTCGGCCACGTGCTGAGCCTCGAGCGGGCTGATCAGGCCTGACGAGGCTCGGTGTTCGCCACTCGGAGTGCCACCGCGGCGCCGAGGACGCCGCCGAGCACCGCGAACACCACGTGTTCCGCCAGCACCGGCGCCGTGTCCGACGTGTCCCAGAAGGTCGGTCCGTCGAGATCGCCTTTCGTCTCCAGGATGACGGCGGTGGCGACGGCGATGGCCACACCGCCGATGGCTGCGTTCACGATGCGGCGCTGGGTCAGGCCGGCACCGAGCGACCCGTCGAGCCCGGCCCACAGGCCACCGACGACCATCGGCGCGAAGTGAAAGGTGCTGGTGGGCGATCGTGCGGCCAGCAGCGCCCAGACCACGGCGGCCACGAGACACGCACCGAAGCCGGCGAGCGTCTTCAGCTCAGGCACGGGCCGCCCGCCAGGTGCGGCCCTCGACCTCGCCGAAGAACTGTCCCGCGGCTTTCTGGATGCCGTAGCCCCACGTCGGGTAGGCGTGCACGGTCTGGGCGAGCCGACCGGCGAAGGCACGGGTGCGCATCGCCAACGCGATCTCGTTGATCATCTCGCCGGCACGATCGCCCACGATCGTGGCGCCGATCACCCGGCCTCCTCCGGCATGGCGGATGAGCTTCTTCGGACCGGTGATCAGCTTGATGAATCCATCCTCGGCTCCGTCGGTGATCGCCCGGTCCATCTCCGACATCGGCAGCTCGGCGACCCGGCCCCCCTGCGAGGCGGCCTCCGCTTCGGTCACGCCGATCCGAGCGACCTCGGGATTCGTGAAGGTCACCCACGGGGTGTGATCGGTCCGGTAGCGACCCCGGATGCCCTTCTTGAGGGCGTTGCCCGTGGCCAGGCGACCCATCTCGTCGGCGGCATGGGTGAACGGCAACTTGCCGGTGAGGTCGCCCACGGCGTACACCCCGCGCACGTGGGTCTCCAACCGATCGTCGGTCAGGACGTGGCCGCGAGCATCCAACGTGGCCCCGAGCTCCTCGAGACCGAGCCCCTCGCTGTTCGGCACCCGGCCGACCGCGACGAGCAACTCGTCGACGACCACCGAGCCGGACTCTGACGTGACCTCGATTCCGGCCGCGGTCTCGCCGATCGACACCACCCGGGTGCCGGCCGCGACCGCGACCCCACGAGCCTCCAGGGCCGACGTGACGACCGCGGAGGCGTCGGGTTCCTCCCGCGGCAGGAGCCGGTCGGCGCTCTCGAACAGGTGCACCTCGGCGCCGAGGCCGCGGAACGCCTCGGCCATCTCGCAGCCGATCGCACCGCCACCGATGATGCCGAGCCGTGCCGGCTGTTGGGAGAGGCCGAAGATCGTCTCGTTGGTGTGATGCCGGGTGTCGGCCAGCCCCGGAATCGGGGGAATGAACGGCCGACCCCCGGTTGCGACCACGATGCGCGGTGCGGTGATGCGTTTCTCGCCGACCGCGACGGTGTCGTGTGTGACGAGTCGGGCCCGGTCGTCGATGTAGGCGGCGCCGTGACTTCGCAGCACGTCGGCGGTCTCGGTGCCGGCGATGCGGTCGACGGTGTCGCCGACCCTCGCCATCGCCTCGGTGAACGATGCACCGGCGCGCGCGGCGGCGAGCAGTGTCTTCGACGGTACGCAGCCGGTGAACGTGCAGTCCCCACCCGGCTGGCCCTCGTTGATCATGAGGACGTCGGCGTCGACCCACAGCGCGGCTCGCAGGGCGGCGAGTCCTCCGGCACCGCCTCCGATGATGATCAGATCGTGATCCACGGTCCGGGAACCTCCTCGCACCCGGCGACATTCCAGCGCCATCGTCGCCGATCCGGATCCGTGCTCAGTGGATGGCGCGCGCCCCGAACCACGCGAAGGTGATCACGGCCAGGCCGATGACGAAGAGTCGGTACTCGTGACGCCAGCGAACGCTCCAGGCGATGAGCACCGACCAAAACACCGCCGCGACGGCGATCTGGACCATCGCGCCGCGGTCGGTCTCAGGGAGGAGCAGATCGAGCAACGCCTCCCGCACCGGATCAGGCGCTGTCGAGCGCCGCTCGGAACCCCGAGACGAGGTCGGCGACACCCTCGGGTCCGGCGTGGTCGAGCATGCGCTGCACGACCGCCGAGCCGACCACCACGCCATCGGCGACCTGGGACACCTCGACCGCCTGGGCCGGCGTACCGACACCCACACCCACCAGCACGGGCTTGTCGGTGACGGCCTTGAGCCGACCGGCGATCTCGACCGCGGACGCCGCCAACGCGTCGCGCACACCCGTGATGCCGAGCAACCCGACGCCGTAGACGAACCCGCGACTGCGTTCGACGATCATCGGCAACCGGTCGTCCGGCGCGGTCGGCGCCGCCAGCATGATCGTCTCGACCCCGGCCTCGTCGGCGGCGGCGGCCCAGTCGCCGACCTCCTCCAACGGGATGTCGGGGAGGATGCACCCGGAGATCTCGGCGGCCGCCAACGACTGGGCGAACCGCTCGAAGCCCATGTGAAAGGCGATGTTGCCGTAGGTCATCACTGCGGTCGGGACACCGATGTCGGCCCCGCGGAGATCGTCGAGGATGGACTGGGGCGTCACGCCGGCGGCGAGCGCCCGGTCGTTGGCCTCCTGGATGGTCGGACCGTCCATGACCGGATCGGAGAACGGCATGCCGATCTCGATCGCGTCGGCGCCGGCCGCCGCCACGGCCCGCACCGTCTCGACCCAGTCGTCGCCGAGCCCCCCGGTCACGTACGGCACCAGGCACTTGCCCCCGGCGTCGCGGCGGGCGCGCAGCGCCGTTTCGATCGCACCGCTCATGCGCCGAGCACGTCCATCATCTGGTTGACGTCCTTGTCCCCACGTCCGCTCATGTTGACGAGCACGGTCTTGCCGGCGACCTCGTCTCGCATCTTGGCGATCCACGCCAGCGCGTGAGCCGACTCGAGGGCGGGGATGATGCCCTCGGTGCGAGAGCACAGCTGGAACGCCTCGACGACCTCTTCGTCGGTCACCGGCTCGTAGCGGGCTCGGCCCGTCGCGGCGAGATGTGCGTGTTCGGGACCGATTCCGGGATAGTCGAGACCGGCGGAGATCGACTCGGCCTCCAGAACCTGACCCCATTCGTCCTGCATGAGGTAGCTCTTCGATCCGTGGACGATGCCCGGGACGGCACGGCCGACGGCGGCTCCGCCTGCGGGTTCGGCACCGATCAGCTGAGCGTCGGTGTCGGCGAAGCCGGCGAAGATGCCCGCAGCATTCGAGCCGCCGCCCACACACGCGACGACGTAGTCCGGAGTGCCACCGTCGAGGAGGTCGGCGCACTGCTCGCGCGCCTCCTCACCGATCACCCGGTGGAACTCGCGGACCATCCAGGGGTACGGATGGGGCCCCATCACCGAGCCCAGGCAGTAGTGGGTGTCCTCCACCGCAGCGACCCAGTAGCGCATCGCCTCGTTGACGGCGTCCTTGAGCGTCTGGCTGCCGGTCTCGGCGGCACGGACCTCCGCACCGAGGAGCTGCATCCGGAACACGTTGAGCTTCTGCCGTTCGATGTCGACCGTGCCCATGTAGACCACACAGTCCATCCCGAACAGCGCCGCGGCGGTTGCGCTCGCCACGCCGTGCTGGCCGGCGCCGGTCTCGGCGACGATGCGGGTCTTGCCCATCCGCTTGGCCAGCAGGGTCTGGCCCAAGACGTTGTTGATCTTGTGGCTGCCCGTGTGGTTGAGGTCCTCACGCTTGAACAGCACGCGACAACCGAGCGCCTCGCTCAGCCGGTCGCACACCGTCAGCGGAGACGGTCGGCCGGCGTAGGTCTTGAGCAGGTGGTCGAGTTCGCCGCGGAACGCCGGGTCGCCCCACGCATCGCGGAAGGCCCGATCGAGTTCCTGGCATGCGGGCACCAGGGTCTCGGGGACGTACATGCCTCCGAACTCGCCGAAGCGGCCGGAGTCGGTCGGTTGCGCCATCGTCATGACAGAAGATCCTCTTCCCAGTCGTAGAGCGCACCGCCCGAGGTCTCGGGGGTGCCATCGTTCGTGTGTACCCGTTGCGCCGCCGCTCGAGCGGCCGCGACGAACTCGCGGACCTTGACGGCGTCCTTTTGCCCCGGGGCTCGCTCGACGCCGCTGGCGACGTCGACCCCCCAGGGACGGACCTGTTCGATCGCATCGGCGACATTGCCCGGATGCAGCCCACCCGCGAGCAGGACCCGGTGGCCGGCGAGCGGAGCGCCTTCGGCCAGTCGCCAGTCGAAGACCTCGCCACTGCCCGGCTCGGCGCCATCGATCAAGACGATGTCGGCCCCGAAGTCACCGACCGACGCCAGCGCCGGATCTCCGGCCGAGAACGCCTTGATCACGATCGGGACCTGCGCTCGAACCTGGCGGGTCTGTTCGGCGCTCTCGCGACCGTGGAGCTGGGCCGCACGCAGACCGGCCTTGTGGGTGATCTCGATCACTCGGCCCGGCAGTTCGTCGCGGAAGATCCCGACCGTCAGCGTCTCCGCCGGGAGTCGGCGCACGATCTCGCGGGCCCGCTGCGGGGCGATCTGACGCTTGGAGCCGGGAACGAAGTTGAACCCGAGTGCGTCGGCCCCCATGCCGATGGCGAGGAGGGCGTCTTCCTCGCTCGTGAGGCCGCAGATCTTGACGAACACGGGTTCGAATCTACCCCGGTGGGTCTGACCGATGACCAGATTTGCGTCAGGCCCGGCCGCGCAGCCGGCGGATCTCCGCCGCCGGGTCGCCGCTGCGCACGAGCGTCTCGCCGACCAGAAGGGCGTGGTATCCCGCCGCTTCCAGCGCAGCGCCGTCGGCGCGGTCGCGCACGCCGGACTCGGCGACCCGAACGACACCGGCTGGCATCTGCGGCGCCATGCGCACGGCTCGTTCCTGGTCGACCTGGAACGTCACCAGATCGCGCTGATTGACCCCGATGAGGTCGCCGCCGACCGCCAGCGCTCGCTCGAGTTCGGGCTCGTCGTGGATCTCGATCAGGGCATCGAGGCCGAGTTCGCTCGCCAGCGTGTGGAAGTCGCGCAGTTCGGCGTCGTCGAGGGCGGCGGCGATCAGCAGCACACAGTCCGCGCCCATCAGGCGGGCGTCGACCACGTCGCGGGCGTCGACGGTGAAGTCCTTGCGGATCACCGGCAGCTCCACCGCCGCTCGAGCGGCGCGAAGGTCGTCCACCGAGCCGCCGAACCACTCGACGTCGGTCAACACCGACAGGCACGACGCGCCGCCGTCGGCGTAGGTGCGGGCGAGCTCGGCGGGGTCGAGATCGGCGAAGAGATCGCCCTTGGACGGTGATCGGCGTTTGACCTCGCTGATGACGGCGACGCCACCGGTGGTCTGCGCCAACGCCGACCGGAACCCTCGGCACGGTTCGAGGCCCGCGGTCTGCTCGACGAGCGCGTCGAGGCGCCGGGTGTCGGCTGCCGCAGCCTCCCGGTGCGCCTCGAGGATCCGGTCGAGGTAGGTCTCGGTCAGCTCAGAGGCCCTTGCCGGCGGCCGGGGTGAGCATGATCAGCTCGGGAGCGCCGGCCATCACGTCGCCCAACGCGCCCATCAACGCCTTCATGGCGTCGGAGCCGCTGTGCACGGCGAGCGCCTCGCCGTCGGTGTAGAGCTCGTAGATGTACGCAGTGTTCTCGTCGTCCTTCTGACCCCAGTTGAGGATGTAGATCTCGGTGCCCTCCTCAGCCTGAACGGCGTCGAGCATGGCCCCGAACGCCTCGATGAACGTCGCTTTGGCGTCGGGCTTGATCGGGAGCTTGGCGAGGACTGCAGTCTTGGACATGGCCGGCATCGTATGGCGCGGGCGGGCCGGCGACGAATCGTTCAGGGCTTGCGATCGGCGCGT
>JBCCWI010000033.1:0-41931 GCA_039193795.1 Actinomycetota bacterium | reverse complement strand
GGCAGGATCGCGCCGCCGGGGAGGCCGAACATCACCTCGACACCCTCGTACTCGAGGGCTTTCACGAGGGCTTCGCCACCGTTGCTGGGGTTGGTGATCATGAGATGGGTTTTCCAGGATGTGAGACGCAAGCGCGACGGACAAAAACTACCGGCCGAAAACGGAAACGACCTCCCGCTCTGGGAGGTCGAGGCACACGTTCGGGACGGTCGGAGGGGCGCGAACGTGTGCTAGTCGATTACCACTACGAGGAGGGCGGCGACAGCACGGTTCACGACCAGCAGTATGACGGCGGTGGCCGCGCATGGCAACGTGGTTCTCCGTGAGCCTGACGAGCGGCCGCATCGGCGTGTACCCGGGATCGTTCAATCCACCGACGATCGCCCATCTCGAGATCGCCGTGACCGCTCGGGAGCACCACGGGCTCGAACGGGTCGATCTCGCGGTCTCGACGGTGACGCTCGGCAAGGACACGGTCGACCGGCCGAGCTTCGACGAGCGCATCGCCGTCATCGAGGCGTCGGTGGCCCCGATCGACGGCCTCGGCCTGATCGTGACCGAGCACCAGCTGATCGTCGACATCGCCGGCGGCTACGACGTCGTGGTGATGGGGGCCGACAAGTGGGCCCAGGTGAACGACGTGGCCTGGTACCTCGACCACGCCGCCCGCGACGCCGCGCTCGCGGCGCTGCCGACCCTCGCCCTCGCCCCTCGGAGCGGGTTCGACGTGCCGGACGAGCACGCACTCCCGGTCGATCCCGTGCTGCTGGACGTGTCGTCGAGTGCCGTACGGTCGGGACGCACCGAGTGGATGACCGAGGCGGCCCGCGCCCACCACCGGGCGACCGGCGACTGGTCGCCGTGACCGACCTCCGCTATGTCACCCACCCGAACGTCGTCATCGACCCCGACGTCGCCGTCCCCCGCTGGGGCCTGAGCGACACGGGGCGCATGCGGACGCGGGCGATGTCGGCCCAGCCGTGGCTCGACCGTGTCGGCACCCTGATCTGCAGCGACGAGCAGAAGGCGATCGACACCGCGGCGATCATCGGCGACCTCCTCGGGCTCGAGGCGGAGATCCGGCCACACACCCACGAGAACGAACGGACCGGCTTCCTGCCGCCCGCGGCGTTCGACGCCATGGCCGATCGCTTCTTCGCCCGTCCCGAGGTCAGCGCCGACGGCTGGGAGCGGGCGATCGATGCCCAGGCCCGGATCCTCGGAGCGCTCGACGACGTGATCCACGGCGACCACGACCACGACGTGATGGTGATCGGTCACGGCGGGGTGGGCACGCTCTTGCTCTGCGCGCTCGCCGGATGGGAGATCGATCGTCGCCACGACCAGCCCGGGGTGGGACACCACTGGTGTTACGACCTCGCCGAACGGCGACTCGTCCACGGATGGCGGGCGATCGATTCGATCGACCCGGCCTAGCGTTTCGTCGATGGAGCGGCTCACACAGCGCATCGGGTGGGGACCCACCGACCGGGAGATCCTGGCGCTCGCGGTCCCCGCGCTCGGCGCGCTGTTGGCCGAGCCTCTGTACCTGCTCGCCGACACCGCCGTCGTCGGCAACCTCGGCACGCCGCAGCTCGGTGGCCTGTCGATCGCCTCCGGCATCTTGCTCATCGCGCTCGCCGTGTTCGTCTTCCTCGCCTACGGCACGACCTCGGCGGTCGCCAGGCTGCTCGGTGCCGGCGAGGACCGTCGGGCCGCTCACCAGGCGGTCCAGAGCATCTGGTTGGCGATCCTGCTCGGGATCGCGATCGGGGCGGCGATGTACGCCTTCCGCAACCCGCTGATCGAGCTCCTGGGCGGCGAGGGCGAGATCGCCACGAACGCCGAGGTCTACCTACGGATCTCGCTCTTCGGGCTCCCGGGGATGCTGGTCGCCCTCGCCGGCGTCGGCTATCTGCGCGGGCTGCAAGACACCAGACGACCGCTCTACGTCGCCGGCGGCACCGCCCTGCTCAACCTGGTGATCGAAGTCGTCCTCGTCTACGGCTTCGACCAGGGCATCGGGGCGTCGGCCCTCTCCACCGTCATCGCCCAGTGGGTCGGAGCCGCCGCCTACATCTGGTGGATCGCCCGCGCCGTCGCCGAGCACGGCGTCGGTCTCACCCCGGACATCGCCGTGATCGGCCGACTCGCCAGCGCCGGCTTCGATCTGTTCCTCCGCAACGCATCGATGCGGATCGGCCTCACCATCACCCTCGCCGTCGCGGCCCGCATCGGCGACGACGATCTCGCGGCCCACGAGATCGCGTTCCAGATCTGGACCGCGCTCGTGTTCATCCTCGACGCGGTCGCGATCGCGGCCCAGGCGATGATCGGCAAGGCGCTGGGCGCCGGCGACGTCGCGCAGGTCCGGGTCCTGAGTCGACGGATGATGCAGTGGGGGTGGGCGACCGGGATCCTCGCGCTCCTGGTCGTCCTGCCGCTGTCGCCGGTGCTGCCCAACATCTTCACCGGCGACCCCGCGGTGCGGGACCTGGCGGCGTTCCTGTTGATCTATGTCGCGGTCCTCGCCCCGATCAACGGGGCGGCATTCGTCCTCGACGGCATCATCATCGGCGCCGGCGACCTGCGGTTCCTCGCCGTGGCGACCGCGATCGCTTCCGCCGTGCTCACCGGTGGCGCCCTCCTCGTCGGTGCGCTCGACCTCGGCATCGGCTGGCTCTGGGCATCGCTCGGCGCCTGGATGGTGATGCGCACCGTCCTGCTCGGCGCACGCCTGCGCACCGACGCCTGGCTCGTCACCGGCGCCGACCGCTGACGGTGCGGCCGCGGTCCACTCGGGACCGCTCAGCCCGCCTGCGTTGGGCGTCCGGCGAGGACGCCCGCACTCACCCCGCCGATTTTCGGTTGAGCAATTCGGCGACCGCACGGCCGTCGGCCTGCCCCTTGGTCGCCTTCATGATCTGGCCGGTGAAGAAGCCCTGCATCTTCTTGCGATCGCCGTCGTCGCCGCCGGAGAACCGCGCCCATTCGTCCGGGTTGTCGGCGATCAGCTGATCGATCAGCGTCTCCAGCTCGTCGCTCTCCATCGCCTCGAAGCCGTGCGCAGCCGCGATCGCCTTGGGATCGCCGCCGTGGGCGCCCGCCGCCATCTCGCCGAGCACCTGCTTGGCCTGGGTGGCCGACAGCTCACCGCCAGACTCCATCTGGACGAGGGTGGCGAGCGAGGCCGAGGTGACCGCCGACCAGTCGTCGACGGCCAGGTCGTTCTGGATGCGGGTGAGCACCTTGTCGGCGTCGGCGCCGGCCTCGATGGCGCCGAGGGCCAACGCGTCCTGCCCGCGCTCCACCACGGTCACGAGCACCTCGTCGGCGACCGAGGACAGCTCGCCGAGCCGGGCTCGCCGCGCGGCCGGCAGCATCGGCATCGAGGCGTCGATCGCGGCGATCTGCTCGGCGGTCGGGGCCAACGGCACCAGGTCGGGCTCCTGGAAGTAGCGGTAGTCGTCGGCGTCCTCCTTGGACCGGCCGGCGGTGGAGCGCCCGTTCTCCTCGTCCCAGTGCCGGGTCTCCTGGCGGGGCGCCTCGCCCGATTCGTAGAGGTCGATGTGGCGCCGAGCCTCGTACTCGATCGCGCGGCCGAGTGACCGGATCGAGTTGATGTTCTTCAGCTCGCATCGGGTGCGCAGCTCGTCGGAACCGACGGGTCGGACCGACACGTTGGCGTCGACCCGCATCGAACCCTCCTCCATCTTGGCGTCGCTGACCTCGATGGCGAGCAGGATGTCGCGCAGCTCCGACACATAGGCCTTGGCATGATCGACCGTGCGGATGTCGGGTCGACTGACGATCTCGACGAGCGGCACGCCGGCCCGGTTGTAGTCGACGAGGGAGTAGATGGCGTCGTTGATCCGTCCGCCACCACCGACGTGGGTCGTCTTGCCGGCGTCCTCCTCGATGTGGGCGCGTTCGATCCCGACGACCGTGCCGTCGGCGAGCGTCAGCTCGCCGTCCGCGTTGGTCGGCTGGTCGTACTGGGTCGTCTGGAAGTCCTTCGCCATGTCCGGGTAGAAGTAGTTCTTGCGCGCCATCACCGACGGGTGGACCTCGCAGCCGAGGGCCCGACCGAGGCGCATCGCGTACTCGACGGCCGTCGCGTTCATCACCGGAAGCGAGCCGGGAAGGCCGACACAGGTCGGACACGTCAGCGTGTTCGGGATGTGGCTGAAGGTGTTCTCACACGCACAGAAGAGCTTGGTGGCCGTCGCCAACTCGACGTGGACCTCGAGGCCGACGACGAGTTCCCATTCATCGGGCAGGGTCGGTTCGTGCACGGTCACGCTGCGCCTCCCGCACTCGGGGCCGCGGCTTCGAGCGCCGCGGCCGCCTGATAGATCGTCGGCTCGGACAGCGCCGGACCGAGGAGCTGCACCCCGACCGGGAGCCCGTCGTCGCCGACCCCGAACGGCACCGAGATCGCCGGATGCCCCACCAGGTTCGACGGGATGGTGCAGACGTCGTTGACGTACATCGTCATCGGGTCCGCGGTTCGGTCCCCGAGCGGGAACGCCGTCGTGGGCGCCGTCGGAGTGAGCAGGAGATCGACGTCGGCGTACACCGAGGCGAACTCCTGCAGCATCATCGTGCGTACTCTCAGCGCCTTGCCGTAGAAGGCGTCGTAGTAGCCCGCCGACAGCGCGTAGGTGCCGAGCATGATGCGACGCTTCACCTCAGGACCGAAGCCCGCAGTGCGGGTGGCGGTCATCATCTCGCCGGTGGTCGCGGCGTCGGTGCGCAGCCCGTAGCGGACACCGTCGAATCGGCTCAGGTTCGACGACGCCTCGGCCGGGGCGACCATGTAGTACGCGGAGAGCCCGAGGGTCGACGACGGCACCGACACCTCGGTGACGGTCGCGCCGGCCGCTTCGAGCGCTTCGGCAGCCTCGCGGGTGCGGGCGAGGACGTCGGCCGACAGTCCTTCGACACTGCCCTCGCCGCCGGACAGCTCCCGCAGGATGCCGACACGGAGGCCGTCGACACCGCGATCGAGCACCGACTGCAGATCGAACGGGGGCTGATCGATCGAGGTCGAGTCGAGGGGGTCGTGCCCACCGATCGCCTCGAGCAGCGCGGCCGACTCGGCGACGGTGCGGGCGAAGGGGCCGATCTGATCGAGTGAGGAACCGAAGGCGATCAGGCCGTAGCGAGACACCGCGCCATACGTCGGCTTCATTCCGACGATCCCGCAGAACGCGGCGGGCTGGCGGATCGACCCGCCGGTGTCGGATCCGAGCGACAGCGCAGCGAAGTCCGCGGCGACCGCCGCGGCCGACCCGCCACTGGAGCCACCCGGCACTCGGGAGGTGTCGAGCGGGTTGCGCGTTGCGCCGAATGCGGAGTTCTCGGTGGACGAACCCATGGCGAACTCGTCGAGGTTCGTCTTGCCGACCACGACCGCCCCGGCGGCCCGGACCTTCTCGACGACGGTGCCGTCGTAGGGCGGCTCCCAACCCTCGAGGATGCGCGACGAGCAGGTCGTCGCCACCCCGGCGGTGCACATGTTGTCCTTCAGCGCGATCGGGACCCCGGCCAGCGGGCCGGGATCGTCGCCCGCGGCGACCGCCGCATCGACCGCCGCGGCCTGCTGACGGGCGAGGTCGGCGGTGACCAGGTTGAAGGCGTGGATCTCGCCGTCGCCGGCCTCGATGCGGGCGAGGTGTTCATCGACGACCTCGACGGCGGAACGTTCACCGGCTCGGACCGCGGCCGCGATCTCGAGCGCGCTCACGGCTCCTCCCCCAGGATCGGCGGAACGCGGAACTGTCCGTCCTCGGCGTGCGGCGCCTGCGACAGGAGCAGGTCGCGGTCGAGCGGCGGCTGCACGACGTCGGGGCGCAACACGTTGAGCATCGGCAGCGGGTGAGAGGTGGGCTCGATGTCGCCGACGTCGAGCGCCTCGATGTCGGCGGCATGCTCGAGGATGTCGCCGAGCTGTCCGGTGAACTCGTCGATCTCGGCATCGGTCAACGCCAGCCGAGCGAGGTGGGCGACGTGCACCACCTCGTCACGGGTGATGCGGGTGGGTTCCGTCATGGCGCCAAGGATACGGCTCCCCTCCGGTCGATCTACGCTGGAATCCTGATGCGCCATCCCTTCCTGAGTCCCGAGTGGGTCGCCGCGATGCGAGAGATCCGGTCCGACTACGCCGAGCACGACCGCGAGGTCGAGTTCGACCTGGCCGCGAACGTGACCGTCACCGACCCGCCGTTCGGTGACGGGCCGATCAAGGGCCACATCGACACCACCGGGCCGACCCTGATGATCGAGGAAGGCCACCTCGACGATTCCGACTTCGGCATCGAGGTGCCCTACGACGTCGCCAAACAGCTCTTCGTCGAGCGCGACCCGTCCCAGGTGATGCCGGCCCTCATGGGCGGCAAGTTCAAGCTGACCGGCGACTCCTCCAAGGTGCTGGCACTCGCGAGCCTCATCGCGCCGCCACCGGGAGGGGCGACCGGAGTCGATGCCATCCCCGACGACGCCGACGTCCCGGTGGACGTCTTGCGCGAGCTCGCCCGCCGCATCGACGAGATCACCGAGCCGTAGCGCGGCGACACCGAGCCGCGATCAGCCGGCGGTCAGACTGGTGGCGATGACGATCTCGGTGCCGAAGGCGCGCGTCTCGCCCGCGGGCGGGTCGGTGGCGAGGACCGGAAGGTCGGGCGGACCCTGCACGTCGACGACGACGAAGCCGGCGGACTCCAGCACCTGCTGTGCTTCGAGAACGTCCAGACCGATCACCGCGGGCACCTCCCGAGGCGCGGGGCCGTCGGACACGACGATCGTGATCGCCGTGTCGGGTGGCACGATCGCCCCCGGCGACGGCTCGAACCGGATCACCTGACCGAACGGGACGGTGTCGGAGTACTCCGACGAGTCGACGGGCACGAGCCGGAGATCGCTCAGCGCGGTGCGGGCGTCGGCGACGTCGCCCGAGACGGGGAGTTCCGGCACGGTGCGACTCGCCGGTCCCTTGGAGATCACCAGGTCGACCAGGGCGCCCGGCTCCAGCTCCGCGGCCCCGTTCGGGGTCACCGCCTCGATGACGAGTCCGGGCGGTACCGCTTCGTCGTGCTCCTCACGGGTCGTGCCGACGACCAGGCGCTGCTCTTCGAGTCGAGCCTGCGCGTCGCTGAACGTCAGCCCGGCCAGGTCGGGAACGGCCACGAGCGGCTCGCCCAGCGACACGAACAGTGTGAGTGACGCGCCCTCCTCGAGTTCGGTACCGGGGGTCGGTTGGGTCGCGACGACGTCGCCCCGTTCGGTCCCGGGTTCGCGGACGTCGGAGAACGTGAGGACGAACCCCTCGTCGGCGAGCTCCATCACCGCGTCGGCGCGGGTCAAGCCGACGACATCGGGCACCTCGACGAGTTCGGGCTGGGAGCCCTGCCAGGCGGCGACGCCGGCAGCGATCGCAGCGCCGACGAGGGCCACGAGCAGGACCGCCCACGGCCAGCGGCGGCTCGGAGCCGTCTCCTCCACCGGCGACGCCGGGAGACCGGCGGCGTGGAGGGTGCCGTGTTCGGTCCGATCGAGCGATGCCTCGTCGGGCAGCTCGGTGCCGACGAGCGGCAGCGGGGCCGGGCGAGGGAGATCCGACGCGGCCGCCATCAACGACGCGGCGAGCTCCCCGGCCGACGGACGCTCGTCGGGATCGAGCGACCCGGCGCGGCGCAGGACCGGCACCAGCGGACCCAGCTCAGGGTCCGGCTCGAACGGTGCCTCGGTGCGGGCCATGAGCGTGCCGATCACGGTGTCGGCGCCGAAGGGGACCTCGCCGGTGACGGTCTCGTTGATCGTCAGCGCCAGGGCGTAGACGTCGGCGGGCGGACCGACCCGCTCCCCGCGAGCCTGCTCCGGGGCGGCGTAGCGGGCGGTGCCCACCAGCGACCCCTCTTCGGTCCAGCCGGCCTCGGCGATCGCTCGGGCCAGACCGAAGTCGGCGATCCGGAGACGGCCGCCGTCGTCGAAGAGCAGGTTGGCCGGCTTGACGTCGCGGTGGACGAGTTCCTGCCCGTGGGCGTAGTCGAGCCCGCGGGCGGCTTCGAGCCCGACGAGCAGCGCCTGACTCGGCGTCAACCGGTGGCCGGCATCGAGCATCGAGCGCACGCTGCCACCGCCGAGGTATTCGGTCACGAGGAAGGGCACGTCGTCTTGGCCCCAGTCGTAGACACCGAGGACGTGGGGGCTGTTGAGCGAGGCGGCCGACTGAGCTTCGGCCCGGAACCGCCGGAGGAACTGGGCGTCCTCGGCCAGACCGGCGTGGAGGACCTTCACCGCCACCTGGCGTCGAAGGGTGATGTCGTCCGCGAGGAACACGCGAGCGGATGCGCCGGCGCCGATCGGCACCAGCAGCCGGTAGCGGCCGCCGAGTACGCGGCCGACCTCGCCATCGAGGGGGACGGTCATCACGCCGACACGCTAATCCTCCCATGCGCGCGGAGGGTGGCTCCCCCACCGCAGCGCAACGTGTCGACCGCCACAGCGCCCAGCATCGGGTAGTGGGCCGAAATCTGTCACGATCGTTCCGTGCCCCGCCGCCAGAAACTCATCTTCGCCGCCTTCGTCCTCGCGGGCCTCTCGATGTTCGTCGGGGCCGGGCTGATCGGGAACTCCGGCAACGACGACCAGTCGGTGCTCAACAACCCCGCCGTCGACGCACTCATCCCCGGCCGCGGTGACGAAGTGCTCCAGCAGCAGACGGTCGGGATCGACCTCGCCCCCGGGTATCGCCTCGTCCGCCTGACCATCTCGCCCGACGCGACCTGTGGGTTCCCGGTCGACGTGACGGCCCAGACCCGCTACGTCGAGGGCCTCCAGCAGTACCTCTACACCCCCGGCGAAGGACTCCCCGTGCGGGCCCTGTCGGCCGAAGGCAACTGTGCCAAGGCGGTGTTCGAGGAGATCGCCAATCCCGGCAACACCGAAGAGATCGACTGGTCCTTCACGGTCAGCTGAGCGCCAGTCGCCGCAGCTCCGCCATCGCCGGCGCCGGATCCGAGCCGACGAGCACGGTCTGCATCCCGACCGAGGCGGCCCCCTCCAGGTTGACGGCCGTGTCGTCGACGAGCACCGCCTCGGCGGCGTCGACGCCGAGCTCGGCGAGCACGTGTCGGTAGATCTCGGCGTCGGGCTTGCGCATGCCGACCGCCGAGCTGTCGACGACCACCGCCATGCACTCCATCGGCACCATCCGCTGCCACCCGCGACCGTCTCCGAGGTCGGAGAACTCGCGCACGTTGTTGGTCACGATCGCCTGCCCCAACCCGGCGTCGGCACACGCCCGCACCGTGTCGTGCACGACGGTTCGATCGTGGGGGTCGGCGCCCATCCGAGAGAACAGCTCCCGCATCGACAGCTCGACGCCGAGATCGTCGAGGTGATGCCCGATGCGTGTCCAGGCCTCCCGAAGGGACAGCCGCCCGCGTTCGAGATCGTGCCAGGGATGATCGCCGGCGCCCGCCAGGTCGCCGAACACGGCACCGGAGAGCTCGGCATGCGTGAGGCCGAGGTCGGCTGCGACCGCGGCGACGGCGTCGTGGGGACTGCCGGTGAAGACCCCACCGACGTCCCAGCAGATCGCTCGGACCGATGGAACCGTCAACTCGGCAGCTCCCCCGTCTCCAGCAGCTGCAGGAACCCGGCCTCGTCGAGGATCGGGACCCCCGCCTCCTCGGCCTTGGTGACCTTGGAGGCGCCCGGGTCCGCCCCGATCACCAGCGCGAGTGTCTTCTTCGAGACGCTGCCCGGGGACTTGCCGCCCCGCTCGAGGATGGCCTCCTTGGCGCCGTCGCGAGTGAAGTTCTCGAGGGTTCCGCTGACGACGACCGCCTGGCCGTCGAGGGTCTGCTCCTGGGACCGGTCGACCTGGGCGGCCTCCATCGTGAGTCCGGCGGCCTGGAGCCGGGCGATCAGATCCCGCGCCTGATCGGAGCTGAACCACGCGTGCACCGCCTCGGCGATGACCTGACCGAAGCCGTCGACGGCGGCGATCTCCTCGACCGTGGCGTGCATGATCGCGTCCATCGACCCGAACGCCGATGCGAGGGTCTGACCGTTGACCTGCCCGATCTCGGGGATCCGCAGGCCGAAGAGCAGGTTGCCGAGCGGTCGAGTCTTGGAGCCCTCGATGCTGGCGCGCAGGTTCTCGACCGACTTCGCTCCGATGCGGTCGAGTTCGAGGATGCGGTCGTAGTCGAGCGAGTAGAGGTCGGCGACGTCGCTCAGCAGGCCGAGGCCGACGAAACGGTCGATGTTCTTCTCGCCGAGGTACTCGATGTCCATCGCGTACCGCCCGACGAAGTGCTCGATTCGTCCGCGAACCACACGATCACACGCGAAGTAGAGACAGTTGGTTGCGGCGACGGCCTCATCGCGGACGAGCGCATGCCCACAGGCCGGACAGATCTTCGGGAACTTCCAGGGCTTGCTCTTCGGATCCCGGTCGGACAGGACCGGACCCACGACCTCGGGGATGACGTCGCCGGCGCGTCGGACGATCACGGTGTCGCCGGGCCGGACGTCCTTCGCCGCGACCTGATCCTCGTTGTGGAGGGTCGCGGTGCCGACGGTGACCCCGCCGACGAACACGGGATCGAGCACCGCGAACGGGGTGGCCCGGCCCGACGGACCGATCGAGACCTCGATGTCGAGCAGGGTCGTGGTGCGCTCCTCCGGCGGGAGCTTGTAGGCGATCGCCCACCGTGGGGCCTTGGCGTCGGCCCCGAGTTCGGCCTGCAGCCGCAGGTGATCGACCTTCACCACCACCCCGTCGAACTCGTAGTCGAGGTCGTGACGCATCGACTGGAACTCGGCGATGCGCGCCTCCACCGCATCGATCGATTCGATCGCCTTGGTGTGCTCGTTGATCGGGAGGCCCAGCGACCCGAGCCATTCGAGGGTCTCGGTGTGCGAGGCGAGTTCGGGGCCACCCTCGACGAGCCCGAGCTGGTAGCAGAAGAACGACAGCTCGCGGTCGGCGGTGATCGCCGCATCGACTTGCCGCAACGAGCCGGCGGCGGTGTTGCGCGGGTTGACGTAGAGCTTGGGTTCCTTGCCCGCCGCCTCGGCGTGTTCGACCTGGCGCTGGTTGAGCCGCTCGAACGCAGACAGGGTCATGTACACCTCACCACGCGCCTCGAGCACCGGCGGGAAGTCGCCCGACAAGCGCTCGGGGATGTCGGCGATGGTGCGGACGTTGTGGGTGACGTCCTCCCCCACCCGACCGTCGCCGCGGGTGGCACCCTGGACGAGCACTCCGTTCTCGTAGCGCAGCGAGATCGCAAGGCCGTCGAACTTGAGCTCGACGGCGAAGCGGGGCACCGCCTGATCCTCGAGCCGGCGCACCACGCGATCGTTCCAGGCTCGGAGCTCGTCGAGATCGAATGCGTTGTGCAACGACATCATCGGCACCGTGTGGGTCACCGGAGCGAAGGCCTCGTTGGTGCCGCCGCCGACCCGCTGGGTGATCGAGTCGGGGGTGATCAGGTCGGGGTGAGCGGCCTCGAGGTCGACGAGTTCGTGGTACAGCCGATCCCACTCCGCGTCGGGAATCTCGGGCGCGTCGAGCTCGTAGTACTGCCGGGCGTGGTGATCGAGGGCCGCGCGGAGTTCGGCGATGCGATCGGCGGCGGTGGACGCGTCTGAGGTGGCCATCGACGGCGAGGATAGTTTGAGCCCGTGACGCTCTCGCTACCCACCGGCCCGGCCCGACTCGTCGCGATCGCGGTGGTCGTGTGGGTGCTCCAGCCCTTCACCGCCGGGGCGGTCATCGGGGAGGCGCTGAACAACGCGCAGGCCACCCGGTTCGCCGACGTCGTGACCGTGGCGGCGTGGGTGCTCTGGGCCCTGATCCTCGTCGCCATGGTGGTCCCGAGGCCGGCGACCCTCACGATCGTGCGGATCGGGACGGTCGGCGGGGTGGCGGCGACCGTATGGGCGGCCGTCGACGTCGAACGCCACCACGATCCCGGCATGTCGGAGATGGTGATGATCGGGATCGTCGCCTCGATCGTCGCGGTCGTGACGGTCCACCTCCCCGGGGTCGGCGATCGGTTCGTCGACGGCGTCTCCTACGGCGAGGAGGTCCGCTACCTGCTCCGCCCCCCGGGGCCCGTCCTGATCGCCGCGCTCGCTCCCTCGGTGGCGATCGTGATCGTCGGAGCGGCCGCCGGCCCGCTGCTGCTCGCCGACGAGCGATGGGTGGTGGGAGCGATCGTGACCGTCGTCGGGTTCGCGGTGGCCTGGTTCCCGCTCAACGCCCTGCATCGACTCACCAACCGATTCCTCGTGTTCGTGCCCAACGGGCTCGTCGTGCACGACCTCACCCAGATGCGCGAGCCCGTCCTCTTCGTGAAGCGCGAGATCGCTGGCTTCGGTCCGGCCCGAACCGACACGACGGCACGCGACATCAGCGCTGCTGCGCTCGGCCTCGCGCTCGAACTCCGCCTCACCAAGCCGGCCGAGCTGCCGTTCGTGAGCGGTCGAACCGAGACCGATCTCGTGTCGGCGCGTGCACTGCTCGTCTCCCCCACCCGCCCGGCGGCGGTCATGCGCACCGCGGTCGACCGCGGGATCACGATCGCCTGACCGCTCCGAGGACGGTCAGGCGGCGAGGTCGAACGCGATCATGGCGCCGACTCGCGCACCGTCGGCGGCGGCCTGGAGCAGCTGATGGCTCGGGTCGGTCACGTTGCCGGCGGCGTACACGCCGGCCACCGTGGTCTGGCCGGTGGGATCGGTCACGAGGTGGTCGCCGATGCCCATCGGGTGCGGCTGCGCGGCCAGCCCGATCGGCCGGAACACCTCGACGCGGGCCCGCACCTCGGGCGTGATCGACACGACCTCGGCGTCGATCGACCGGCCGTCCGCCAACTCGACCGCTCGCACCGAGCCGTCGTCGCCGAGGACACGCACGATCGGTGCCACGATCACGTCGACGCCGCTGCCGCGCAGTGCGTCGAGTGCGGACGGATCGACCCCTGCGGACGGCTCGACGACGACCGTCAGCGCCTCGGCGAGGTGTCGGAACAGCGGCGCCGGGTGAAGGCTGGCCGGCATCGTCGCGAGATGGACGTGGCGCCGGGCCCGGTGCTCGTAGCCGTGGCAGAACGGGCAGTGGATCACCGTGTCGCCCCAGTGCTCGGCCAGTCCGTCGATCACCGGCAGCTCGTCGCGGAGTCCGGTGGCGACGAGGACGCGGCGGGCGGTCAGTGCGGTGCCCGCAGCGCGCGCCACGGTGAACCCCGACTCGACGTCGCCGTCCACCTCGGTGACCCGATCGGTGATCAGGTGTGCTCCGTAGGCGGCGAGATCGTCACGCCCCGCGGCGACGAGGTCGGCGGGCGGCCGTCCGTCGAACCCGAGGTAGCCATGGAGGTGCGACGCGGGGAGGTTGCGAGGCGTCTGGTCGTCGACGACGGCGACGGATCGCTCCTGACGGGCGAGTTGCAGCGCCGCAGCGAGACCGGCTGCGGAGCCGCCGACGATCGCCACGTCGACCGAGGTCGGATGGTCGTGTGTGTCGGGGGAGGTGGTCATGGCCCCACCGTACGGCCGCTCTCGATTTCAGCAAGAGGCCTTGCTGGAATCGCAAGGGATCCGAGGCGCGGGTCAGATCGGGGTGCGGCCGGCGATGCCGCCGCCGGCCACGTACTCGACGCCGCTCGACGGATCGATCGCGAAGGCGACGACGGACTGCCCCGGTGCGATCCGTCGGTGTGGGGCGTCCCAGACGACTCGATCGCCCTCGAATCGGCCCGGCTCGGCATGGCCATGGGCCGAGCACTGGAACGTGATCGGCCCGTCGACCGCCTCACCGACCCAACGCCACGACTCGAGCACCGTGATCGCCACGTCGAGGTCCGCCTTCGCCCCGACCGTGACCCGTCGGTCACCGCCGTCGTCGACCGCCACGTCGATCACGTAGCGCGGATCGGTCCCGCCCGCGAGCCCGAGACCCTTGCGCTGGCCGATCGTCACGAGCTCGACCGAGTCGACGGTGCCGAGCTCGGCGCCGTGACGATCGACCACCGTCGCCGGCTTGAGCGGGATCCGGTCGCCGAGGAACGCCCGGCGCCCGTGTTCGTTGGTGATGAAGCACACGTCTTGGCTCTCGGGCTTCTCGGCGGTGCGCAGATCGAGCTCGGCCGCCACCCGCCGCACGTCGGCCTTGGTGAGTTCGCCGACCGGTAGGAGCATCCGGTCGAGCACCGACGCCTCGATCACGTGCAGCACGTAGGCCTGATCCTTGGCGTCGTCGACCCCGCGACCGAGGCGGGCACCGGCGCCGGTGCGCACGATGCGGGCGTGATGGCCGGTGGCAAGGCGGCCGAACCCGAGCGCATCGGCCCGCCGAACGAGCCGGTCGAACTTGAGATGCCGGTTGCACTCGATGCACGGATTGGGCGTGCGGGCCGCCGCGTGATCGGCCACGTAGGGCTCGATCACGTCGCGCTCGAAGTCCTCGCCGAAGTTGAAGACGTGATGCTCGATCCCCAGCCGGTCAGCGACGCGGCGGGCGTCGTCGACGTCGGACACCGCACAACAACCGGTGTCGGACGGCCCACCCCACAGCTTCATCGTCACACCGACGACGTCGTGGCCCGCGTCGATCAGCAGGGCGGCGGCGACCGACGAATCGACCCCACCCGACATCGCGACCATCACGGGTCCGCCCGGGGCCACCATCAGCCGCCTCCGTGGGCGCGGAGGCGCTCGACCGCCGGCGGGATGATCTCGAGGGCGGCGTCGACGTCGGCGTCGGTGGAGGTGTGCCCCAGCGACAGACGCAGCGACCCCTGGGCGACCATGCGGTCGATCCCCATCGCGGCGAGGACATGGGACGGGTCCTGGGCGCCGCTGGAGCACGACGACGCGGCCGATGCGCGCACCCCGGCCGAATCGAGCAGATAGAGCAGCGCCTCGGCCTCCACCTCGGCGAGCATGACGTGGGCGATGCCCGCCGCGACCGGCGCACCACCCCGCAGCACCGTCGGCATCACGATCTCGCCCAGGCGATCGGCGAGACCGTCGACCAGTCGGTCGCGGAGCGCGCCGAGGCGCTCGATCGAGCCCTCACGATCGGCGACCGTCGCACTGGCAGCGGCTGCGAATGCGGCGGCGCCGGCGACGTCGGGTGTGCCGGCGCGTCGCCCGCGTTCCTGGCCGCCACCGAGGACCCAGGGGTCGAGGGTGACGCCGTGGCGCACGAAGAGGGCCCCGGTGCCGACCGGGCCTCCGAACTTGTGACCGGTGATCGACACCAGGTCGGCGTCGGCGACGTGGTGGGCGAGATCGACCCACGACAGGGCCTGCACCGCATCGGTGTGGAACACCGCGTCGGGGGCGTGATGGCGCGTCACCTCGACGAGGGCGGGGATGTCGTTGATCACGCCGGTCTCGTTGTTGACGGTGATGACCGAGACGACCGCCACCGGCTCCTCGGCATCGGCGAGCGCGGCCGCCAGCCGATCCGGGGCGACGGTGCCGTCGGCGTCGAGGGGCACGGTGAGCCCGCCTGCGTGCTCGACCGGTTCGAGTACCGCGTGGTGTTCGCCCGCCGAGCACACCGCGATCCCGCCCCGGTCCCGGAGGACACCTCGCACGGCGAGGTTGTCCGCCTCGCTGCCGCCGGACGTGAACACGACCTCGGCCGGTGGCCGGTCGAGGGCGGCGGCGATCTCGTCGCGTGCATCGTCGAGCGCGCGACGAGCCGCCCGGGCGGCCCGGTGCGAACCCGTCGGGTTGGCGTGGTGGTGCGCGGACGCGTCGAGCCAGGCGGCGCGCGCCTCGTCGCGCAGCGGCGTGCTGGCGGCGTGATCGAGATAGATCTCGTCGAGGCCGTGATCCGGCCCGGGGGCGACACCCTCGCTCATGGGTTCAGCCTACGACCGGGCACACTGGTCCCGTGATCGAGGAACCCCAGGTGCCCGACGACTACGGGCCCGCCACCTACGGCGACGCCTTCGCCGACGTCTACGACGACTGGTACGCCGACGTCAGCGACGTCGGGGCGACCGTTGCGGCGATCACCGCCCTCGCAGGCTACGGGGTCGTCCTGGAACTCGGCGTCGGCACCGGCCGCCTCGCACTCCCGCTCGCAGCGCGCGGCATCTCGGTGGTCGGGGTCGATGCGTCGCAGGCGATGCTCGATCTCCTCGCGGCCAAGCCAGGAGCGGAGACCGTGACGGCGGTGCTCGCCGACATGGGCGATCTCGACGCATCCACCGCCATCGCCGGGGGCGGCCCGTACCGGGCTGCCTTCGCCGCCTTCAACACCTTCTTCAACCTGACCTCCGATGCCGCGCAGGCGGCATGTCTGCGCTCGCTCTTCGCCCTCGTCGAACCGGGCGGATCGGTGGTGATCGAGGGGTTCGTGCCGCCGACCGACGGCCTCGCCGAAGGCGGGGTGTCGGTGCGCGACGTGAGCGCCGAGGGTGCGGTGATCACCGTCTCCAAGCACGACGCCGAGGCGCAGGTCATCCGGGGCCACCATGTCGAGATCACCGCGAGCGGGAATCGGCTGCGCCCCTGGCTCCTGCACTACCGCACCCCGGCCCAACTCGACATCGCCGCCGAGGCCGCCGGGTTCGAGCTGAGCGAGCGCTGGAGCGACTGGACCGGCACGCCGTTCCCCACGTCGAGCGACGACGAGCCACCCGAGGTGCACGTCAGCGTCTACCGGCGACCCTGAGTCGGTTCAGAAGATCGGGTCGGGCCACTGGGCTGCCGCCCACACCGACGCGCCGTACAGCACCAGGCTCACCGCGACCGCGAGCGCGACCGCGCCCCACTGCGACACGCGGGCCCGGGCGAGCGCCACCATCGCCACCGTGAACGACCCGCCGACGAGCAGGCCGCCGAGGTGCCCGCCGATCGAGATCTGCGGGATCACGAAGGTGATCAGCAGGTTGAGGCCGAGCACGGTGCCGATGCCCGACTCCCAGATGTCGATCCCCTGTGCCCGCTGGATCACCACGATCGCACCGAACAACCCGAACACCGCGCCCGACGCGCCCACCGCCGCCGCGTTGGGTTCGATGAAGAGCACGCCGAAGCCGCCACCGAGCAGCGACACGACGTAGAGGGCGACGAAGCGCACGCGACCGAAGGCCCGCTCCACCGCGGAGCCGAGCACCCACAGCGCGGCCATGTTGAACCCGAGGTGGATCAGCCCGCCGTGCAAGAACGCCGAGGTGACGATTCGGTAGGTCTCGCCGTCGACGTCGACGAACGGCGCGAACAACGACCAGTCGCGCAGCACGGCGTTGGAGAGCCCACCGAAGGAGCCGGACGCGACGAACGCGAGCACCGACGCCACGACGTTGATCGCGATGAGTGCCTTCGTGACGATCGGGTCGAACACGACGGGGCCCCGGTAGACCTGCTGCCCGCCCTGGCGCAGACACTCGGGGCAGTGGAAGCCGACCGATGCTTGCGTGCGACAGTCGGCGCAGATCGGACGGTCACATCGTTGACAGACGATTCCCGACGGTCGGTCCTCGTGCCGATAGCAGACCGTGGCAGCGGAGTCGCCCATTCCCGAGACCGTATCGCCCAGCGACGGTGTATCGATCGGCGCGGCCGCGGCCGGACCGACCACGGTGAGAGCACGGCCGACCGCAGCGGGAGCGATAGCGTCCCCCTCCATGGCCCACGTGCTCGAAGACCCCGAACTGGTCGCCTGCCTCGACCGGCTCGCGACGGCGCCACAGCTGCTCGTCGCCTGCGACTACGACGGCACCATCGCACCGATCGTCGACGACCCGATGAAGGCGTTGCCGCTGCGCGACACCTCCGTCGCGCTCCGCGGCCTCGCCAACCTCCCCCAGACCGAGGTGGCGGTGATCTCGGGCCGCTCCCTGCGAGATCTCGCCGCCCTCAGCCGCCTCCCGGCCGAGATCCACCTCGTGGGCTCCCACGGCACCGAATTCGACATCGACTTCGCGCTCGACCTCGACCCGGCACTGCGCGAGCGCCGGACCCACCTCCTCGGCGCGCTCGCCGAGGTCGTCGCCGCTCATCCCGGGGTGTCGCTGGAGAAGAAGCCGGCGTCGGTGGCGGTGCACTACCGGGCCGTCACCGACGACGCCGAAGTCGCGCGGGTGCTGGCCGACCTCGAGACCATCTCCGCCGACATCGGCGAGCTCACGGTGCGCCACGGCAAGAAGGTCTGTGAGCTGTTGCTCATCCCGACCGACAAGGGCCGCGCCCTCAACACGGTGCGGGCCAACGTCGGCGCGACCGCCGTGCTGTTCGTGGGCGACGACGTCACCGACGAGTTCGCCTTCCGCACCCTGCAGGGCCCCGATGTCGGCGTGAAGGTCGGCGAGGGCGAGACGGCCGCATCGTTCCGGGTCGCGACCCCCGAGGACGCCGCCATCTTGCTCGCGGCACTGTCGACCCGCCGATCCGACTGGCTCGCCGGTGCCGGCGTGACGCCGATCGAGGAGCACTCGATGCTCTCGGACCAGCGCACGGCGGCGATCGTGTGCCCCGACGCCCGCATCACGTGGCTCTGCGTGCCGCGTATCGACTCCAGCGCGATCTTCGCCGAACTGCTCGGCGGCGAGCCCGCCGGCCACTTCTCGGTTCGACCGGTCGACGGGTCCGACGGCGCCACCCAGTCCTATGTCGGCGACACGTTGGTGCTGCGTACCGAGTGGCCCACCGTCACCGTCACCGACTACCTCGACTGCTCGGAGGGCCGACCCAAGCGGATCTCGGGACGCACCGATCTCGTGCGCGTCATCGAGGGCACCGGCGTCGCCCGCATCGAGTTCGCCCCCCGTCTCGACTTCGGCCGCTTCCCGACTCAGCTCGACGTGCGCGACGGCGGCCTCGAGGTCGTCAACGCGGCCGACCTCGTCGTACTTCGTTCTCCCGGGGTCGAGTGGACGATCGAGGACGCAGGCGCCCACCAGACCGCGATCGCCGAGGTCGACCTGTCACAGGGCCCGGTCACGCTCGAGCTGCGCTGCGGTACCGCATCGCTGCGACCCGACCGTACCGAAGAGGTCGCCCGACGGGCGGCGACCGAGGCGTTCTGGTCGGAATGGGCGGCGACGCTCGAGATCCCCGACGACCTCGTCGGAGTCGACGCCGACCTCGTCCGCCGCTCCGCGCTCACCCTCAAGGCCCTCTGCTACGGCCCGACCGGCGCCATCCTCGCCGCCGCCACCACCAGCCTCCCCGAGTTCATCGGCGGCGTCCGCAACTGGGACTACCGCTACTGCTGGATCCGCGACGCATCCCTCTCGGCGGGGGCGCTCGTCACGCTCGGATCGATCGACGAGGCGATGGACCTGCTCGACTGGCTGCTGCGCGTCATCGAGGCGTCCGAGGTGGGCCCGGAACGGCTCTCCCCGCTCTACACCGTGAACGGTGGGCCACTTCCCCCGGAGGCAACGATCGAGGAACTCGCCGGCTACGCCGGGTCCCGCCCGGTGCGGGTCGGCAACGCCGCCGACCATCAGGTCCAACTCGACGTCTTCGGTCCGGTCCTGGAGCTCATCCATCAACTCGGCGAGGTCGACGCACCCCTGTCGGCGCGGCACTGGCATCTCGTCGAGGATCTGGTCGAAGCGGTCGACAAGCGCTGGACCGAGCCCGATCAGGGCATCTGGGAGGTCCGCTCGGCGCCGCGCCACCACGTGAACTCCAAGGTCATGTGTTGGGTCACCGTCGACCGCGCGATCCGCGTCGCCTCGGACACCTTCGGCCGTGACCGGCCCGAGTGGGAGGTCCTGCGCGACCGCATCAAGGCCGACATCATCGCCAACGGCTGGAACGACGAACTCAACTCGTTCACCACCGCCTACGACGGCACCGATCTCGACGCGTCGGTGCTCGCGGTCGGGCTGTTCGGGATGCTGGACGCCGACGACCCTCGCTACGCCGGGACGGTGGCCGCCGTCGAGGCCTGGCTGCGCACCGGCGACACCGTCTACCGGTACAAGCACGAGGACGGTCTGCCCGGCGAGGAGGGCGGCTTCAACCTGATGACGTCGTGGCTGATCGACGCCAAGGTCCAGATCGGGGATCTCGACAGCGCCAAGCAGCTGTTCGCCGCCTATGTCGAGCTCGCCGGCCCGACCGGCCTCATCGCCGAAGAGGTCGATCCGGCCACCGGACGGGCCCTCGGCAACCACCCCCAGGCCTACTCACACCTGGGTCTCATCTCCAACGCCCTGTCGCTCGCCGGTCGCTGACGGGCCTTCCCCCTCGCTCGGCTCCATGGACGGTCTGCGGTTCCGTCGAGCGACCGACCTCGACATCGAGGACTGCATCGCCATCGATGCCGCGACCGACGCCCAGTTCGTCGAGGCCGGCCATCCCGAACTCGCGGGCGATGGCGACTACATCCCTGCCGACGTCGCCCACCGAGCGGTCGCCGATGGCCGGATCTTGGTCGCCGACGACGACGGCGACATCGTGGCGTGGTCGTTCATCACCCGATTGGATGACGAGCTGTGCCTCGGCCAGATCGCCGTCCTGCCATCTCGGCAACGGTCCGGGGTCGGCTCGAGCCTCCTTCAACGGATCCTCGACGACGCAAGCGCAGCCGGTGAGCCCTCGATCGTGCTTTCAACACAGCGGGATCTGGCATGGAATCTGCCGTGGTATCGACGCTTCGGGTTCACGGTCGTGCCCGAGGCGAACTGGAGCGGCGAGATGGCGTCCGTGGCCGCCGACCAGCGTGCTGACGGACTCGACTGGGACGGAACCCGGGTCTACATGCGGCTCGTGCTCGGCGCGGTGAGCTGAGCGCGCACAGCGTCGCCGAGGACGATCAGAGCTGGACGGGGCTCTCGGACATGCCGAGGGCGTTGATCTCGACGACTTCGGTCACGCCGTCGACCCGGTCCTTCATGATGCGCTCGATGCCGGCCTTCAGGGTCTGGGTCGAGGCCGGGCAGGTGACGCAGGCGCCCATCAGTTCGACGGTGACGACCCCGGTCGCCTCGTCGACGCTGACCAACTCGATGTCGCCCTCGTCGGCCTGGATGGCCGGCCGGATGGCGGTGATGACCTTTTCGACCTGTTCGAGCACGGGGGATCTTTCGTCGCTGCGTTCCACCAATTCTGGCAGTTGCCGATGTCAACGCCGACATCGGCGTCCGCATTCCCGGGGGCGTACCCTGGAGGCGTGCAGACGGCCGCAGTCTTCGCTCACCAAGGCGGATGGGACGAGATCCTGATGGTGGCCGGACCCGTGCTCGTGTTCGGGTACCTGCTGCGGGTCGCCCGCAAGCGAGCGATCGCACTGGCCGACGAAGAGGCAGCGGCCGAGGCGCTCGCAGCCGAAGAAGCAGCAGCGGAAGCGTCCGCGACCGAAGACTGACTCGGATCGAGTGTCACACCCCCTCCGTAGTGTTGGGGCATGGTCACGTTGGCGGGTGTGCATGAGGCGCTGAAGGACGTGGATCCCCGCCCGTTGTCGCGCCGCGAGTTGTGTGGGCTGATCTCGGATCTGGAGAAGCTGCGGTCGCGGCTGGACGAACGGCTGATGGCTGCGAAAGCCGCGCTCGATTCTCTGGGTGACACCGGTGCGGACTCTGCGGTCGTCGGCCGGTCGGTCGGTCGGCGATCGGAGCGTCAGGCCACGAAGGATCGGGTGACGGCGCGAGGCTTGGCGGAGATGCCGACGCTGGCGGATGGTCTGGCCGAGGGTCGGCTCAATGTCGAGCATGCGGCGATCGTCGCGGCGGCTGCGGAAGAGACGTCACCGGAGGTCGCATCCGAGTTGGTCCCGCTCGCGGAGTCGATCCCGGCGGACCTGTTCGCCAAGAAGGCCCGCGAGTTCGTCGGCCGCCACACCTCCGCCCAACAGGCCGAGGCCCGGCATCGCCGCCAACGCGAACGACGCTCCGGCTGGCATCACATCAACGGCGACGGGTCCGTGGAGATCCACGCCCGCTTCGACAGGGCCACCGGTGAATCGGTGCTCGCCGCCTGGCGGCGCTGTGTCGATCAGCTCTGGCGAAACGACGGCGGCCGCGACGGCACTCCCAGCGAGATTCGATCACACACACAACGGCAGGCCGACGCACTCGCCGCGCTGATCACCGAAGACCACCCCGACTCGGGATCGGAGGGCCCCAGACATCAGATCCACCTGATCTGGAACCTCGACGAACCCCACCCCACCTGGCTCGACGGAACCCCGGTCCCCGACTCCGTCCTCGAACGACTCGGGCCTTCGGCCGACGTCATCGGCCACGTGTTCAGCGGCGAAGGCCAACCGCTGTGGCAAGGCCGGTCGAAACGCCTCGCCACCGAGGCCCAGTGGCGTTCGCTCATCGTCACCACCCGTGGCTGTGCCGAGTGCGGGGCCGGCATCGACCGCTGCCACGCCCACCACGTGCAGGAATGGCTCGTCGACGACGGGCGAACCGACATCGACAACCTCCAACTCCTCTGTCACACCTGTCACGGCCACGCTCATCGAGGATCACGCGGCGACCCGAGACACCACCGACGAGCCAAGGCCGCCTGAACAAGGGGCGGCCGACCGACGGGTTCAACGAACGAGGTTTGTCCGATCGTTCGCACGACGGCGGACCGTCGGCCGGCGGATCAGCTGGTGGTCACGTCGCCGCCGACACCGCGCAGTTTGCCGGCGATGTCGTCGTAGCCGCGGGCGACGTGCTCGGCATCGGCGACCACGGTCTCGCCGTCGGCGCCGAGACCGGCGATGACGAGCGCCGCACCGGCCCGGATGTCGTGGGCTCGCACGGGCGCGCCCGACAGGCGCTCGACACCACGAACGACGGCGTGGTGGGAGTCGGTGCGAACGTCGGCACCCATCCGACGCAGCTCGTCGACATAGCGGAACCGACCGGAGAAGAGGTTCTCGGTGACGATCCCCACGCCGTCAGCGGTGGTCAGCAGGGTCACCACGAACGGCTTGTAGTCGGTGGCGATGCCCGGATACGGCAGTGACTGGGTGTCGGCGGCCTGCATGCGGCGCGGGGCGAACGCCCAGATGCCGTCGCGGTCGTGAGAGATCCGCATCCCCATCTCGCCGAGCTTCTGGCACAGCATCGACATGTGTTCGTGCCGGGCACCGGCGACGGTGATCTCGCCGCCGGTGATACCGACGGCGCACAGGTACGTGGCGGCCTCGATGCGATCCGGGATCACCGTGTGATCGGCACTGTGGAGACCATCGGGGGCATCGACACCGTCGATCGTCAACGTCGACGAGCCGGCGCCGACCACCCGCGCCCCCATCTTGTTGAGCATCTCGCAGAGATCCGCGATCTCGGGCTCACGGGCTGCGTTGTCGATGACGGTCGTGCCCTTGGCCCGCACCGCCGCCATCAGCAGATTCTCCGTCGCCCCGACCGACGGGAACTCGAGCAGCACACGGGCACCCTGCAGGTTCTCGCACCGGGCGTGGATGTAGCCGTGCGCGGATTCGAACTCGGCGCCGAGCTCGGAGAGCCCGCGCACGTGCATGTCGATCGGGCGATGACCGAAGTCGTCACCACCCGGCAGTGCGACCCGAGCCTCGCCGCAACGCGCCAGCATCGGGCCCATCACGACGATCGACGCCCGGAACTGCTCGACCAGCTCATAGGGCGCGACCGGCTCGATCACCGCCGGAACGTCGATCGTGAGGGTCGTCTCGTCCCGGGCGACCGAGCAGCCGGTGGCCCGCAGGAGGTCGGCCATCAACTCGACGTCGGTGATCCGAGGCACGTTCGACAGCACATAGCGCCCCTCGGCGAGCAGGGTCGCGGCCATCAGTTTCAGGACCGAGTTCTTCGCCCCGCCGACCGGGATCGTGCCCTCGAGGGCGCCACCACCACGGACCGAGATCTCCGAGTACGACTGCATCACACCCAAGTCTGCCAGCGGACGAAGGCCGTCACTGCCATGGCGATCACCACCACCGCCACGAACGGCGCCCTGCGCCAGACCGCGACACCGCCGGCGGCGACACCCCAGACCCGAGCGTCGAGCACGAGCGCCTCGCCGTCGGCGAGCGTCTGCACCGCGACCAGTGCGGCGAACAGTGCGGCGGGGATGAGGGCGGTCAGTGGTTCGAACCGGGTGGCGACCGTTCCGCCTTCCCGGCCGAGACCCAACACGCCGAGGACCTTGAGGCCGTAGGCCCCCACCACCAAGACGATGATCACCGTCCAGCTCACGACGCCTCCATCCGCCGACGCACGAGCCAGCCCGGCACCACGGCGAGTGCGGCGACCAGCAGCGGCACGCCGGCAGGCGCGATCGGTGTCAAGGCGATGGCGACCGCCGCACCGACGAACGCCGCGATCTGACCGGGGCGTTCGCGCACGTGCGGCGCGAGCAGGGCGATGAACGCGGCCGGGAAGGCGGCGTCGAGCCCCCAGGTCTGCGGTTCGCCGATCACCGAACCGAGCAACGCGCCCCCGATCGATCCGAGATTCCACAGCGACCAGAGCCAGATCGCCGTCCACCAGAACGCGTCCCGGGCATCGGTGTCGTCGTGCTGCACCGCCGCCATCGCGGTGGTCTCGTCGATGACGAAGTGCGCCGCACCCGCCCTCGGGACCCACCGGGTCGGCAGCAGACGAGCGACGACCGGACCATAGAGGGCGTTGCGGGCGGCGAGCAGCAGCGCCGAGCCGACCGCGGCCGCACCCGATCCGCCCGAGTCGATCACGCTGACCGCCGCGAACTGCGAGGCCCCCGTGAAGACGAGGGCCGACATCACCATGATCTGCGGCAACGTGAGACCGGCGGCGTCGGCCAACACGCCGAAGGTCACGCCGACCACGCCGACCGCGATGGCCAGCACCAGGCCCTCGCGCCGATGGGCGCTCACGGATGCAGCTCGCGCAGGGTCGGGGTCAGCTGGTCGATCAGCTCGGCGATTTCGTCGATGCACGCATCGAAGACGTCCTGTTCGCCCGCACCCGGGTCGATCACCTCTTCCCAGGGTTCGAAGTCGTGATCGCCGAGCCCCAACGCGCCGACCCGTTCCGCGAGCGTGGAGCCATCCGCCCCCGGCAGCTCCACGGCCGCCCGCCGCAGCGACGTGGCCAGCGGGAGCGCCGCGGGGAGTCGTCGGCGCATCCAGTGCAGATGCGAGGGCTCCATGATCAACAGCAGATCGCTGGTCTCGACGTCGACCGGACCGATCTGGCGCGATCGATGATGCGGGTCGGTGAGGCCGTGCCGCTGCAGCGCCGCCCGCGTCCGAACGCTCATCGGCTGGTCGGGAAGCACCAGGGTTCCGGCGCTGGCGACCACGATCGGCGACTCCGGGCCGAGCCGATCGCGCAACAGGAGGGCGGCCATGACCGAACGGGCGGCGTTGCCTGTGCAGACCATCGTCACCTTGGGATGCGACGTCATCGCCGCCTCACGAAGAACGCCTCCGCATCGGCGGTGCGGGTCGGGGTCTCGTCGTCGAGTGTCGCCGCGAGCAGACACTCGGCTCGCATGTCGAGCCGCAGGCCGCGATCGCGCTCGACCCAGCTGCGGAACACGAGATCGGTGCCGATCGGCGTGATGCGGCGGTAGCGCACGACCAGACGTCCCGTCACGCCGGGGGTCTCGCCCGTCAGGCCCTGACCGGCCGCCAGGATCTCGTCGAAGAGACCGGCGATCACGCCACCGTGCACGCCCGCGGCCGGACCCTCGCGCAGCCGGCTCAGCCGGACCCGCCCGATCATGCACGGTGCGCCGTCGCGTTCGCCCCGCTCGATGCGCATCGGCGGCGCGGCACCGTTCAGCCCGCCCGACCAGGGGGAGAGGTCACGCGACCGAGCTCGGCGACCATCGGTCACCTGGTCGAGTTCGTACCAGCGAAGTCGAGGCTCGCCGACCGACAGCAGCTCGTTCGCCTCGCGCAGGAGGCCGGCGGCTCGGGCGCGGCGGTCCTCGTCGGCGCCGGTGCCGTGCAGGGTGTCGGCGAGGCGACGGAGCTCTGCAGCGATCTCCTCGTCGGAAGCCATCAGCCCGCGTGCTCCGGTGCCGAACCGAGCCGCTCGAGCAGCGCGATCGTCGTCGTGCACAGTGCCGCCGCCGCAGCGGCGAGATTGGCGGTGAACTGCTCGGCGGTCGGAGCCGGATGATCGACGTGATCGGTGATGGCCTTCACCGCGCCGACCGGCACGTCGTGCAGGCCGGCGACCCATGCGACCGCCGCCGCCTCCATCTCCTTGACCTCGGCACCGCTGGCGAGGATCCGGGCGGCGTCCTCGGGCGACTCGTCGAGCGAGTCGCCGGTCGTGACGACCCCGAGGCGGCACCCCAGCGGATCGGCATGATCGCGAAGGTCGGCCGCGGGCAGGTCCCCGCGGCCGAAGGCGTCGAAGCCGGGCAGATCGATTCGCCGGTCGTGGCACACGAACCGGTCCCAGGCGAGGTACACGTCGCCGATCGCGGCACCCGCCCGCTGCCAGCCACCGGCGGTGCCGACCGACAACAACAGATCGGGACGCCGCCCACCGAGCGCCAGGGATCGATCGATCGCAACCTGGGTGGCGAGCGCTGCAGCGGTCGTCCCGATGCAGTCCACCCCGGTACGGGGATCGACGCCGTTGACCACCAGCACGACCTGGGCGCCGCCCGGCGCCTCGCCGGCGTGGAAGACGACCGGCGGGAGCGCACCGGCCCAGTCGGGGCGTTCGGACCGAACCGCGCCGATCGCCTCGCGCAGCGGTGCGGCCTCAGCTTCCATGGCCATGACGAGGGCGATCAGGGGCGCAGGCACCGGGGCAGGTTAGGGGCCTGGCCTGCGCCTTTGCGACGTGTGTCACACCGCGACCCATCGGCGACATCGGGCCCGTAACGTGACCGACACATTCGGCGCCCCGTCCCGGCGCCCGGCCCGACGATCGGTTTCCGTCACCGACGATCCACGACCTCGGCCCCCTCCCCTGCCCCCTCCGAGTTCCCTGCTCCTGAGCGAAGGACGACTCTCTGCCATGCGTCTTGTGCTGCGTTGCGCCATCACCGCCCTCGCCCTCACCATCGCTGCGACCGGCCTCACCACGCCGGCCGGCGCCGCCGACACGTTCGGCGACGTCGACGCCGACACCTGGTACAGCCAACCCGTGGCGTGGCTCGTGAGCGAGGGCATCACGACCGGGACCTCGCCCGGTTGCTTCTCGCCGAGCGAACAGGTCACCCGTGGCCAGATCGTCACGTTCCTGTTCCGCCTCGATCGGGCCCGAGGCCTCGACCCCCAGCCCACCGACCACCCCTTCACCGACGTCGTCCGCGACTACCAGCAGGCGCCGGTCGGGTGGGCGTACGCCGAGGGGATCACGACCGGCACGACTTCGACGTCGTTCGCGCCGGACGCGCCCGTCACCCGCGGCGACTTCGCCGTCCTCCTGTGGCGCTACGCCGGGCGTCCCACCACCACGCACGCCCACCCCTTCACCGATGTGACCCGGGCGTACCAGCAGGGCGCCATCGCCTGGATGGCCGACGCCGGGATCACCACCGGCACGAGCGCCACGACCTTCACACCCGACGGGGCGATGACCCGCGCCGAGGCCGCCGCGTTCTTCCACCGATTCATGAACGAACCGATCGTGGTCGCCGTCGCCGCAGCCTCGACCACCGAGCCGGTGACCTGTGTCGCCGAGTATGCGGCCCTCCTCGCCGGCGTCGGCCTCCTACCCGTCGAGGCGAACTGTGTGGCGCCGTTCCTGACCGGGCTCGATCTCGACACCGTGGCGGCGATCCTCGCCGGCGAACATCCGATCGACAGCGAACTCATCTCGCTGCTCAGCGACATCCTCTCCGCCGGTTGCATCCCGACGATCGACCGCCAGGCCGCGCTGATCCGAGCGCTGCTTTGACCCGGGCACTCTGCTGAACCGGGCACTCTGGTGACCCGGGCGTTGCGCCAACCTCGGGCACCGCGCTGACCCGGGCGTTGCGCTGACCCGACACCTCGGGTGGCGGCGACCGAGCGGTCGCCTCAGCCCTCGTCGGGACAGCCGAACCGTCCGGCTTCGGCCGGCAGCACCCGCTCGAACCCGTCGGCGGTCATCGCCACGACGACCCGGCACGATGCGTCGGCAGCGGGCGGGTGGATCCCGGCGCCGTTCCACTCCACATCCCGCCGTTCGTCCAGACAGTCGCGGGTCACGACATCGGAGCGACAGGCGTCGACCGCGACCGCGAACTCCCAGAACGCAGCGCCGGCCAGCAGCGCGTCACCCGTGGCCGAGGCGCCGAACCGCTCGAGGATCTCGACGAAGGCCTGGGTGACCGGGGCGTCGTCACCGTCCTCGACCGGGAGGAACGGCACCTGCAACAAGATGTTGTCCAGCGGCACGCCGAGGGCGGCGGCGTCGGCGCGACAGTCGTCGTCGTAGCTCGATGCGTCGGCGATGATCGTCGGCCCCTCGGCCCCGCCGGCTGCCGCCAGCGGCATCGTCGCGCCACGGCACGAACCGGAGACATGGATCGAACCGGCCCCGGACGCAGCGATGCGTGACTGCATCGCCGGCCAGTCGATCTCGACCGCCGGCGAGTAGAACTCGACCGTCGCCACCGAGAAGCCGGCGGCGACCAACGCGATCTGGGCCGCCTCCGCCTCCGTACGCCCGGCGGTGGTCTCGGGCATCACGATCGCGACCGACAGCGCGGCGCCATCGGTCACCGCCGCCACTCGATGCGCCAGGAGCGGCACCGGTTCGGCACGCAGCAGCGCCGAGGACCATCCGTCGAATCGGGGCAGGCCGCACCCGTTCCACGTCTCGGTGCCGAGCGACGCCTGCAGGTAGCCGTGGCCGACCAGCGCGAACGTCTCCTCGCACTGGCGAGCCGCCACGTCGGGGACCTCGGTCACGGCCGCGTCGTAGGTCTCGACCGCGATCGCCCGACCGGCGAGTCCGCCGAGGGTGTTGCAGTGCTCGGCCATGGCCACCACCGCCTCGGGCATGCTGGCGCCGCTGCGTCCGGCGTGGCGGCCCCCTTCGTCGTTGCCGGTCGCGATCCGGATGGTCGTGTCGTCGATCCCCGGGCCGGTGGCCGGCGTCGGTTCGGGGTCGACACCGCATGGCACGGCGAAATCGGCCAGGCTCGGCCCCTCGATCTCGGGAGGGTCGGACGGGGTCGGCGGCAACAGTGTCGTGCCCGGGTCGGCCAGGGACTCCGAGGCGTCGCCCGCCGGCGTGAAGACCGGCGGCGGATCGGCGACCTCGTCACCACCGCTACAGGCCGCGGCGACGACGGCGAAGGCCGCGACGATGATCGCCAAGCGGTTGGGCCCGCGCCGGGGGGTGCTCACGCGACGAGTATCACACCGATCGGTGGGGCGAACGGCCCACCCCGTGCGACGGCGGCGCACGAATTCAGGTCCCGCGACCCATCCACGGCACCGCCGCACCCGCCGATGGCTGAATCCATGGCCTCTTCCACCCCCTGCAACCTCTGTGGCGCACACGACGGGCAGGCCCGCGCCGGTCGCCTCGGACGCTACGGCCGCACCTGCGCTCGCTGCGAGAGCCGACGCGGCACCCACCTCGTCCGGACCGAACGCGGCTACGCCGGCAAGGTCGCCGTCCCCACCGCCTGACGCCGCGACCGGCGAGTCTGGGCGGTGCCGGGGGCGGCGCCGTCCTCGGCGTCTCGCCGGGGATCCGACTAGATCGCGAGGATGTCGGCGACCCGGTCGCGGTGTTGGCGAGCGTCGCCGTAGGCGGCTGCCAGTGCCCACCCTCGTTTGAGCCACAGCTGGAGGTCGTACTCGAACGTGTAGCCGATAGCGCCGTGACACTGGAGCGCCTTGCGGGCGGCGAGATCGACCGCGTCCGACGCCTGCGCCTTCGCCATCGAGACGTCTCGGGCGCGAGCGAGCACGTCGTGGGTCTCGGGATGGGCGACCGACCAGGCCGCCCGGTAGACGAGGGGTGCCGCGAAGTCGACAGCGATCTTCACGTCGGCCAACTGATGCTTGACCGCCTGGTACGACCCGACCGGCTTGCCGAACTGGTGACGCTCGCCCACATAGTCGACCGTGGCCTCGAGCAACCGGCGGGCGACCCCGATCGCCTGAGCAGCGGTGCCGAGCACGGCGCGGTCGTAGGCCAGGGCGGCGTCGGCACCGGCGAGGGGGCGGGCGTCGACGATGCCGCTGAGCGTCGACAGCCGCCGCGACTGATCGATGGAGGTGACCGAGGTCGCCTGCCACTCGGTGACGGCCTGCAACGCAGCGCCGTCGCGGTGCACGATCGCATCGGCGACACCGGCGGCGACGACGGGACCGACGCCCAATGACACGGTGAGCGTGGATTCGCCCGCCGCTGCGGCGTCGAGCAGATCGCTTCCCGCCTCGGCGAGGGCCGGCACCGCGACCGCGGCGTGCTCCATCAGCGGCTCGGGGACCCCGGCGTAGCCGGCCTCCTCCAGGATGCGGACGAGGTCGACCTCGTCCATGCCGAGCCCTCCGGCCGACTCGGGGGCCAGGACCGCGAGCACACCCATGTCGGCGAGCGCGGACCACAGACCCGGCACCCGGCCGTCGTCGTTGCCCCAGCTGTCACGTACGGCCTCGGGCGGGCACCGGTCGGCGAACAGATCGCGGACGGTGTCGCGGAACATGTCCTGCTCGTCGGTGAAGCTGAATCGCATACCGTCACCGCCTCGGAAGCCCGAGCACACGCTCGGAGATGATGTTGCGCTGGATCTCGTTGGTGCCGGCGTAGATCGGGCCGGAGAGGGCGAAGACGTAGCCGTCGAGCCAGTCGTGTCCGTCGGGGCTGCCGTCGACGACCTCACCCGCTTCGCCCAGGAGGCGGAGGGCCGTCGCATGGAGTTCGAGGTCGAGCTCGGACCAGAACACCTTGCCCATGCTGGCCTCGGGACCGATCTCGGCACCCTCCATCAGGTCGGCGGCCATCTGGTAGGTCTGCCAGCGGTACGCCTGGGCCTTGATCCAGGCGTCGACCACCTCGTCTCGGAGCCGAGGGTCGACCAGGCGTCCCCCCGAGACGATCTCGCGGGCGAGCTGTGTGAGTCGTTCGGCCGCCGCCATGAACCGGCCGGGGCTGCGCAGGCTCAGGCCGCGCTCCGACCCGGCGGCGGCCATCGCGACCGCCCAGCCCTGCCCGACACCACCGAGGACGTGTTCGGCGCTGACCCGAGCGTCGTCGAAGAACAGCTCGGCGAAGCCGGGTTCACCGTCGAGGCGCCCGATCGGCCGGCGCTCCATGCCCGGCGTGTCCGCCGGCACCAGGAGGTAGGTCAGTCCTGCGTGGCGTTCGGCGTCGGGGTCGGTGCGCACGATGCAGAAGATCCAGTCGGCGAAGGCGCCACGCGAGCACCACGTCTTCTGTCCGTTGAGCACATAGTGGTCGCCGTCGAGGATCGCCTTGGTCTTGATGCCGGCGAGGTCGGACCCGGCCTCTGGTTCGCTCCATCCCTGCGCCCAGATGTGCTCGCCGCTCGCCATGCGAGGCAGGAAGTGATCCTGTTGCGCCTGGGTCCCGAAGTTGAAGATCGTCGGGGCGAGGAGGCTGACGCCGTTGGCGCTGACCCGTCCGGGCACGCCCGACAGCCAGTACTCCTCTTCGTAGATGAGCCACTCGATCAGGTCGCAGTCGCGCCCGCCGTAGGCGGACGGCCATGCGGGCACCGACCAGCCGCCGTCGAACAGCACCCGTTCCCACTGGCGGTGTTCCTCGAAACCGTCGGGGGTGTCCATGCTGGCGATCCGGCCGGGATGGTGCTCGGCGAGCCAGGTGCGGCATTCGTCGCGGAAGTCGACGTAGCGGGGTGCGAGTTCGAGATCCATCAGCGGAACTCACCGTTGCGCACCCCGTCGGGGTCGAACACGTCGCGGATCAGATGGAGTTCTTCGTCGGTGGGGAGCCGGCTCTCGGGGACCTCACCCACCACGGTGAGCTCGAAGGCCGAGGCCGCCTGCGCTTCCTCGAGGCTGACCCCGGGGTGCAGCGACCGAACCCGCATGGTGCCGTCGTCGGTCTCGAAGTCGTAGGCGCCGAGTTCGGTGACGACGCGACGGATCTCGTGGTGGCGGCCGGTGACGTCGGGAAGGGCGGCCACGGTGTCGTTGCCCGGACCACTGATGACGTCGACGGAGTCGACGAACGACCGCGCCTGGGTCGGGACCCAGTAGGTCGTCGCGTGGTTGATCAGGTTGCCCGGCGCACCCCGCATCCCGAGCAGCTGCACCTTCGGGTGGCGGTAGTCGTCGCCGATGGCGGCGAAGTTCTGGTTGCCGTAGCGGTCGATCTGGGGCGCCCCCATCACGACGTGGCGCTTTCCCGACCACACCTGGTCGAAGATCGATCGGAAGGGCATGTACGACTCGACGGTCGCGTCGGAGGGATCGCCGCCGAGCGGGAGGTTGCCCTCGATCGCGTAGGCGATGGTGTCGGTCAACATGAGTTCGGGTTCGAAGGTCGCCCGGGCCAGCCGACCGGCGATCACCGGCACGGGGCCCATCGGATTGCACAGCACTTCGCCGTCGCCGCGGAAGGCTTCGGCGAGCGCGACCACACAGATCTCGGGGAGGGTGGCGTCGCTCACGATGCGCTCCGTTCGCCGATCTTGGTTCGGTATGCCTCATGCGATTCGAGTTCGAGCCACTCGGTGCGGAACTGCGTCCATGCCTCGGCGTCTTTGGCGGTGGCCGCGTACTCGCGTTGGAAACCCTCGTCGCGTCCGTAGTCGGGGGGACACTCGGTGAAGTGGGCGCCCATCGGGGCCTCGATGACCCCGTCGACGTGCATCCGGGGGATGCGCAGTGTGTGCACGGGTCCCTCGGCGAGGAAGTCGTCGGTCGGGATGATCTTCTCTGCGGACAGGTAGGTCTTGGCTCCGGCCATGGCGAACAGGTCGTCGAAGTAGAGGTCGGGTCCGAGGAACTGACCGTTGCCCTTCTCGTCGGCCCGGTTCATGTGCACCAGCACCGCATCCATCTCGAAGGCGGGGATGGCGATCAGCTCCTCGCCGTCGTCGTAGGGCGACGTGACGGTGCGCAGACCCGGGTTCTCGGTCAGCATCGCCGAGCCGAGTCCGGCGCGGGTCGGGTAGAACGGCACCCGGTGCGCAGCCGCCATCAGCCCGAGGTAGAAGGCGCCTTCGTCGAGTTCCATGAAGTCCGGCAGCAGACCGTTCTGGCGCACCGACCGGAAGTGCGGTTCGAGCGGGATCGAGTCGAGGGACACGAAGCCGTAGGTGACCTTTCGGCACTTGCCGGCGGCGGTGAGGATGCCGACGTCGGGGCCGCCGTAGCTGACGATGTGGAGGTCGGTGAGGTCGCTTCGCAGGATCGCCCGCACGAGCGACATCGGCTTGCGGCGCGAACCCCAGCCGCCGATGCCGATCGTCATGCCGCTCTCGAGTTCGCCGATGATCTCGTCCTCGGTCATCCGCTTGTCGGCCACCGACGCGTCCCCCTGGTCCCTGCACCCGTCGTCGGATCTGACGGGTCGTCAGGACCGGACCGTACCGGAGGCCGCCCCGCTCGTGCGACACGAGCCGACCCCACTAGCCTTCGCCGGATGGGCAACGATCCGCTCGATCTCGTCGGGAAGACCGCGATCGTCACCGGCGGCACCAAGGGCCTCGGGCGGGCGATCACCGAACGGTTCCTCGCCCACGGCGCCGACGTCGTGATCTGCGCGCGCAACGCGCCCGACGCGCCCGTCGAGGTCGATGGCCGGTCGGCGCACTTCGTGGCCGCCGACGTCCGCGATCCCGACCAGGTGGCCGCCGTGGTCGCGACCACCCTCGAACGAACCGGCCGCATCGACATCCTCGTGAACAACGCCGGGGGCGCGCCGCCGGCGGAGAGCGCGACCGTGTCGCCCCGCTTCAACGAGAAGATCGTGGCGCTCAACCTCCTGGCCCCGCTCAGCTTCGCCCAGGCGGTCCACGACCCGATGCAGGCCCAAGACGACGGCGGGGTGATCGTCAACATCGCCTCCGTGTCGGGGCAGCGGGCGAACCCCAAGGGTGTGGCGTACGGCGCCGCCAAGGCGGGGCTCCTGAACCTGACCGAAACCCTCGCCCACGAGTGGGGACCGAAGATCCGCGTCGTCGCGCCGGTCGTCGGGATGATCGTCACCGACGACGCGCATCTGTTCTACGGCGACCAGGCGGGCATCGATGCCGTCGGAGCGATGCTGCCGATGGGTCGCATGGGCGATCCTGCCGACGTCGCCGACGTCGTCATGTTCTGTGTCTCACCGCTGGCCCGCTGGGTCACCGGGTGTGCGATCCCCGTCGACGGGGGTGGCGAGGGCGCCGCCTACCTCGACGCCGCGACCGGAGAGGCGACCCGCACATGACCCTCGCGCTGCTGCAGTTCCTCGCCGGTCTGGCGCAGGAGACCGACGCCGACTTCCTCGACGATGCCGGACGCATCATCGGGTCGCCCACCGCCGGACCGAAGCCGGAGCACGGCGGCGATCGCGGAGGCTGGGCGCAGTTCGCGACGCTCGGGTTCCTCGTCGTCGGCGTGTCGTTCATCGCCTGGCGGATCCGCCGGTCGATGGTGGCGGCACAAGCCGCCCGCTCATGAGCGGACCGAGGTTCGTCGTCGACTTCGAGCCGCACTACGGCGAGATGGTCGACGTCTCACCGCTGCTGCGTCGACTGGTGTGTCAGAACCCGTCGAAGTTCACCTTCCACGGCACCGGCACCTATGTGATCGGGCGCGGCGACGTGGCCGTCGTCGATCCCGGCCCTCGCGACGACGACCATGTGGAGGCGCTGCTGCGGGCGCTCGACGGTGAGCGGGTCCGCCACATCCTCATCACCCACACGCACGGCGATCACTCGCCGGCCGCCGCCGCCGTCGCCGAGGCGACCGGTGCGCCGATCCTCGGATTCGGCCCCCATCCGGCGGCCGCCGTCGGCGAAGGCGACGACCGCGACGAGGACGACGACCTCGACGATGGCGACGACCCCGCCGGCGACGACGCCGAGGCGGCCGACCAGACGACCCAGCCCGAGGACGACCCCGAATTCCAGCGCAAGCACGCCGCCGACGTCGACTTCGAGCCCGGCGCGACCCTCGCCCACGGCGACGTGATCGAGGGCCCGGGCTACACCGTGGAATCGCTGCACACACCGGGTCACATCAGCAACCACCTGTGCTTCGCGCTGGCGGAGGAGGCGGCCGTGCTGTCGGGCGACCACGTGATGGGTTGGTCGACCACGATCATCCCGCCACCCGACGGCGACGTCCGCTCCTACTTGGACTCCCTGCGCGTGCTCCTCGACCGACCGCAGGATCGTCGGCTCTACCCGACCCATGGCGCACCGGTCGAGGATCACCACACGTTCGTCCAGGCGCTCCTCGACCATCGGGTGGCCCGGGAGGCGGCGATCCTCGGGCAGCTGGCAGGCGGCCCGAAGTCGGCCCGCGAGATCGTCGCTGTGCTCTACGCCGAGGTTCGCAAGGAGCTCCACAAGCCGGCAGCCCGCTCGGTGCTGTCGCACCTGCGCAAACTCGACGATGAGGGCGCGGTCGAGACCGCCGTCGAGGGTGCGTCGACCCTGTCGTCGAAGACGGTCTGGGTCCGGCGCTGACGACGGCCGGGGTCGAGCCTCGGAGACGGCCGGGCCGATTCGAGGCGCCGGCTACAGATCGATGATCGAGCCGGTGTGGCAGCACGCCACGAAGTGATCCGGCCCGCGAGGCACCAGTACCGGCCGGTCGCCTTCCTTGCATTCGCACTCCGGGGTGCGCCATTCGTGCAGCGACGAGTCGGCCCCGCCGAGCATGTCGCCACCGCCGAGCGCCTCGAGCCCCGGGACCGCCGACAGCAACCGCTTCGTGTAGGGGTGCTCGGCGCGCTCGAAGATCGAGTCCGTGTCGCCGATCTCCACGATCCGACCGAAGTACATCACCATGACCCGATCGGCGATGTTGCGGACGACGGCGAGGTCGTGGGAGATGAACAGCATCGTGAGCTGATAGCGCTGCTTCAGCTCCTCGAGGAGTTCGAGGATCTGGGCCTGCACCGACACGTCGAGCGCCGAGACGGGCTCGTCGCAGATGAGCACCGCAGGGTCGAGCACGAGCGCGCGGGCGATGACGAGACGCTGGCACTGACCACCGGAGAACTGGTGGGGTTTGCGGTCCATGTGCTCGGGATCGATGCCGACCGCTTCCATCAGTTCGGCGATGCGGGCGTCGGTCCAGGCGCCGTGGGTGCCCCAGATCTTGACCCCCTCGCTGACGAGGTCCCAGGCCGAACGGCGCGGGTTGAGCGCCGAGATCGGATCCTGGAAGATCATCTGCACGTCGGGCCGCACGTTGCGCATCGCGCTGCGGTCGAGCTCGGTGAGCTCGCGCCCGCGGTACTGGATCGAGCCCTCGGTGGGCTTCGGCATCTGGATGATCGACTTGGCCGTGGTCGACTTGCCACAGCCCGATTCACCGACGATGCCGAGCGTCTCACCCTCGAGGACGTCGAAGGAGACCTTGTCGACGGCGCGGAACAGCGAACGGTTCTTGCCGTACTCGACCACGACGTCCTCGACCCGGATCATCGCGTCCTGGTCGTCTCGGAGGTGGTCCTTGCCGCCGGGACTGGTGCCCTCGGGCGTGGTGCCCCGGGCCTGGGTGATGTCGGGCATCGCCTCGCGCAACGAGAGCGTGTACGGGTGGCGGTCGTCGTCGAACAGCCGCGACGTCTCGACCAGCTCCATCTTGTCGCCCTTGCACATGACCAAGACGTTGTCGGTGCGATCGCTGGCCACGCCGAGATCGTGGGTGATGAGGATCATCGACATCTCGGAGTCGCGTCGCAGCTCGTCGAGCAGATCGAGGATCTCGCGCTGCACCGTGGCGTCGAGCGCGGTGGTCGGTTCGTCGGCGATCAACAGACGCGGATCGTTGGCGAGCGCCATCGCGATCACGACCCGCTGACGCATGCCGCCGGAGAGCTCGTGGGGGTATTGGTTGATGCGGGTCCGCGCATCGGGGATCTGGGTGCGGTCGAGCAGGTCGAGGGCCCGCTTCTCGGCCTCGTCCCTGGAGAGGCCGCGGTGGTACCGCATGCCTTCCATCAACTGGGCGCCGATCCGCTTCACGGGGTTCAGCGAGGTCATCGGATCCTGGAAGACCATCGCGATGTCGACGCCGTAGAAGTGCTTCAGCCGCTGCTTGGGCATGGCGAAGAGATCCTCGCCGTCGAACGTGGCCGAGCCGGTGATCTGGGCGGTCGACGGGAGCAGCCCCATGATCGCCTTCATCATCACCGACTTGCCCGAACCGGATTCGCCGACGATGCCGACCGATTGACCGGGCGCGACGGTCAGGTCGATCTCGTTGACGGCACGAAGCGGCCCGCGGACGGTGTCGAACACCACCGAGAGCGCTTCGAGCTCGAGGAGCGGTTTGACCGGGAGCCCGATCGCTCCACCGGCGCTCGTTCCCTGCGGCTGGCTCATCGCATCCCCCGTCGTTCGTTCACAGCACCGACTCTCGAATGTCGAATCGCTTCAACAGCTCGTCACCCACGAAGTTCAGGCTGAGCACCGTGAGGAACAACACGATGCCGGGCATGAAGACCATGTGTGGCGTCTCGGCGAAGGTGATGCGTCCCTCGGCGATGATCGAGCCCCACGTGATCGTGGGTGCTTCGACACTCAAGCCGAGGAACGACAGGCCGCTCTCGGCGACCAGGATGATGCCGGTCGTGAGGAAGGCGAAGGAGACCAGCGTGGGCATCACGTTCGGCAGGACCTCACGGAACAGGATCGACATCTTCGGGGCCCCGAGGACCTCCGCCGCCTTGACGTACTCGCGGTCGGCCACCTGCAAGGTGCTGGCTCGCACGATGCGGGCGAGCGCCGGGATGGCCAGCAGGGAGACCGCCAGGATCACGTTGTTGAGCGACTGGTCGCGGATCGAGACGATGAAGATCACCAGGAGCAGGGCCGGCACCGACAGCGTGACATTGATGATCAACAACACGACCGTGTCGAACCATCCCTTGAGGTAGCCGGCGAGCAGACCGAGCCCGCCGCCGACGACGATGCCGAAGAAGGTCACGACGACCGCCACGAGCAGGGAGATCTGGGCCCCCTCCACCACGCGGGAGAAGACGTCCTGGCCGAAGGTGGCGTTGCCGAACCAGTGATCCCACGACGGGCCGGCCTTGATCAGCTCGGCGTCGCGGGCGTTGGGATCGGTGACGAACGGGGTGGCGTCGCCGAACAACCAGCCCGAGATCGTGAAGAACCCCACGATCACGAGCCAGACCACCGAGAGACGGAACACCCAGTTGCGGGGCTTCTCGGTCATTTGTCGTCCTCCACGCTGACTCGCGGATCGACCACGGTGTACACGACGTCGACCAGCGTGTTCACGAGCACGAACAGCACCGCGACGATGGCGACCAGGGTCTGGACCGGGAAGAACTCCCGGGCGGCGACGGCCTCGAGCAGATAGCTGCCCATCCCGTCGAAGTCGTAGATGAACTCGACCACGATGGCGCCGTTGACCAGCTGCCCGATGTTGAGACCGACGACCGTGAGCAGGGTCACCGTCGAAGGCCGCAACACGTGGCGGAAGAGGATGTGGCGATTCGACATGCCCTTCGCCTTGGCGACGGCGACGAAGTCCTGCTGCAGGTTCTGCACCATGTCGGCGCGCAGCAGCCGGAGATAGACCGGAGAGGTCGCGAGACCGAGCACGAGCGCCGGCAGCCAGATGGAACCGAGGTGCGCGCCGACCCCCTCACCCCACGGCGCGTAGCCGGTGAGGTCGTACCAGTCGCGTTCGATCGCGAACACGTACCGGAGGGTCTCGGCGAGCACGAAGACCGGGATCGACAACAAGATGAACGCGAAGGTGTTCACCGTGTTGTCGGCCGCCGGTCCACCGCGTATGCCGTGGTACACGAAGATCGGCACGAGCACGGCGAGGAAGATCGATGCCGACAGCGCCATGCCGAAGGTGGCCGACAGCACGAACAAGAGGGCGACGATCGCCCACACGCCCCAGCCCGGAAGGGCCCGAGGCTTGCGGCCGGCCTGGTAGGCCGACCAGACACCGATCGGGATGGCGATGCCGATGGCGATGACCTGGCTGTAGAGGAACAACCAGCCGCTGCGCGGGGCCCGGTCCTTCAGGACCCGGGTGAGCGGGATCTGGGTGCGGTACTGCGCCGGACCGAGATCGCTCTCGATCAAGACGTCGTTGGCCCACGCCCCGTACTGCTCGACGACGTTGTCGTCGAGTCGGCGGTCCTCGCGGCATTCCGCGACCGCCTCCTCGCTCGCACCGGTGCCCAACGCGGTGATGCAGGCATCACCGGGCACCTGACGCAGCAGCACCGTGGTGAGGAACGTGACGAGCACGATGATCACGACGATGCCGCTGATCCGCTTGGCGGCGAACGCCCAGCCGGCGGAGTTGGCCAAGATCAGCGCCAACCCCGCCAGCAAGACGATCAAGATGATGAGGATCATGTGTCCTCACGCATGTCTACGGTGTCCCCCCGAACCCGTCGGACTACTGGTCCAGCCAGGCTTCGGCCAGCCAGGTGCGGCCGGCGATGCCGGTCTGGGCGAATTCGCCCGACGGCAGGGTCAGCACGCCGAAGTTGCGCACATAGCCCTGGAACGGGTTCGCCCATTCCGTGGTGTTGAGCCAGATGTTGTAGACGTTCTCGGCGAACAGGCGGTTGATGTCCTGAGCGACGGCGTCGAGCTCGGCGCGGTCATCGGTGGCCCAGGTCTGCTGCAGCAGCGCATCGAGATCCGGGTCGGTGATGCGACCGAAGTTCAGAGCGAGGCCCTCGGCGTGACGCGAGTGCCACCAGACGTACTCCAGGCCGGGGTTGCCCTGACCGTGGTTGCGCCACAGGAACATCTCGAAGTCGCCGGTGATCGCCTTGGTGATCAGCTCGGACTGGTCGAACTGGTCGATCTGGACGTTCAGGCCACAGTTGGTGCTCCACATGTCGACGAACAGCTCGGCGGTGAGCAGGTTCGACGGAACGTTGGTGGTGCCGTAGTTGATGACGTCGGGACGACCGATGCGGTCGAGGATCTCGTTGCCGAGGTCGGGATCGAACTGCGGGAAGCCCGGGTCCTCGAGGTACCCGAGGGCGCCTTCGGCGAACGGACCGTCGGCGAGCTGGTTGCCCGGAGCACGGAACTCCAGGTACTCGTTGCGGTTGGTGCAGTGCGCCAGCGCCGTCCGGAGTTCGGGATCGGCCAGGTTCTCGTTGGTGTTGTTGATCAGGAGGTAGGTGGTCTCCCGGGCGGGCGAGGGCACGAGCAGCTGGCCACCGTCGGCGACCCAGTCCTCGTTCCAGAACGCCTTGTTCTCACCGAAGGAGTCCATGTTGCCTTCGGCGTCGCCGGCTTCCATCGTGGCGCGACGGGCCGAGACGTCGGGCACCGGGCGGAAGGTGATGCTGTCGAGGTACGGCAGCGCCTCGCCGTTGGCGTCGGTCTTCCAGTAGTTCGGGTTGGCCTCGACGACGGTCTGCTCGCCGCGGGTCCAGTCGGTCATCATGAACGGACCGGTGCCGATGGCGAGCGCGCCCGCACGGTCGGGATCGTCCCAGTAGCTCGGCGCGACCAGCCAGCCGGTGCGCTCGGCGATGTTGAACGGGAACGTCGCGAACGGGACGGTGAAGTCGACCTGGACGGTCATCTCGTCGACCAGGGTGAGACCGGTGATGTTGCCCTCGCCGTCACGGACGAGATCCACGAGCACCTGGCCCTGGAGCAGGCCTGCGGCCATCTCCTGCAGGTTGCGGAGCACCGCGGCGCCGTCGGCCGGCGTGCCGTCGTGGAAGGTGACGCCCTCCCGCATGGTCAGCGTGTAGGAGGTGAAGTCCTCGTTCGACTCGATCGACTCGAGCAGGTACGGCTCGACGTCGCCCTGCAGGTTGACGATGGCCATCGGGTCCATCACGGTGCGCATGACGGTGATGCAGGACACGGCGCAGTTGGCGCCGGGGATGTCCCACGTGTCGGACTCGGCTTCGAGCAGGTAGGTCAGGTTGCCACCCCGCGTGACGCCCTCGGTCTCGACCTCGGGTGCCTCGGTGTCGTCGGCGGTGTCTTCGGTGACGTCCTCGGCCTCGGCGTCGTCCTCGGCGTCGTCGTCGTCGCCGCCGTCGGAGTCGTCGCTGCCGTCGTCTTCGTTGGTGGTCTCGGTGCCTTCGCCCGCGTCTTCGTCGTCGTCGGAATCACCGCCGCACGCAGCGGCGATGAGCACAAACGCCAACAGCACGGCGAGCAGACGCCAGAGCATTGATCGGTTCGTCGATCGCATTGTTTCCTCCAGAGATGGGCCCAGTTCTGGGCAAGGCCCGCGTGACGGATGCCACACGACGGGGCATCTTGGTGCACCCGCGCGCTGTGAGCAAGTCCGCGCGTTCACAAGATCGTGACGAATTCGTGACGCACGCAGCCGCGTGCGCTCGCACCGGATCAGGGATGCTGGGAGCTGACCGAGACGATCTCGCCGGTCATGTAGCCCGCCAGATCGCTCGCCAGGAACACCATGACGTTGGCGACCTCCCACGGCTCCGCCGCCCGGCCGAACGCCTCGCCGGCGGCGAGCGAGTCGAGCAGCGCCGGATCCGAGACCTTCTCGAGGAAGGCGTGCATCGCGATGCTGGGGGCGACGGCGTTGATGTTGATCCCGTGCTCCGCGGCCTCGATCGCCGAGCAGCGGGTCAGCGCCATCACCCCGGCCTTGGCGGCCGCGTAGTGGCACTGCTCGGCCTGCGCCCGCCACCCGATCACCGAGGCGTTGTTGACGATCGCGCCCTCGATGCCGGCCTCGATCATGTGACGCATCACGGCCCGGGTGCAGCGCATCGTGCCGTCGAGGGTGACGGTGAGCACCGACGACCACTGCTCGTCGGTCATGTCGACCAGCTTCACCTGGCCGCCGAGGCCGGCGTTGTTCATCATCACGTCGATGCCACCCATGGC
>JBCCWI010000032.1:0-43408 GCA_039193795.1 Actinomycetota bacterium | reverse complement strand
CGGTCGGCACGGTCGGGGCGGCCGCCCCGCCGGGTGCGCCGCCGCGCTCGCGGCGCGGCAGGGTCGCGCCGTCGGCGAGGAGTTCGGCCATCGGTGCATCGTCGGGGATCGGCAGGGTCTCGAGCCGGTCCCGCATCTCCTGCAGGAGCGCTTCGCGGTCGTTCGCCCTGGCCGAGCGTGGGCCGCCGGAGGTCTCCGCGCCCTTCAGCCGCAGGGCGACGAGGGCGATCACGATCGCCGAACCGGCGCCCGCAACGACCCAGGTCAGCGGGTTGTCGACGTCGCTGCCGCCGAGGATGGCGTGGTAGGTGCCGGCGATGGCGGTCACGACCGACAGCATGTGGAACGTGCGCCAGACCGACTGGCTCATGCGCTTGCGCAGCAGCGAGGTCAGCTCGACGAGCACCAGCGCGTACATCGCGATGATGCCCCATGCAGCGGCTTCGGTGTTCCACGTCGACTCGCCCGGGACGAAGAGCTCCCGAGGACCGAAGTCCACGAACGAGTCGAGGTACAGCGTCACGACGTGCACCACGAGGAACAGCACCGAGATGCCGCCCAGGAACCGATGCAGGTCGAGCATCCATGGTCCGGTGCGCGACTTGATCGCTCGCGTCGACAACAGCAGGCCGACGATGACCGAGGCCATCGCGGTCGACCAGGTCATCAGACCCGCAGCGCGGGTCGCATACCACCAGACTTGATCACTCACGGCGGTTCCTGTCGGCAGCCGCCGGCAGAATCGAAGGGTTCGGCGCCCACGACCCGAACGTCTCGATCTCGCCGTCGTCGAGCACGACGAACCCGTCGAGCCCGTGGGCCTGGAGCCGGTCGACCGCCGCAGGCCAGCCGGCGACGATGGCCGCGGTCGCATGCACCTCGGCGGTCGTCGCGTCGACCGCCGCGACGGCCGCATCGCGGATACCGCCGACGGCCGATCGACCGGTCCGGGGATCGAGGATGTGGTGTCGTTCCCCGCCATCGATCGACCACCGCCGTTTGGCGGTCGTGCTCAGGCAGAACCCGCCCTCGGCGAGCCATGCGACCGGTTCGTCCCCATGATCGGACCGGATCGGCCAGCCGCGCTCGGGGTGACCGTGGGCGCTGACGTCACCGCCGATCGAGACCGCCGCCTGCGTGGCGCCGGCAGCCAACAACTCCTGCACCGCCAGATCAGCAGCGAACCCCTTGCCGATGCCACCAAGGTCGAGGCGGACCCCGGCGGGCACGGTGACCACACCGAGTTCGGGGTCGACCTGGATGTCATCGAGCCCGGGCGCGGCTTCTGCTGGGCCACCGGCGCCGGGACCGTCGGCGAAGGTCCGGTCGTAGCCCGCGGCGACCATCGCGTCGTGCACGCTCGGATCGAAGCGACCACCCGTCTCGTGCCAGCCGCGGACGGCGGCGGCGATCAGCGCCGCGGTGTCGGCCGAGACGACGCACGGCCGGCCGTCGCTGCGGTTCAGTGCGGCGAGTTCGGAATCGTCCGCGAAACGTGTCCACCGGCGCTCGCGGTCGAGGATGCCGGCGGCGATCGCATCGAGGTGCGCATCATCGACGTCGGTGGCGGCGAGGTGCACGGTCGTGCCCATCGCGGTGCCGTGGAGCTCGACGAGCATTCAGCTCCCGGTCAGCGGCAGCGTCGTGCTCGGGGGCACGGTCGTCGTCGGGGGCGCGGTGGTGGTCGTCGTGGTCGGCGCCGCCGTGGTCGTGGGCGCCGCCGCAGTGGTCGTCGGGGCCGGGGCCGCGGTGGTGCTGGGGGACTGGACGACCGGCGCTGCGGTGGTGGTGGGTGCGACGGTGACCGGTGCGAGGGTCACGGTGGTCGGTGGAGCCGCCGGTCGGGGGATCACCGTGGTCGTCGACGTGGTGGTCGGACCATCGGACGGCGCCGGGGCGAAGCGGGCTGCATCGAGCACCGTGGTGGTGGGGACGGTGGTGGTGGACCGGTCGACCGCCGCGGTGTCGGGGGGTGCCGACGCAACGACGGTGTCGGATTCCGCGGCTCGCTGCGACACCGCGATCACCGCGCCGAGCACGAGGTACGCGACCACACAGAGCGCGCCGAGGAGACGTCGTGTGCGGCGTGCGGGGTGGGGGCGGCGTCGGGCCATGATCCTCGATCGGCATCAGTTTTCCCGCGCTTGACGACCTTAGCCGTCGCGGAGCTCCTGGAGGTACCGCACCGCGTCGTCGCGTTCGCGGGTTCGCCGCATCGGCGGGAGGGCCGAGACGAGGTCCCAGCGGTAGCTCCGCGCCGTCGCCAGGCGCGGATCGAGCACCGCGACGACCCCCTGATCGCTGCTCGTACGGATCAGCCGACCGGCGCCCTGGGCGAGCATGGTCGCCGCTCGGGGCAGGTCGATCTCTCGGAACGCCGCCTTGCCCGCCCGATCCCGTCGGGCTTGCAGAACGGGATCGTTGGGTCTCGGGAACGGCAGCCGATCCACGACCACCAGCCGGCAGGTCGAGCCGGGGGCGTCGACGCCCTGCCAGAACGACATGGTGGCGAACAGCGAGGTCTCCTCGTCCTCGACGAACTGTCGCAGCAGTGCGTTCTTGGCGCCGTCACCCTGCATCAGGATGGGCCACGGCAGGCGGCCGTCGAGCCGTTCGACCGCCTCTCGCATCGCCGAGAACGAGGTGAAGAGCGCGAGGGTGCGCCCGCCCGCCGCAGCCATCAATGCCTCGATCTCGGCGTGTTGGGCGGTGCGGAAGCCGTCGTTGCGGGGATCGGGCAGATGGACGGGGCAGTAGAGGAGGGCGTTCGCCTCGTAGTCGAAGGGGCTGCCGACGTCGAGGGCGACGGTGTCGTCGGGCAGACCGAGCTGGCTGGTCGCGTTCGCCGGGAGGGTGGCCGAGGTCAGCACCGCCGCTCGCCGATCCCACAGCTGTTCCGCGAGCAGGTCGCCGACGGCGATCGGGGTCGAGCGGAGCCCGGGATTCGAGGTCGGACCGTCGACCCACATGACCTCGCCGTCGGTCGGCCAGCGCACGGCGTCGATGTCGTCGATCAGGCCGGTCGCGACCTGGCGAGCGCGGATCGCCTTGGCCTTGGTGTCGGCGGGTGCACCGTCGGGCACGGCGCGCAGCGCGTCGAGGAGCCGCTCGGCGGCGCCCCGGACATCGTCGAGCGCTCGGCCCAGCTCGTCGTCGGGTCCGTCGAGCAACCGCTCGCCGACCAGCGGCTCGAGCGCCACGTGCAGCGAGGCGGCTGCCTCCTCGGCCCGCTGGCTCGGATCGTTCTCGACCAGTACCGACGCTGCATTGCGCGACGCCATCTGGACGCGTGCGGGACTGATGTGGCGTCCTGCCGCCTCGGCGACGATGTCTTCGAGCTGGTGCGCCTCGTCGATCACGACCAGGTCGTGCTCGGGCAGGATCGTCTCGACCATGATCGCCAGGGCATACAGGTGGAGGTTCACGACCAGGACGTCGGCCTCAGCCGCCTTGCGTCGTGCCTTCTCCGCCAAGCAGTCGTCGCCTCGGGGGCAGCGGCCGGCGCCGGGGCACTCGTCGCGTCCGACCGACACGAGACGCCACACCCGATCCGAGATCGAGTCGAGTTCGGCCCGATCGCCGGTGGTCGACGAGCCGGCGAAGGCGCGGAGCTCGTCGAGGGTGTCGGAGTCGATGACGGACGTCGACTCGTGTTCGTCGTCATCGTCGTCGAGATCGAGATCGAGGCGATCGTCGGCCTCGAGTTCGTCGAGGCGTTGGAGGCACAGATAGTTCGAGCGTCCCTTGAGCACGGCGAAGCGGAACGGCGCATCCAGATGCTCGGCGAGGAAGGGCAGATCCTTCCCGGCGAGCTGATCCTGGAGGGCCTTGGTCGCGGTCGCGATCACCGTCGGCTTCTCCGACAGCACGGTCGGGACGAGGTAGGCCAGCGACTTGCCGGTGCCGGTGCCGGCTTGGATCACGGCGTGGCCGTCATCGGCGACCGCATCGGCGACCGCACGCGCCATCTCGACCTGTCCGTCACGGCGTTCTCCACCGGAGGGGAGCGCCGACGTGACCTGTTCGAGTGCGTCGGTGGTGAGATCTGAGAAGGACACGAAACGGCTCCGGCGAGCACCCTAAGGGACCGCGTTCCCCCGGGCGCGCCGGGGTAGGTTGCCGGGGTGAACCTCGAGTCGCTCGATCCGGCGCTGATTCCGCGTCACGTCGCCTGCGTCATGGACGGCAACGGCCGCTGGGCCCAGTCGAAAGGTCTCCCGCGCACCGAGGGACACAAGGCGGGCGAGCACAGCCTCTTCGAAGTCGTCGATGCCTGCGACGACATCGGTGTCGAGTGGCTGACGGTCTACGCCTTTTCGACCGAGAACTGGAAGCGCCCCAGAGACGAGGTCCGCTTCCTGATCAACTTCAACGAGGAGATCCTCCTCCGGCGCCAGCAGGAGCTGCACGAGCGCAACATTCGCATCCGATTCGTCGGGCGCCGTGACTGGCGGGTGCCGAAGCGGCTGATCAAGCGGATGAACGAGTCGGCCGAGCTGACCAAGCACAACACGGGGCTGACCTTCACGATCGCGTTCAACTACGGCGGACGGGCCGAGATCGTCGACGCGGTGCGCCGCATCGTCGAGCAGGGCACGCCGGCGGGCAAGATCACCGAGAAGACGATCGCCCGAGAGCTGTACGACCCCGAGATGCCCGACCCCGATCTCGTGATCCGCACGTCGGGGGAGTTCCGCATCTCCAACTTCTTGTTGTGGGAGCTCGCCTACAGCGAGCTGTTGTTCACCGACACGCCGTGGCCCGAGTTCGGCCGTGACGCGCTGCTCGGCGCCGTGCTGGAGTACCAGAAGCGCGACCGCCGCTTCGGCGGGGTCGACCAGGCCTGACATGAGCCTCTACCGCGATCACGCCGTCGTGTTGCGGACCTGGAAGCTCGGCGAAGCGGATCGCATCGTCAGCCTCCACACCCACGATCACGGCAAGGTTCGTGGTGTCGCCAAGGGGGTGCGTCGCACCAAGTCGAAGTTCGGTGCCCGTCTCGAACCTCTGAGTCACGTCGCGGTGCAGCTCTACCGGGGCAAGGGCGACCTCGACACGATCACACAGGTGGAGACGGTCGACCGGTTCACGTCGCTGCGCGACGACCCGGACCGCTTCGCTCGTGCCCAGGCGATGCTCGAGGCCGTCGACCAGGTCGCCCAGGACCGCGAGCCCGATCGCGAGCTGCACGTCATGTTGGTGCGAGCGCTACGCACGCTCGATCAGCACGACTCGGCGCTCGTCGTCGCCGCCTTCTTCTTGAAGCTGCTCGCCCACGAGGGTGTGATGCCGGCGCTCGACGAGTGTGTGTCGTGTGGTGCCACCGACCCGATCGAGGCGTTCGACCTCGACGAGGGCGGGGTGCTGTGCCATCGCTGCCGACGGGGTCGGCCCGTCTCGCCTCAGGCGATCGATCTGATGCGGCGGGTGCTCGGCGGTGGGCTGAGCGGAGTGCTCGCCGAGCCGGTCGGGCCCGCGACCGGAGAGGTCGATCTGCTTGCGACGGCGTTGATGGAGCACCACCTGGAGCGGCGGCTCCGGGCGGTGGCCGTGCTCGATCAGACCCAGTACTGACCGGGCGGCGCCGTCACCGGCTGATCGGGACCCACCGGCCCTGGGACTCGGACCACTCCATCCACTGGTCGAGGTCGGGATCCCACTGGATGTAGGTGTCGCGGGCGTCGTCCCACATCGGCGCGTCGACCCCGGCTCGTGGAGGAGCGGTCGACGGGGGCTCCGTCGGTGCGGGTGCGGGTGCGGGGGGCGTAACCCCCATCGGTGCGGCCGGTTCGGGGGCCGCAGGCTCCGGTGACGCAGCGGGTTCGGGCCCACTGGCCGGGGCGTCGAGTGCCGGTTCCGGTTCCGGTTCCGGCTCGGGTGCCGGCGCCGACTCGGGTTCCGCGAGCGCCTCGGGCTCGGGTGCGGCGGGTTCCGGTTCCGGATCGGGTTGGGGCGCCGGCGGATCGGGTTCGGGTTCAGGTCCGGTCGGGGCGACGGGTTCGACCGCGTCGTCGAGTCCGTCCGCCGCGTCGATGGCGTCGAGTCGTGTCGTCGGTTCGGCGTTCGCGACCGGGTCGTGTTCGGTGGTGGGCTCGTCCTCGGTTCGGGCAGGAGCGTCGGGCGAGACCGCCGGCATGACGATCGTCGGGTCGAGGTCGCCCGCATCGGCCGGAGTCGGTGGAGCGGCGGGAGGTGGGAAGACGGGCGGCGGCGTACCTGCCGGCGCGACCGGTGCCTGGCCGGGCGGTGGCGGCGGTTGGGCTCCGTACGGACGCCCGGTCGGCGGCGGGGGCGTGGCGGCGGGGCCACCCGGCGGTGGTGGGGGCGGGGTGCTGATCAGTCCACCCGCCGGTGGCGGTGGTGTCACGCCCGGCGGGCGGGGCGGCGGCGAGATCGACGACCCGGCCGGCGCCGACACGGGCCGACCGGCCGGTGGTGGGGGTGTGGCGGGCGCGACTTGGCCGGGCGGGGACGGATCGAGCGTCGCGGGTGCCGGTGGGGTGAACGCACCCGCCGGCGGCGGGGTGGTGGGTGCGGGTACCGCCACCGGGGGACGACCCAGGGACTCCGCTCGGATCACGACGGTGCCGGCGGCGAGGTCACCCAGCCGCTGGTTCTTGTCGGTGGCCAGCATGAGGACGCCACCGAGCCCGGGCAGGAAGTACGGGAAGGCGTCCAGCATCCACACCAGGGCTCGCACGAGGTTGGCCCCGAACCCGGCCTTCTCGAGCGTGTCGGTCTTGGCGACCCGGATGCCGGCGACCAGCTTGCCGACGCTCCATCCGGTGATCGACGGAAGGATCACCGTGGCCAGCAGCACCCAGACGAACCACAACACCAGGATCACGGCGTTGTCTCCGCTGGTGCCCACGATCACCGTCTCGTTGATCGTGAAGCAGAAGTCGTCGGAGAACCGGTCGATCTGCTCGCACTGCAGGTCGGCGGCGAGCGACGACGGCATCTCGGTGTTCGTGTAGGTCGCCATTGCGTACCCGACGACGAGGATCGTGCCGATGACGGCGTCGACGAACCAGGCGAGGATGCGGCGCCCGACGACGGCGGTCGGGTTCAACAGTGCCGGCGACGGGGGCGGTGGAGCGACGGGTTGCACGGGCCCAATAGTGGCGCATGGCGGAGGGGCGCGCCGGTAACCTCAGCCCCCATGAGCGCCGCCGCTTCCCCCGACCCCGAACTGTTCGACAAGATCGTGAACCTGTCCAAGCGACGGGGTTTCGTCTTCCAGTCCGCGGAGATCTACGGCGGATTCCGCTCCACCTACGACTACGGCCCGCTCGGTGTGCTGTTGCTGCGCAACGTCAAGGACGCGTGGTGGCGATCGATGGTGCAGGAGCGTCACGACGTCGTCGGCCTCGACGCGTCGATCCTGTCGCCGCCCCAGGTCTGGCAGGCGTCCGGTCACCTCGCCAACTTCTCCGACCCGTTGGTCGACTGCACCAACTGCAACGCCCGTCACCGGCTCGACAAGCTCGACGACCCCGAGCTGTGCCCGACCTGTGGTGTTTCGGGTGCGTTCACCGAGGCGCGCGAGTTCAACCTGATGTTCAAGACCCACGCCGGGCCGGTCACCGAGACCGCCGCCGAGGTCTATCTGCGGCCCGAAACGGCCCAGGGCATGTTCATCAACTTCGCCAACGTGCTCAACACGAGCCGCAAGAAGCCGCCGTTCGGCATCGCCCAGATCGGCAAGTCCTTCCGCAACGAGATCACGCCCGGCAACTTCGTGTTCCGCACCCGCGAGTTCGAGCAGATGGAGATGGAGTTCTTCGTGCCGCCGGCCGAGAGCCAGCAGTGGTACGAGTACTGGTGCCAGGCCCGGATGGACTGGTACCTCGACCTCGGCATGAGCCCCGACAAGCTGATGCTGCGGGCGCACGACGCCGACGAACTCAGCCACTACAGCTCGGGCACGAGCGACGTCGAGTACCTGTTCCCGTGGGGTTGGGACGAGCTCGAAGGCATCGCCAACCGAGGCGACTTCGATCTGACCCAGCACGCCACCCACTCCGGCGAGAAGCTCGACTTCTTCGACCAGGCCAACAACGAGCGCTACGTCCCGCACGTGATCGAGCCGGCTGCGGGTGCGACACGCACGGCGATGGCGTTCCTGATGGACGCCTACGACGAGGAGATCGTCAACGACGAGACACGCACCGTGCTGCGGCTCGACCATCGCCTCGCTCCCTACAAGGTGGCCGTGCTCCCGCTGTCGAAGAAGGACACGCTGACGCCGACGGCGATGGAGGTCTTCGATTCGATCAAGGGTCGATGGATGGTCGACTACGACGAGACCCAGTCGATCGGCAAGCGCTACGCCCGTCAGGACGAGGTCGGCACGCCGTACTGTGTCACCGTCGACTTCGAGACGCTCGAGGATCGGGCCGTGACCGTGCGCGAGCGCGACAGTCGTGAGCAGGACCGTGTGTCGATCGACCAGCTCGAGACCTACCTCGCCGAGCGTCTGGCCTGAGCGTCAGCCCTCGATCGTCATCGAGGCGACGTGGCGGTAGGGCGCGAAGTCGTTCACGAACGAGCGGGCGTCCCAGTGGCGTCGCAGCCGGCTGTAGTGGCGACGCGTGTCCGCACTCGGGACGAGCGCGCCGAGTTTGAGCATGCCGAGGCTGTTGCGTTCGTCGTCGAGCCGGTAGCCGTAGCGGGCGATGTCGTTGTCGTCGAACCAACGGGCGAACCGAGCCCATTCGTCCTCGTGGCGTTTGCGGCGGCTGTTGAACTGGGCGAGCACGCCTGACGACAACACCTGCTGAGGACTCGCGCCGCCGGCCTCGAGCAGTTCGTAGTCCTCGGTCCAGAAGATGTGCTGGAGGTTCTTGCCGGTCGTCGCGTAGTTCGCGTAGAGGATCCCGAAGTGCTCCTCCATGGTGAAGTCGGCGTAGTCGGTGTCCTCCAGGGGCTCCTTCACCGCCGATCCGTCGGCGGCGACCGAGGCGGTGAAGTAGCTGTAGACCACGCCGGGGTTCTTGACCCGATCGAGGGAGGCCTCGAGTCGGTGCACCGACAGGTTCACCCCGTGGAGCGCGTCGATGATCGGCCGAGGGCCGGCGACCAGGTCCGTGCGACCGGACTGGTGCGCCTTGAGGTGGCCCTCGAACTGCTCGTGGATGTCGTTGAGCTGACGCCGGTCGACCGTCGTGGTCGCGACGCGCTGGTCGATCAGCGCCGTGCCGACGTTGCCGGTGTTGAACGCGTCGATGTGGCCGTTGAGCGTGGCGACGTCGCGGTCGACGTCGGGGGTCTCGGCCCCCATCGACCACGACGTGAGGAAGCCATGGCCCGGGACACTCGCCCGGTCGACGAGCTGAGCGAATCGCGTTGCGAGCGATGTGTTGCGGAGCGCGAACTCCATGACCCGGATGTCGTCGGGATGGTCCGGGCGGGCGAACCCGATGCGAAGGCGAGCGTTCATGGTGTCTCCTCGGGCCCGGCGGCGGCCCGGACCCTCAACTGTACGGAGCCCCAGCCGACGGCTGAAGGGTCATACGACTCACCTTCGAGCGCGGGATCGAACCACCCATGACCGTCACGAACGAGGCCAGCGAACTGCTGCTGCGTCTCCTGCAGCGAAGCCGAGGCATCGGCGACGACACCGGCGACGATGCGCCCGTCGCCGACGACGGCGGGGCGACGCTGGTCTCGCTCGCCGAGCAGCATCGTGTCGCAGCGCTCTTGTTCGACGAACTCATGGCCCTCCCGTGGTTGGACGACGACGCCCGTCGACGACTGGTCGAGGCCCGCCGGCTCGGTCGGGCTCGCAACCTCCGCGTGGCGCAGACCGCCCAGGCGATCGCCCCCGTCCTCGACGACGTCACGGACGGGCGCTGGGTCATCATCAAGGGGCCGGCGCTGCGTCCGCTCTACGACGGGCGGGCCCGGACCTATGTCGACCTCGACGTGTTGGTCCATCGATCCGAGTTCGCCGAGGTGATGACCGCCCTCGAAGCGGCCGGGCAACCCGCGCTCACGGCCAACTGGCAGGGCTTCCTCGAACACGGCGTCGGCGAGGTGCCGCTCGGCGACTACCACATGGTGATCGATCTCCACTGGCACCCGATCGCCCTCGAGACCCAACGCAAGCACTTCGCCTGGGACGTCGAGGCGATGATCGCCCGGCGCCAGACCTTCGACGCGCTCGGCGGGCCGCTGCCCACCCTCGACGCCGTCGACACGCTGCTGCACCTGACCTCGCACACCGGGCTCGGTGGGGCGCGGCGCCTGATCTGGTTCAGCGACATCGATGCGGCCGTCCGCGGCGCGTCGATCGACTGGACCGAGCTGATCGAGCGGGCGCGTGCCTCCGGACTCGCCACCCTCAGTGCGTCGGTGCTCGATCGGGTGACCCGGATGCTCGACACGCCCGTGCCCCGGCCGGTCATCAGCGAGCTGTGCCGGGTGCCGGGTTGGCTCGGTCTCAACCGACGGGTCGCCCGCAGCCGCTCCGACGAACGGGCGGCCGACGGCTGGTCGAGCGGGTTCCTCCTGACCTGTGGACGCGACACCATTCGCAGCACCGGCCGTTCCCTCGCCTCCGCGGCGATGGCCGAGGTGAAGGTGCGCGCCGGCCGTCCCGCGATCGCCGCCGACGGCGGCGACATCGACTGGCACCGCGTCGACGAGACGACCGACCTCGAAAGCCAGAAACAAGCGTGGCTTCGCTACGTGGGATCGGACCGAACATGAGCACACCGGACGAACGTCTCGACGGCATCGAATTGCTGTCGCGCAGCATCGAGCGGGCGATCGAGAACGGCGCCAGCGTGGAGACCGACTCGTTCGCCATCGCCGGCGCGACGGTCGAATTCCGCTTCGTCGGCGCCGACGCCCGCCCACCGCTCACCCAGGCGCTCGGCCATCTCCGCGGCACGGGTGCGGCCGGTGACGGTCTCCGGGTCGATGTGCTCGACGGTGCCGCCGCCGACGCCGACCTCACGCCGCTGCTGCGGTTCGTGATGCGGGCGGCGGGCGTACCGAACCTCGGTACCCGCCACGAGATCCCCGAGCTCACGACCGACCGCGGTCGGGCGATCGCGATCCCGTGGGACGGCGTGCTGGCGATGTACGACCGCGAACAGGCCCGTGCCTGGGTGTGGATCGCCGACCACACGGCCCTGCCGCTCTGGGATTTCGGCGCCCCGTTCCGCAGCGTCTTGAACTGGTGGCTGTCCGACAACGCCAAGCACTGTGTCCACGCGGCCGCCGTCGGCGACGAACACGGCGCCGTCTTGTTGACCGGCAAGGGCGGGTCGGGAAAGTCGACCTCGGCCCTGGCCTGTCTCGGCAGTCAGCTCGGCTACCTCAGCGACGACTACTGCATCGTCGAGGCCGGCGACCAGCCGCAGGTCCACAGCCTGTACAGCACCGGCAAGCTGCGAGGCGAGACCGATCTCGCCCGGTTCCCACACATGCGCCCGTGGATCTCGAACCACGAGCGCATCGGCGAGGAGAAGCAGCTCATGTTCCTCCACGACCACGTGCCCGAGGCGCTGATGACCTCGGCACCGTTGCGGGCGATCCTGTTGCCCACCGTCGTGCCCGAAGGGCCGACGCGGGTGGAGCCGATCTCGGGCGGCGCGGCCCTCAAGGCCCTGGCCCCGACCTCCATGTTCCAGCTGCCCGACAGCGGCCCCGCCGCATTCGCGACGATGGCCGCCCTCGCCAAGCGGGTGCCGAGCTTCGTCATGCACTCGGGTCCGGAGGTCTCCACCATCCCGAACGTCATCGAGGCCCTGCTGGCCGACCTCGCCCAAGGAGCCCCCGTTGCCTGAGTCGCCCCGGATCTCCACGATCGTCCCCGTCTTCGACCGCTCGACGCGTCTGCTCGGCGAGGCGATCGACAGCGCCCTCGCCCAGACCCATCCGATCGACGAGATCATCGTCGTCGACGACGGTTCCGCCGAGCCGGTCGGCCCCTGGCTGGCCGATCACTACGGCGGACGGGTGATCGCGCTGCGTCAGGACAACGCCGGGATCGGTCCCGCCCGAAACCTCGGGCTCGATCGAGCCACCGGCGACCTGATCACCTTCCTCGACAGCGACGACCTGTGGCTACCCGACAAGACCGAGTCGCAGCTGCGCCTCCTCGCCGCCGAGCCGAGTTTGGAGGCGGTCTACGGCAAGGCCGAGCAGTTCTACGACGAGGAGACCGACGACGACTACCGCGCCCGGCACCCGATCATGCAGGACGTGATCGAGTCGTGGAGCACGGTCAGTGTGATGATGCGCCGTCCGGCGATCGACCGCATCGGACCCTTCGCGCCGCAGTCGCAGAGCGTCGACATCGATTGGCAGGCGCGTGCCCGGGCGGTCGAGGTCGAGTCGACGATGATCGATCAGATCGTCTACCGCCGCCGCCTGCACAATTCGAACATGGGCCTGACCCGCTCCGAGGAAGGAAACCCCGCGCTGCTCAAGGCGCTGCGGGAGCACCTCCACCGCCAGCGGGCGCAGGACTGAACAGTCGTCGGCGAACCCGGCCGGCTCGACGGCGGGCTCGGGCGAGGCCGTACCGGGCGAGCGTGGGGGTGTGGCGAGCGATCGCCGACGGGCCGAGTCCGAGGCGGCGCGCAGCGCGCCACTCTTCGCGGGCGAGGCTCAGCACGCCCGGTGGGTCCGGCTCGGTCTCGGCATCGTGCACGTCGATGTGGTCGCCGGTGATCTCGGCATAGATCGCGATCCGTTCACGGGCCGCTGTGGCGGACTCGGCGGCGGTCGGAAGCGTCGTGGCCGCCGTCCCGTCGAGGTCGCGGAGGGCGTTGGTGAGCTCGATCATCCACCCCATCGAGTCGGCGGCGGTTCCTTGCGCACTGACGAAGCTGCGAATCCGGTCGTCGAGGTGCAGTTGGTGGGCTCGTCCTCGCCCGACGGGGACGGCTCGTGCCCACGCAGCGGCCGATCGTTCTCGCCCGGATTCACCGGGCGTGGCGTGATCGGTGAGGCGGATGGTCGCCCCCGACTCGGGTGGGTCGAACGGCTGGTCGTAGCGCTGCAGGACACCGCGATGACCCAGGCCGCCCGCAGCACGCTCGCCGGGCGTCCACCCGGCGTCGACGAGGGCGTCACGGGCCCGGCCCGCGTCCTCCCATCGCACGACCACGCGCGGTGTGGGTTGGTTCAACGGGAGGTCGTGCTCGGGCGAATCCGCCCACGAGCGGAGGTGGAGGTGGTCGAGGCCGGCGTCGTCGAGGATCGTCGCGGCCTCGCCGACCGTCCGACGTTGGAGGGTGTTGCGGGTCCAGGCCTGGCGGTAGACGCCCTTGAGACGCGGCAGCCACGGATGATCGACGTCGAGATCCCGGAGGGCGGCGTACACCGCCGGGAAGAGGTCGTAGGCGGCGGTCGAGTGGTCGTCGATGTCGCCCGCGTCGGCCCAGATCCGCCACAGCATCAGCCGAGCGTCGTCGTCGAGATCGGGAGCGAGGACGAAGCGGGCGAGCGCGGCGTCGGGGTTCACGGCTGCTTGCCGGCCCGGCCGCTGTGGTGCAGGCCGTGGAGATCGGCGTAGGTGCCGTCGAGGTGCATGAGTTCGTCGTGGGTGCCCTCTTCTGCGACCCGGCCGCCGTCGAGCACGACGATCCGGTCCGCGAGTGCCAGGGTCGAGAACCGATGCGAGATCAGGAGCGTCGCCCGTCCCTCGGCGAGTTCGGTGAAGCGTTGGAAGACCGCGTACTCGGCCTCGGGGTCGAGCGAGGCGGTCGGCTCGTCGAGGATCATCAGCGATGCGTCGCGGGCGAAGGCGCGGGCGATCGCGAAACGCTGCCACTGCCCGCCCGACAGCGACACGTCGCCGAACTGGCGCCCGAGCAGGGTGTCGTAGCCGCTCGGGAGTCCGTCGATCAGGTCGACGAGGCCCGCCCGTCGGGCGATCTCGGCGATCGACGCCTGGTCGCCGAGCAGGCGCCGCCAGTCGCCGAGCGCGATGTTCTCGCCGGCGGTCGCGTTGTACTGGGCGAAGGTCTGGAACACGATCGAGAGGTTCTGGCAGACCTCGTCGACCTCGGTGGTGCGGGTGTCGAGCCCATCGACGACGATCGAGCCCGACTCGGGGGTGTAGAGCCCGGCGATCAGCTTGACCAGGGTGCTCTTGCCGCTGCCGTTGCGCCCGACGATGCCGACGGTCTCGCCCGCAGCGACCGAGAGCGAGAAGCCGTCGAGGACGGGATCGCTGCCGGGGTAGGCGAAGGTCACGTCGTCGACCTGCAGCACCGTGTCCTCAGCGACGCTCGGGGCCGGTGTGGGCGGCGTCATCGCCGAACGGGCGGCCGCCGGCGGGATGGCGAAGAACGAGCGCAGGTGGTCGAGGCTGGCGGTGTGCCAGCGCAGCGACGACAGGCTGTTGAACAGTGCGTCGAGGGCGGTCCGCATGCCGACGGCGGCGGTGGCGAACGTGGCGACGTCACCGATGGTCAGATCACCCGAGCCGGCCCGGTCGGCCGCCTGGAACAGCGCCAGGTGCACGAGGGCGAGCGCGAGCACGTTGAAGAGCATCGAGCTCGCGAGCTGGCGCCGGTAGACCCGCGCGTTCGTCTCCCGGATCTCGTCGAGGCGGGTGTCGGCCCGGTCGATGAAGAGCGGTGCAGCGTCCAGGGCGCGGGTCTCGGGCACCGTCGTGCCCTGCATCAACTGGTTGGAGAAGTACTGGACCCACCGACGCGATCGGCTCTGTTCGACCTGGGCGACGTAGCGCATCCTCCCGAGCCACCAGCGATGGACCATGAAGGGGATCGACAGCGGGATCAGGTACAGGACGAGGCGAGCCTCGATCCGGGCGAGCACGAACAGGAGGCTGCCGATCGTGATGACCGACGACACCGACCGCAGGCCCTTGATCAGCACGTCGTGGACGTGTTTGCCGGGGCTGTTGCGAACCAACGACAGCGTGTCCTGGAACTCGGGGTCCTCGAAGTAGGTGAAGTCGAGCGAGGCCGAGTGCTCGAGCACGCCGACCCCGATGCGATGGTCGAGCGCTTCGACAGTGCGTTCGGCGAAGTACGCCTGGAGGGCCGACGTCGTGGCGAGGAGCGCCGACAGGCCGAGGCTGAGCGCGACCCACAGCCCGATCGCGCCGTCCCCTCCGTCGGCGGTGTCGGAGACGGCGTTGACGAGCCCACGCAGGGTCAGCGCGAGGCCGGCGGGGAGCACACTCTGGAGCAGCGGCGACGCGACGGTGCCGATCGTCTCGGCCCGGCTCGCGGCCCAGCTCTCGCGTAGCGAATAGCCGAACGACCCGGCGACGTTGCGCGCAGCGCCCATCGACGGGGCAGGTCGGTTCGCCATGTGATCCATTCGCCCCCGGGAGCCTCAACTTGAGGGATCGGGTGGACGATGGAGTCGGGATCTTTCCCAGGAGGCCCCGATGATCACCGAAACCACCACCTTGACCGTTCGAGGCGGCGATGTCGTGCACGAATCCGTCGACGGCGAGGTCGTCATCGTCGACCTCGCCAGCGGTGTCTACTTCTCGACCGACGGGGTCGGCGCGGTGATCTGGGAGCACCTGTCGGTGGGCACGTCGCTGAGCCAGCTCGCCGAGTGGGCCCGCACCACCTACCCCGACGTCGCCGATGCCCCCGAAGCGGTGAGCATGTTCGTGCAGCAGGCTCACGCCCAGTCGTTGTTGGCCGCGTCGGAGGATCCCACGCCGCCCGCACCCGAGGTCCCGGCGCCCGACACGTACGTCGCGCCGACCCTGCAGGCGTTCAACGACATGGAGTCGCTGCTGTTGCTCGACCCGATCCACGACGTCGAGCCGGAGAAGGGCTGGCCGGCCGTCGGCTGATCGGTCGATGGCGGGGGATCAGCGAGTTCTGCTCGTCGGCTGGGACGCAGTCGACGGAGAGGCGGTCAGCCACCTGCTCGACGAGGGGCGACTGCCGAACCTGGCGGCGATCCTCGCCGGCGGCGCCCGCACGACGCTCGAGGGCTATCCCGGGCTCGGCGACGATGCGCACTGGTCGAGCTTCGCGACGGGTACCCCTCCGGGCATCCATGGGCGGTTCCACTTCGAACAGGCCGCGCCCGGTGACTATCAGCAGACGATGATCCGCCGCGACCGGCCGGGACCGGTCGACACCTGGTGGAGCCGATTGGGTCGCCTCGGCGCCACTGCCACCGTGATCGACGTCCCGAAGTCACCGTTCGTACCGACGCCGGGAGTCGACGAGGTCGTCGACTGGATGGCCCACGGCGCCGACGCCGACGATCCGACCGCGTCGAGCGATCCGCTCGCGGCACTGGTCCAACGCCACCGGCCCCACGGCGCCTTCGCCGAATGTCACCGGATCGATGACGACGAATCGGGGGTTCGTCGCCATCTGGATCAGGTCGCCGAGCGGCGCGACGCGTTCGGCGACGGCGTGCGCGCGTGGTTGGCGGATCACCCTGCCGACGTGACCGTGGTGGTCTTCGCCTCCGCCCACTGTGTCGGCCACCGAGCCCCGTTCGACGGCCCCGACGGCGACCGAGTGGCCGCAGAGATGGAAGCCCTCGACGACCAGCTGGGCCGTCTCGTCGCCGCATGGGGTGGGGATCCGCGGCGGGTCGGCGTGCTCAGCCTGCTCGGCATGTTCACCGCTCCCGACGCCGGTCCCGAGGCGGAGGCGACGGTTCGAGCGCTCAATCGCCGCTGGTTGGTCCGCCACCCCCGGATCGGCTGGAAGGCGGTCGCCAAGATCGTCAAGGCGCGTCTGCGACGACAGCAGGGTCCCGTGCCAACGGCCGACGCCTTCACCACCGTGAAGCTCATCGCCCCGGCGACCGTGGTTCGCGTCAACCTCGTCGGCCGGCAGCGCCGGGGCATCGTCCCGGCCGACAAGCTGGACGAGGTGTGCGACTGGTTGGTCGCCCGGTTGTCGGAGATGACCGACGCAACCGGTCGGCGAGCACTCACGGCCGTCTACCGGACCGACGCAGCGCTTCCCGGACCTCGACACGACGCGCTCGGCGACGTCGTCGCCGTCTGGGGCCTTCGTCGACCCGGACGGGTGCGGACGTCGGTGACCGATGTCGTGCCCGACGACCCGCGACCGTCGACGGCGGGCGATCACCGCACCGGTGGCTGGTTGATCTCCGGCGGCGGGCTCGAGCTGCCGGGAGCGACGGTGATGGTCGACGAACTCGGCGCGCTGACCGCGGGGTGGCTCGGGTTCGATCAGGCCAGCGCAGCGGCGAGCTTCGACCCGACAGCGCTCACCGAGTAGTCCGCCTCGACGAGGGTTCGGCCGGCGAGCCGGAGTCGCGCAGCGGTCCCGGCGTCGGTCGCCCGCTGGACGGCCGACGCGAACTCGTCGGGGGAGTCGGCGATCAACACGTGCTCGCCGTCCACAACGTCGAGGCCCTCGACCGCCTTGGTCGTCGCGACCACGGGGAGGCCGGCGGCGAAGCCCTCGAGCACCTTGAGGCGCGTGCCGCCACCCTCGAACAGGGGGACGACCATCACGGCGGCGGCGGCGAGTTCGGGTCGCATGTCGGGGATCGCCCCGGTGACTCGGGCTCGACCCGCTGCGTCATCGACCAGGCTCGGCGGCGGTCCGGCGCCCGCGAGCGTCAGGGGCACGTCCGGGAGGCGTGGGGTGAGCTCGTCGAGCAGGAACCGGGCGCCGACCTCGTTCGGTGGGTAGGAGAAGGTGGCGGGGAAGACCATGCCGCTGCCGGGGTTCGCATCGCGTCCGGCGTACTGCTCATCGTAGCTCTCGACATCGACGACGTTGGGCACGACGGCGATCGGTCGGTCGTAGTCGTAGTGTTCGACGAACCCTCGGGCGTCGGTGTCGCTGCAGACCCAGAGAGCATCGCTCGCGTCGAGCAGCTCCCGTTCGGCCGCCTCCGTCGAGGTCGCCAGCAGTTTGCGGAGGACCCGCAGCGGCATGACCTTCTCGGCGTCCGCGATGTCGCGGGCGAGGGTGGCCTCGACGTTGTGGGAGTTGTGCACCACCCGCACCGTGGGGTCGGCCGAGGATCGGTAGCGCTCCACGACCGGCAGATAGCCGCCACCGCTCAGTGCGTCCATGACCACCACGTCGGGCCGGTCGGCCTCGAGCGCGTCGGCGAGGAGGGACTCGGTCTGCGGGTCGTCGTAGGCGTCGGAGAGCCGGGTGCCGGGCTTCGGTGCGGCCCACATGCGCTGATGGCGGGTGCCGACCTCGGCCGGCGACAGCGCCGGCGAGGCCTCCCACCGGAGGAGGTCGTCGAGCGGGGGTGTGGTGGTCGGCCGATCGGCCAGGGCGAAGACCGACACCGGTCCGAGCCGCGCGAGACCCTGGATGATGTTCCAGGCCCGGAGGTCGGCGCCGCCCGACGTCGGGAAGGGCAGCACCGGAGTCACGAAGAACGAGCGGGTCATGCTCCACAGGTCGGCGACGGGAGACGCCGGGTGAGGTTTTGCCCCGACGGCCCGACCCCGGGGTCAGCCGGTCACGGGGCCGTCGCCCAGGCGTCGTTGATCTGGCCCGGCAGGTCGACCAGCGTCGTCGATCGGCCCTGGCCGGCGTTGGGGTCCCACTGGCCGAAGAAGCCGTCCGTGACCGTCGCTCCGGTGAAGTCGGCACATCCGTCCGGGACCGGGTCCGGGTAGAGCTGGGCCACCCCGTTCACGTTCACGTAGAGCGGCGTGACGATCGTCGCCGGCCCGGTTCCGGTGTCGGCGAAGGGCGTGGATCCGCCACAGCCCTCGAGAGCGTCGAGTCCGTCGTCGAAATCGTCCTCCAACGCGGACGGATCGTCGCTGTGGTCGGGCGGATCGTCGAGGTCGATGAGTTCACCGGTCGAGGAGTCGACGATCCCCTCGTCGGTCAGTTCGGTCTTGGTGGGGTCGCAGGCCCCCGCGGTGAGGACGAACGCGGCGGCGAGGACGGCGAGGATTCGGCAGATACGGCGCATGACCCCATGGTGGGAATCGGCCGTCACCCGTGCATCATCGACTCGCCGGATTCGCCTGAAGCGGTGTCGGAGGGCGCTGCTAGGTTCCTGTTCGATGGGGATCCACGACGAGGACATCGCACGCGTGCGGAGTTCCGCGGATCTCGTCGCGATCATCGGCGAACACACCGAGATCAAACGCTCCGGGCGCAGCTTCATGGCCCGCTGTCCGCTGCACGGCGAGCGCACCCCGTCGCTGTCGGTCAGCCCGGAGAAGGGCGTCTACTACTGCTTCGGTTGTGGCCGCAGCGGCGACGCCATCACCTTCGTCCAGGAGATCGACAACCTCGACTTCGTCGGTGCCGTCGAGTCCCTGGCAGGCCGCTACGGCATCCAGCTGCGCTACACGTCGGCCGGCGAGGGCCAACGCCGGGGTCGCAAGAAGTCGCTGCAGGAAGCGGTCGGCAAGGCGGTCGACTACTACCACCAGCGCCTGCTCGGCGGCGCCGACGCCGGGGAGGCCAGGGGATATCTGCGCAGCCGCGGCTACGACGGCGAACTCGTCCGCCGCTACAAGATCGGCTGGGCGCCCGACGACTGGGATCAGCTCGCTCGTCATCTCCGGCTCAGCGCCGACGATCTGCGCGACGCCGGCCTGGGATTCGTCAACAAGGCCGGGCGTCAACAGGACGCCTTCCGCGGGCGGGTGATGTTCCCGATCAGCGACGAACGAGGGGAGTGGGTCGGCTTCGGCGGGCGGATCCTGCCCGGGCACGAGGGCCCCAAGTACAAGAACACCACCACCGAGGCCGAGGTCTACGACAAGAGCCGCGTGCTCTACGGCCTCCACACCCACCGCGACGGCATCGTGAAGGCGGGTGAAGCGATCATCTGCGAGGGCTACACCGATGTCATCGGCTACGCGACCGCCGACATCGGTCGGGCCGTCGCCACGTGCGGCACCGCGCTCACCGAAGAGCACGTCAAGCTCCTCAAACGGTTCTCGGCCAACCGGCTCGTGCTGTCCTTCGATGCGGATGCTGCGGGTCTCGCCGCCGCCGAGCGGGTCTACGCCTGGGAGAAGGACTACGAACTCGACATCCGCGTCGCCGCGCTCCCGCCCGGGGTCGACCCCGACGATCTCGCCCGCCAGGATCCCGCCGGGTTGCAGCGGGCGGTCGACGAGGCGGTGCCGTTCCTGAAGTTCCGGCTCGACCGAGTGCTCGACGCCGGCGACATGTCGACGCCCGAGGGCAAGGCGCGAGCCGCCGAAGCCGCGCTCGATGTCGTTCGTGAGCATCCCGATCCACTCGTGCGCGACCAGTACGTCATCGAGATCGCCGACCACACCCGCATCGAACTCGCCCGGCTGCGCGAGCTGCTGGTCGCCGAGCGCCGCGCACCGCGCGCCGCTCGGCCCCAGCCCCAGTACGAGCCCGAACCGGATTGGGACGACTGGGTCGCCGACGACGAGGCGTCGTTTCGGGTCGAGAGCACCCGGCTCACGCCCGAGGATGAAGCGATCCGGTTGCAGATCCACCGGCCCGCGGAGGTCGGCGGGCGGCTCAGCAGCGCCCTGTTCGCCGATCCGATCCGCCGAGAGGCGTTCGCTGCGATCGAGCACGACGGCGTGATGGCGGCGGCCGACCGGGTCGGGGATCGGGCCGCGAGTCTCCTGCGACGCCTGGCGGTCGACCCCTCCGACGCCGAGGCCGACGACGTGGTCGCGGGTCTGGTTCGCAACACCGCGGATCGGGTCGCGCGCGACCTCCAACTCGACGCTCGACGTGCGACCAGCATCGAGGATCGGCAAGGCTTCGCGACGGCGATCGCGTGGGTGAAGACCCAGACCGAGCAGCTCTCGGACCGAGAGACGCGAGAAGCGGCCGTCGCCCAATTGCTACCGTGGCTCATCCGACACGCCGAAGGGAGGGAAGCATGACCGACATCGCTCCGACCGTGCCGCTTCCCGAACCAGCGGCTGCAGAGTTCCGGACCCTGCTCGATTCGGCGCGCCCGTCGGGGCGCCTGTCGCTGGACGCGCTCGTCCACGCGCTGAAGGACATCGAGCTCGACCCGGAGCTGATCGAAGCGCTGCGAGGTGCCTGCGCCGCCGCCGGCGTCGTGCTCGACGAAGAACTCGACTCCCCGGTGCCCGCCGAGATCGTCGTACCCGACCGGCCCGACGGTGCGCCCGCCGATGGCGACGACGCCCCGCCGGTCGATGCCGAACGGGTCGCCCGTGCCGCCGCGTTCGCAGCGACGATCGGTGACGACGTCGAGGAGCCCACCCGCCGCACCCGCCGATCCCGTTCCCGAGGCGGCGAGGGCGGCAGCGCCGATGATCCCGTCCGGCTCTACCTGAAGGAGATCGGCCAAGTCCCGCTCCTCGACGCCCGCCAGGAGGTTCGCGTCGCGGCCCGCATCAAACGGGGTCTCGAAGCCGCCGAGCACCTCTCGGTGTTGGAGGAGGCGGGCGAGCTCGACCGACTCGAGCCCGGCGACCTCGCCCGCTACAAGCGGCTGGTCCGCGACGGCGATCGCGCCAGCGACGAGCTGATCCGCGCCAATCTGCGTCTGGTCGTCTCGATCGCCAAGCGCTACGTCGGGCGGGGCATGGTGCTCCTCGACCTGGTGCAGGAAGGCAACCTCGGCCTGATGCGGGCGGTCGAGAAGTTCGACCACACCAAGGGCTTCAAGTTCTCGACCTACGCGACGTGGTGGATCCGTCAGGCGATCACCCGCGCGATCGCCGACCAGGCCCGCACGATCCGGATCCCCGTCCACATGGTCGAAGCCATGAACCGGGTGAAGCGCATCCAGCGGCAGATGCACCAGGAACTCAAGCGCGAGCCGACGGTCGAAGAGCTCGCCGCCGAAGTCGACGAACCGGTCGAGAAGGTCCGGGAGATCCTCCGCATCGGACTCGACCTGCTGTCGCTCGACTCGCCGGTCGGCGACGAGGACGAATCCAACCTCGGCGACTTCATCGAGGACCAGAACGCGGCGGCACCCATCGACGTCGCGGCCCGCCACCTGCTCGCGACCGCGGTCGGCGACGTGCTCGTCGAGCTCTCCGAACGTGAGCAGGAGGTCGTGCGGCTGCGCTTCGGGCTCGAGGACGGCCGGCCCCGCACGCTCGAGGAGGTCGGCCGTCAGTTCGGGGTCACCCGCGAGCGCATCCGTCAGATCGAGGCGAAGACGCTCGCCAAGCTGCGTCATCCGCACCGTTCCGACCGCCTCCGGGACTACCTCGAAGGGGCCTGAGATTCGAGCCCTACTCAGGCTGCGGTTTCGGCCGATGCTGATACCCTCCTCAACCGACCTTCCGGGGTAGCTCAGCTGGCAGAGCGTCGGACTGTTAATCCGCAGGTCGTGGGTTCGAGCCCCACCCCCGGAGCAGAGAACACGACCCGCACTTCGGTGCGGGTCGTTTCGCGTCTCGGCCCGGGATTCTCGCCGGTAGGGTCCCGCTGGGCCCGTAGCTCAATGGTCAGAGCAGGCGACTCATAATCGCTCGGTCGTGGGTTCGATTCCCACCGGGCCCACGACTGTTCCGACGAGCCGGCCGACCGAGTCGAGGAGAACCCCCGTGCCCGACGCACCCATCGCACCCAAGCGCCCCCACACGATCGAGATCCACGGCGACGCCCGCGTCGACCCGTGGTACTGGATGCGCGACGACGCTCGCGAGGACCCGGAGATCCTGGCGCATCTGGACGCGGAGAACACCTACACCGAGTCGGTCCTGGAACCCGTGGCGGCGCTCAAGGACGAGCTGTTCGCCGAGATGCGGGGCCGGATCAAGGAAGACGATTCGAGCGTGCCGCAGGTTCGCGACGGCGTGTGGCGCTACCAGCGGTTCGAGGAGGGCAGCGAGTATGCGATCCACTGCCGCCGTATCGAGACGATGGACGCCCCCGAAGAGGTGCTGCTCGACGAGAACGAACGGGCCGAGGGTCACGCGTACTACGCCCTCGGAGGACTGGCCGTCTCTCGTGACCGGCGCACGCTGGCGTTCGCGGAGGACACCCTGAGCCGCCGGATCTACGACGTCCGCTTCCGGGATCTCGATGGCGAGGAGGAACACGCCGAGGTCATCACCGGCACATCGGGGGTCGTGGTCTGGGCGGGTGATCACCGCACCGTGTTCTACGTCCGACAGGACGAGACGACGCTGCGGCCGTTCCAGGTGTGGCGCCACACGCTCGGTACCGATGCGGCCGACGACGTGCTGGTCTTCGAGGAGATCGATGCCGAGTACTACGTCAGCGTGTGGCTCAGCCGGTCCCGCGAGTACGTGATGATCGGCAGCTTCCAGACCGAGACGACCGAGATCCGTTCGATCTCCGCGGCCGAGCCCGCCGAAGAGCCGCAGATCTTCCTGGCCCGGCGAGCCCACCACGAGTACGTCGTCGACCATCACGGTGGCCGCTTCTACGTCCGCAGCAATCACGACGCGCCCAACCATCGCATCGCGGTCACCGATCAGCGGATGATCGCGTCGATGGACGAGACCGCCGACGTCGTCGCTCCGTCCGACGACGTGTTCGTCGAGGACTTCGGGCTGTTCGACGCCGCCATGGTGATCGAGGAACGACGCGACGCGGTACTCGGGGTGCGTGTGATCTCGTGGGACGCCCCCGACACCGCGTATCGGGTCGAGTTCGACGAGGCGGTATACACCGCCGGGCTCGGCTCGCTCGGCGACGCCGATCGGGAGCTGGTCCGCATCGGCTACACCTCGCTCACCACCCCGATGCGGGTGTACGACTTCTCGCTGGCCGACCGTTCGCTCGAGCTGCAGAAGGAACAGCCGGTACTCGGCGACTTCGACCGCGACGCGTACGTGGCCGAGCGCATCCTGGTCACCGCGCGCGACGGCGTGACCGTGCCGGTCAGCCTCGTGCACCGGCGAGACCTCGACCGCTCGGTTCCTCAACCCGTCCACCTGTACGGCTACGGGTCCTACGGCATCACGATGGACCCGTCGTTCTCGTCGGCGCGGTTGGCGTTGCTCGATCGTGGGTTCGTGTTCGCCATCGCCCACGTACGCGGCGGCCAGGAGTACGGCCGACGCTGGTACGACGACGGCAAGCTCCTCAACAAGCGCAACACCTTCACCGACTTCATCGACGTCGCCCAACACCTCGTCGACACGGGGGTCACCACCACACCACAGCTGGTGGCGAGTGGGGGGAGCGCCGGCGGGTTGCTGATGGGGGCGATCGTCAACATGCGCCCGGATCTGTTCGGCGCGATCGTCGCCAACGTCGCGTTCGTCGACGTGGTGACGACGATGCTGGACGAGTCGATCCCGCTCACCACGTTCGAGTACGACGAATGGGGCAACCCCAACGAGAAGTCGTTCTACGACTACATGCTGTCGTACTCGCCCTACGACAACATCGAGCCGGTCGACTACCCGCCGCTGTTCGCCCTGGCCGGTCTGCACGATTCCCAGGTGCAGTACTGGGAGCCGGCGAAGTGGGTCGCGAAACTGCGCGACACCAAGACCGGCGATGCGCCGCTGATCCTGCGGATGAACATGGACGCCGGGCATGGCGGCGCATCGGGCCGGTTCGCCCGTCTCGAGGAGATCGCCCTCGAGTACGCCTTCATGATCGGTGTGGTCGGCGGCGAGCTGTGAACCGGGGCCGAGCCGTCCGGCTCAGTCGACGCTGAAGGGCGGGTACTCGTCGGTGAGCAGGAACAGGTAGGCCCCGAATCGGGTGCCGACCCGCAGGGCCCCGGCGACGAAGTTGCGCATGCCGGTCGGCCACGCCCCGAGGACGATCACGACGAAGAAGCCCAGGAACCACACGATCCAGGCGACCAGGTAGACGACATAGAAGAACAGCAGCGCGGGGATCGCCCAGAACATGCGCACGAGGACGGTCAGACGGTTCCGGCCGTCGAGGGCCGGTTGGTACGAGACGGCGACGGGGAAGTCGCCCGGGTCGTCGTTGGCGTCGGGGAAGGCGAACTTCGGGTACTGGTCGTGCAGGAAGCCGGCGTAGGTCGTGACCCGCGTGTTGTAGCGGCTGTAGGCGATGATGATCCGTGCGATGCCCTCGGGCAGCTTGCCGGTGAAGAGGATCACGAACCAAGCGACGACGGCGAGCAGCTGGGCGAGGATGCCGTAGAAGTACAGGACGATGAAGTGGGGGATGGCGAGGAACCACTGCACGAGCGGCCGCCATCGGGCGATCTTCTCGGGGGCGTCGAGCGTGAACGTCGCGGGGTAGGTCATGGCCTCACCTCTCTCCTCTGGGCCAGCAGCACAAGCTCGTGGCGCGGAGCACGCCCTGCTGAACGATCTTCAGTTCGTCTCGTCGAGGATGCGGACCAGTGTCTTGGGTGCGACCTGTCGGTAGGCATCCTCGAGGATCTGCGCGATCTCCTCCCAGTCGACGTCGACGTCGAGGCGCACGCCGAGCCAGCCCCGGTGCCCGACATAGGGCGGCCGGTAGAACCGCTCCGGCTCCTGGGCGACCAACTCCTCTTGCACACCGGGGGCGGCGGCGACCCACAGGCCGAAGACGCCGTCGCCGTGATGATCGTCGACACAGTTGCAGAAGGTCTTCTTGTCCCGGATGAAGAACGTCGGCATCCCATGGCTCAGGCGTTCGTTGGTCTCGGGGAGTGCGAGTGCGAGCTCGCGTACAGGATCGAATCCGTCGGCCATGTTCGGAACGTAACGGACACAGGGCACCCGGGCTAGGGTGCGCTCACCGTCCTCAGGGAGGGACCTGCTGTGAACGAAGGTGACATCGTCGACGACTTCGAGTTGCTCGACCAGCACGGCTCGTCCGTGTCGTTGAGCGATCTCGTCGAAGCCGGCCCGGTGGTCCTGTTCTTCTATCCGAAGGCCATGACCCCTGGTTGAACCAAGGAAAGCTGCCATTTCCGCGACCTGGCATCCGAGTTCGCCGAACTCGGAGCGTCACGAGTGGGGATCAGCGCCGATCCGGTGGATCGGCAGAAGGAATTCGACGACAAGAACGGCCTGGGGTTCCCGCTGCTCAGCGATCCCGAGAAGGACGTGCACAAGCAGTTCGGCACCAAGCGCATGGGCCCGTTGCCGGGCAAGCGGGCGACCTTCGTGATCGGGAGCGATCGGCGGCTCGTCAAGGCGATCCGCAGCGAGACCAACATGCTGGCCCACGCCGACGAAGCGCTCGACGCGCTCCGCACGCTGACCGACTGACCGTTCGCTCGGTGGCCCGTCTGGCGGGCGGACGTGTCGTGACCTCGTCGTGCGGGTCGCTCAGTTGAGGGTGTCGTCGAGCCAGACCGGTGCGCGGTCCAGGAGGAACTCCGCGACCTGGGCGCAGCGATCGAGGACGTCGCACAACACCTCCTGGCCGAGGTAGATCCGGCTCAGGCTGACCTCGACCCGCGACACCATCGCGATCGCCCGCTCGGGGGCGTCGGTCACGGCGGCGAAGCTGTCGACGGCGCTCACCTCGAGCGGGAGCTCCATCCCACCGATGGCGGCGAGGTCGGTCGCCAGCACGAGGAGGTCGGGACCCGCAGGCAGTGGAGGTAGCGCAAACGAGAACGTGACCGGCACGGTGATCGCGGTGTCGGGATCGCCGGTCTCGCCCACGCGAACGACCTCGTCCTCGAACGAGATGAGGGTCCGGGGATCGACCTCGATGGCGACGTGCATGTCAAGGGGACCGTCACACGCCCGGTCTGGGTGCAGGTCGATCTCCCAGGTCTGGCGGTTGGTGTAGGTCTCGATGAAGTGGCGCTCGTCGTGGACGTGGAAGCCGTGTTCGGCGACGTGGTCCTTCAGGTCGGCGACGAATCCCTGCAGATCGATGACGGCCATCGCCGTCAAGCCTGCCACGAAACGCGGTCCATGCAACCCCGCAGGTCATGACCGGCGGGCTCGGCGAGGGTCCGAGCGTCGGCGCTGTTCGCGTGCTCAACTTCGGCGATGGGTGACGACGAGCTGCTGGCCGTGTTGCATCGGGCGACCGATGCGGTGGTCGCGGTGTTCGTCGACCATGACGAGTGGGGGCCGTCGGGCCTGCGGGAGGGCCAGTACGCCAGCGACCTGGCGGCCGACGCCGCCGCCCTCGCGGTGCTGGACGACGCCGGTATCGCCGTTCTCAGCGAGGAGAGCGGACTCTCACGGGCCGCCGAGCTGGTCGCGGTCGTCGATCCGCTCGACGGATCGACCAATGCCTCGCGCCCCCTGCCGTGGTTCGCCACCAGCCTGTGTGTGCTCGACGCCGGCGAGGCCCGAGCCGCAGTGGTGCACGACCACGCCAGCGGGGTTCGTTGGGATGCGATCGCCGGCGGAGGGGCTCGGATGGACGGGGTCGTGCTCACCCGACGCGAACCGGTCGAACTCGCGGATTCGATCGTTGCGATCAACGCCCTCCCGTCGGCGAACCCCGGCTGGGCACAGTTCCGCTGCTACGGCGCCGCCGCGCTCGACCTGTGTGCGGTGGCCGACGGTCGGTTCGACGCCTATGTCGACTTCGACCACGACGCACTCGGCCCGTGGGACTACCTGGGCGGCATGCTGGTGTGCCGCGAGGCGGGGGTCGAGGTGGTCGACGCCTTCGGCCGTGACCTCGAGGTGATCGACCATCTCGCCCGCCGCACGCCGGTGGCCGCGAGCGGTCCCGCCCTCGACGCGTTGGTGGACGCCCGCCGGCGGGAGCCGTCGCCATGATCCGCCGGCTGCGCCGAACGGCACTCCAGGTATTCGGCAAGCTCCCGACCCCGGCCCGCCGCTTCATCGTGCGTCGGGTCGCGCCGGCGTGGACCGCCGGGGCGGTCGCGATCATCGAGCGCGACGACGGGCGCTGGTTGATGGTGAAGCCGGTGTACCGGACGGGATGGTCGTTGCCCGGCGGGATCATCGACCGAGGGGAAGCCCCCGGGGATGCGGTCGTGCGGGAGTTCATGGAGGAGCTCGGCCTGCGGATCGAGGTCGAGCAGGAGCCGTGGGTCGTCTTCGACGCCAAGATGCGTCGGATCGAGACGGTGTTCCGGGGCGCCCTGCTCGACGCCGTCGACCTCGACGCGATCACGATCCACACCCACGAGCTCGACGACGTCGGATGGTTCTCGCCCGACGACCCGCCACCGATCGAGCAGGAAGCCCTCGACGTCGTCGCCGTCATCCGCCAGTCGGGGATGGGCGGCACGCGCGTGCTGCTGCGCTGAGGGGCGACCCAAGTCGGCGGGCCGGTGGGTCTACTGTCGGCGACCATGATCCGTCGTCTCGGGGTGGCTTCGGTCGCCGCACTCCTGGTGGTGTCCGCCGTCTCGGCCACCGCATCCGCTGACCTCTCCGACGAGTTCACGCCGGGGTCCTGCATCACCCAAGCGGTGCAGACCACGCCGTTCGTCGACGTGGAGCCCAACCGCTTCTACACGAACCCGGTCGGTTGGGCGTTCCTCAACGGCATCACCGTCGGCACCGACGACACCCACTTCTCACCCGACGCCTCGGTGACCCGGGCGCAGTTCGCCACCTTCCTGCACCGGATGCTCTGCGAACCCGCCACGACCGAGTCGGCCCCGTTCGACGATCTCGTCGATGGCGCGTTCTACCGGGCCGCCGTCGATTGGCTCTGGGAGAACGGCTACACGACCGGCAAGCCCGGCAACGTCTATGACCCCGACGGGTTCTTGACCCGCGGCGAGCTGGCGGCGTTCCTGTTCCGGCTGGTCGGCGAGCCGGCCGGTGCACCGGAGAACCCGTTCGACGACGTCGACCGGGAGCGGTTCTTCGCCCTGCCGATCGACTGGCTGTACGCCCGAGAGATCACCACCGGCACCAGCCCGACCGAGTTCTCGCCCGACGACCTCGTCACCCGAGCCCAGGCGGTCACGTTCCTGTACCGCCTCAACATCGGGGCCGCCGGCTTGATCGATCCGAGCGAACTCGACCTCGGGTTCAGCACCGTCGCCAGCGGGCTGGAGTCCACGACCGACGCAGCAGTTCACCCGATCGACGGCTCGATCTACATCACCGGCCAGGAGGGTCTCCTCTGGCGAGTGCCCGCCGACGGCTCCGGCTCGCCCGACTGGGACGCCGGACCGGCCCAGGTCCTCGTGATCGACGATGACGACATCATCAGCGGCGGCGAGCAGGGTTTGCTGGGCGTCGCGATCAGCCCCGACGGCAGTCGGATCTACCTGTCGCTGACCGCCCCGAGTACCGCTGCGGGGCTCGACTGCCGCAACAGTGCCTTCGCGAACGATTCGGTGATCTGGGAGTACGACCTCGTCGCCGGATCTCCGAGCGGCGCGGCGCGCGAGGTCATCCGCGTGCCGCAGTTCTCCACCAACCACAACGGCGGGCACATCGCCTTCGGGCCCGACGGGCATCTCTACGCCACGTTCGGCGACGGCGGAGGCGGCGGCGACCCGTGCGAGAACGGTCAGGACACGTCGACCCTGCTCGGCGCGATCCTGCGCATCACCCCGGACGGAGCGGGCGGGTACAGCGTCCCGGCCGACAACCCGTTCGTGGGTGCTTCCGGTGCCGACGAGATCTACCTGTACGGCGTGCGCAACCCGTGGAAGTTCAGCTTCGACACCTTCACCGGCGATCTCTGGGTCGCCGACGTCGGCCAGGACGAGCGCGAAGAGCTCAACCGGCTCGAAGCCGATCTCGGCCGAGGGCTCGGGGCGAACCTCGGTTGGAACACCTTCGAGGGTTCGCTCCGATTCGACGGCTCCGACCCCGACATCCCCGGCCATGTCGGGCCCGTCTACGAGTACCAGACCAATGGTGGCGAGGGTGGATCGGTGACCGGAGGGTTCGTCTACCGCGGCACCGACATCGTCGGGCTGGACGGCACCTACCTCTGGTCGGACTGGGCGAATCCGGAGCTGCGGGGATGGAACGAGATGTGGGGTGGACCGATCAGCTTCGGTGTCGATGCGCCGGGCGCGATCGTCGTGTCGTTCGTGCAGGACCTCGACGGCGAGGTGTACGCCATCTCGCTCACGGGCGTGATCAGCAAGGTCGTGGTCGCCAGCTGATCGCACCGGACGGCGGCGCAGACCCTCGGTGAACGCCGCTCACTGATCTCGGTTCGGTTCCGGCCGACGCTGTGTGCGTGAGCACACGCGCCTCGATGACGGCGCTGGCCCTCCTCGAGGGACCAGGACAGGTCCTCGGCTGGCTTCGCCAGACCGGGGCCCACGGCGCGTGGATCGGGATCTGGAGCGTGCTCGGGTTGGGCGGCACGGTCGCATCGCCGCTGCTGCTGAGTACGCCCGCCCTCCTCATGTTCCTCGCCCCTCGGGCCGTCTTCGTCGCCCTCGCCGCACCGACCCTGCCACTCGTCCCGTTCCTGCTCATGGGGTTGTTCCGGCTGAGCGTGGCCGACGGGTCCTACTTCGTCCTGGGTGGTCGGGTGCAGACCCAGGTCGCCGAGTACGCCGAACGTTGCCGGTCCCGCCGGTGGTGGTCGCCGTCGGGCTTCGCCGACCGGTGCGCACGCTGGATCTGCCACTCGCGGCTCATGGCCGGTGTCGTGCTGTTCTTCCGTCCGTCGGGCCGATTCTGCGGCGTGGCGGCCGCCTACGGGGTGCCGGCGTGGCTCACCGGGACGGCGACACTGTCCGGCACGGTCGTCTACCTGGTGGCGATGCACCAGGGCGCTCAGCTGTTGATCGGCTGATCCCGCCCCCGCCTGACCGCCACCTCTCGGTTCGCCTCCGGCGGAGTGTCCGACTCCGTAGAATGCGGTGATGCTCGCCGCCGCTGCGCCGCCGTCGTTCGAGGTGTTCGCCGTGCTGGCCGTCGCAGGTGCGATCATCGCCTACCTCTCGGCGCGCATCGGCACCGTCCCGATCGTCGGCTTCCTCGCATCCGGTGTCGTGATCGGGCCGAACGGTCTCGGACTCGTCGACGACATCGAACTGGTCAATCAGGCGGCCGACATCGGCATCGTGCTGCTGCTGTTCACGATCGGCATCGAGTTCAGTCTCGACAAGCTGCGATCCTTGGCGTCGCTGATCTTCGGGGGCGGAGCGATCCAGGTCGGCGCCAGCACGCTCGTCGTCACCGGCATCGTGCTCGCGGTCGGCAAGGACTGGCAGACCGCCGTCTTCACCGGACTGCTCGTGTCGTTGAGTTCGACGGCCATCGTGCTCAAGATGTTGGCCGACCGGCGAACGACGGCGACACCGACGGGCCGGGTGTCGGTCTCGTTCCTGATCTTCCAGGACCTCGCGATCGTCGCCATGGTGTTGGTCGTGCCGATGCTCGGCGGGGAAGCATCCGGCCCCGGTGAGCTGGCCTGGGCGCTGGGCAAGGCGGTCGGCATCATCGTGGCGGTGCTCGTCGTCGCCCGCACGCTGGTGCCGAAGGTGCTCGACGCGGTGGCTCGCACGTGCTCCGAAGAGGTCTTCTTGTTGACCGTCGTCGGACTGTGTTTCGGTACGGCGTACCTGACGAGCCTCGCCGACGTGTCGATCTCGCTCGGGGCGTTCCTCGCCGGCCTCATGGTGAGCGAGAGCCGCCTGTCAGCGCAGGCGCTCGGCGACATCATGCCGCTGCAGATCCTGTTCTCCGCGACGTTCTTCGTGTCGGTCGGCATGCTGCTCGACCTCACCTATGTGGTCGAGAACCTGGCGCTGGTGCTCGGGTTGGCGACTGCGGTGGTCGTGATCAAGGTGGCGACGACGGCCCTTGCCGCGGCGATCCTCGGTCGCCCTCGATCGGTGGTCTTCGCCTCCGCATTGGTGCTCGCCCAGGTCGGCGAGTTCTCGTTCGTTCTCGAACGGGCGGGGGAGGACGTCGGCCTGGTGCCGCTCGGCATCGACGGCGGCGCCGATGCCTTCATCGCCGTCACCGTGTTCTTGATGGTGCTGAGCCCGTTCGGCATCCGCCTGGCCGACGTGGTCGCCGGCCGTCTCGCTCCGACCGACAACGCGCCCCGCAATGTGTTCGACGCCGATACGCCGGTCCACGGCCACACCGAGTTCCACGATCATGTCGTGCTCGTCGGGTACGGGGAGCGGGCCCGGCAGCTCTCGTCGGCGCTGGAGTTCGCCGATCGGCCCTATGTGATCACGACCCTCGATCCCGACATGGGTCGGATTGCGGAGGAGTCGGGGCGCCGGGTGATCCAGGGCGACATCATCCGGCGGGTGATCGCCGAGGAAGCCGGTGTCGCAGACGCCCGGGTGGTGGTGATCGCCGACGACAGCGTCGAACGCACGCACCACATCGCGTCGGTGATCCGCATCATGAACTCCGACGCCTTCGTGCTCGCCCACGTGAGCGCGAATCACGAGGCGGCCGAACTCCAGGCCGAAGGCGTGGTCGATCACGTCGTCGCCGACGAAGGCGCCACGGTCGACGCGCTGATCGGACATCTGCTCGGCATCTTCGCCGTGCCCGAGCGGGTGGTGGATGTCGTCACGCAGAGCACGCTCGGCACCGTCCCCGAGCACGACGGCGATGAGGTCTACGGCCTCGCCGACCCCGACTCGATCGTGGTCACCCACATCGATGCCGACGAAGAGGAGTACCCGTATCTCGACACGGTGCAGGCGGTGCGGCCGTCGTCGACCGGGTGCACCGAGTGCCAGAAGACCGGCGACCGTTGGGTGCACCTGAGAATGTGCGTCACGTGTGGACACGTCGCCTGTTGCGACAGTTCGCCGAACCGTCACGCCCGAGCCCACTTCCTCGAGACCGGTCATCCGATCATGCGGTCGGTGGAACCCGGGGAGGATTGGGCGTACAGCTTCGTCGATCGTGTCACCTGGGAGTTGGAGTCCGAGCCGGTCGAGGACGAGTGATGTGGTCCGGCGGTGACTCCGCCGTGTGGTGAACTGGACCCATGCCCGATTCCGTGTTCGCCCGGCGCGATGGGTGAGTTCCCACGGTTGATCGCCACGGTGCTCGACGCCGAGGACGCTCCGGCGTTGGCGGCGTTCTGGCGCGACTACCTGGGCTTGGCCTATCGGCCGGGTCAGGGACCGGCGGACGATCCGGGGTTCATCGTGTTGGATGACGACACCGGATCCCCGAAACTCGCAGTGCAACAGGTCGCGTCGTTGCCGGCGCCGACCTGGCCCGCAGCGGGTACGCCCGCCCAGATGCACCTCGACCTCTTCGTGCCCGGTCTGGAGGCGCAGCAGCACCAGGTCGACCGTGCCATCGGGCTCGGGGCACGGGTCCTCGATGATCGCAGCACGGACGCGGCTGACCCGCTCGTCGTGCTGGCCGATCCGGCCGGGCACCCGTTCTGTCTGATCGCCCCGCCGGTCGCCGGTGACGAGGGCCGCGCTCAGTAGCCGCTGATGTAGTTGCTCAGGTGGTGGGCTTCGTCTTCGAGCTCGCGAACTCGGGCGTTGACGATGTCGCCGATGCTGACGATGCCGATCAGGAGGCCGATTTCGGTGACTGGGACGTGGCGGAACCGACCCTCGGTCATGACCGACATGATCTCGTCGATCCGGGCCTCGGGCTCGCAGGTGACGACGTCATGGGTCATCACGTCGCGGGCCAACAGTTCGAGGGTGATCACGCCGTCGCGAGCGAGGCGACGAACGATGTCGCGTTCGGACACGATCCCTTCGACCAGCGCGCCGTCGGCGGACACCACGAGGGCGCCGATGCCGAGTTCGGCGAGGGTGGACAGCACGGCGGTGACGGATGCACCCGGGTCGACCGTGGCGACTCCGGATCCCTTGCGACGGAGCAACTCGCGGACCTGCATGTGTCGAGTGTGACGGATTTCACATCGATGGGGAAGAGGTGCCACCGTGCGTGGCGAACGCTCACTCGGGTCGCGCGAAGCGGCTCCACCGGTGCAGCCCGCGATCCTCTTCGAGGTGGATCTCACGCACCAGCTCGTAGGGACGGGTGAACCGGCGTTCGAACTGCTCGGTCAGTCGAGACTGGATGGCTCCGGCACCGACGGCATCCCAGGTGGCTTGGTCGGGCCAGACGAACACGATCGTGATCTCGCCGGGCCGGTTGTCGTTCAGCCAGACCTCCTTGGATAGGAAGGGCAGATCGGCACCGTCGATGCTGTCGGCCTCGCCGAGGGTCCAGACCTCGTGATCGGCCGCGAGGAACGCCTCGACGTCGGCCGGATCGACCTGGAAGACCAAAACCTCGACGGGTCGACGTTCGCCGGTCGTGTGACGGTGGGGGCGGTCGGTCACCGGCGGGACCGTACCAGCGAGCGAGTACCCTCCGACGGTCCGGGCGTTTAGCTCAGCTGGCTAGAGCACCTCCCTTACAAGGAGGGGGTCGGGGGTTCGAGTCCCTCAACGCCCACTCGCTGTCCCCATCGACACGTGGTCTGATCCGCCGACGCAGCCTGCGATGCGGGGCCGAGCCTCGCGGCGGCCGCCCACTTCAGGACGGGGGCGTGAGGCCCAGCGCCATGGCCAGTCGGCCGTAGGCTTCGAGATCGGCCTCGAGCGTTCGGTGTCGGCAATGTCAGGGGGTCCAGGTCATCGTCGGGTCATGGGGCCAGTGCGGCCCGGCGGCGCGTTCGTGTGCGAAGACCGTGACGTCGAGGGTGGTCAGGCCCGGCCCGTCGGCGGTGATGATCTCGGCCGCGATGTCGCGAAACCCGGCGCGGAAATGCTGGCTGCTCTTCAGCGCGACGAGCGATCGGGTCGTCACATCGATGCCATGCAGCGTGAACACCTCCGGATCGAACGTCTGGCTTCGGCGCGACGTGACGATGACGTCGAGACCGCCGCGCCCACCGATCTGCAGGCGGGCGGATGGTCCGAGGTTGGCCCGGGTGCCGGCGACCATCGCGTTGGTGTGGACGAAGCGGCCGTCGGTGAGGTTCTTCACGTAGGCGGAGGTCTCGATCGGGATGCCGTGCAGCTCGTCGTGGTTGCCGCCGAGCCGCACGTCGATGGTCGCCCCGCAACCGGCCTCGTGGGCTGCCGCAGCGGCCCGCGGGTCGTAGACGAAGCCGAAGCACGCCCGATCCCCGAGATCGGCGTCGATCATCGCGCGGAGGAGATGCGTGCCGTCTCCCGGGGTGCCGCCCCCGGGGTTGTCCGAGGTCTCGTTGATCACGACCGGCGTGGCCCGCTCGCTCGCCCGGCGTGCGAGCTCGAGCGCGACGGGCGGCGGTGTCGACTCGGTGAGGAAGTCGGCGCGCCGATCCCACAGCTCCGAAGCCAGTCCCTTCGCGGTGCGGGCGGCCAGTTCCGGATCGGCATCGGTCGTCACCACGATCGAACAGCCCGACGCGGGCACATCGGTGTAGGGGAAGCCGTGGAAGAACGTGGCGTCGATGACGCCGTCGGTCCGCTCGGCGATCAGGCATCGATCGCGGATGTCGGCGGCCGGGAAGCCGGCGTCGGTCGTCGACGTGGGCAACATGATCGGGACCGGCTGGACGTACGTCGTCGGTGTGATCCGCCCAGCGGCCAGCGCGGGCAGGAGCTCGATCGCCTCGACCGCCCGATCGTAGAAGTCGACGTGGGGGTACTCGTGCACACCGAGCATGACGTCGATCGCATCGGCCATGGCGGTCGTGATGTTGCCGTGGAGGTCGAGCGTGGCGACGATCGGGACGCCGCCGACGATGTCGCGGACGGCCTGCGCGAGATCGCTCTCGAGATCGTCGAGACCGTCGACCACGCCGGCTCCGTGCAGCGACAGGGCCACAGCGTCGATCGGCATCGCCTCCCGGAGGCGCTCGAGGAGTTCGGCGAGCAAGTGGTCGTAACTCGACCGCTCGATCGTGCCGGACGGACCGGCCATCGCCCACAGCGTGGGCACGAGTTCACATCCGGATCGAGCGGCGGCATCCAGGAAGCCGCCGAGCGTGGTCCGGGTGTCGGCGGCCCGCTCGAACTCCGGACCGCGCAGCTGGGTGAAGTCGCCGAGCGTGGTCATGCCCATCGACGCCGTCGCGTAGGTGTTCGTCTCGTGCTCGATCCCACCGACGGCCACCCGCATGCCGGGCACGGTAGGTGCTCGCGGGCCGGTGAGCCATGCGGTGGCGGCGTCGGTTCTGGACCGGCCGGAGATAGGCTTGCCTAACAAGCAGCGCTAGTCCGGCGAAACAGAAAGGGCTCCGGCGATGAGCGGCAACATGACATGTGTGGTCTACGGCACCGATACCGGCAACACCCAGGACGTGGCCCGCCGGATCACCGAACGACTGGACAATCTCGGACTCGGCGTCGACATGCACGACATCGAGCACATCGACGTCGCCCAGATCCTCGACTACGAGTTCGTGATCCTCGGCATCCCCACCTGGGACTACGGCGGGATCCAGGGCGATTGGGAGGAGCTCGAGGAGACGCTGCCTCAGCTTGATCTCAGCAACAAGGTGATCGCCCTCTACGGGCTCGGCGATCAGAACGGCTACGCCGAGTTCTACGTCGACGCCATGGGCTGGCTCTACGAGAAGCTCCAGAACAGCAACGCCAGCTTCGTCGGCTCGTGGCCGACGGACGGCTACGACTTCGACGCCTCGCGCGCGGCGAACGCCGACAAGACCCGGTTCTGTGGACTCGCACTCGACGAGGACGGCCAGTCCGATCTCACCGACGCCCGCATCGAGGCCTGGATCGACCAGATCCTCAGCGAGTACGTCGAAGCGATCAGCTGACCCGTCGCGCACGGCGGCCGGTGGGTCGGCGTCGTCGCGCAGCGGGTACCGTCGGCCTCACGCCGACCGAACCAGGAGCGACATGCCCGGATCCCTCGACCTCGACGCGTTCAACGAGTTCCTCGACAGCAAACCCGGGTGGATCATCCTGACGACGATCACACCGGACGGCTACCCGCACAGCGTGCCCCTCGGGTACTTCCGCGACGGCGACCGTGTCTACTGCGGCTGTGTCGACGGCACGACCAAGATCCGCAACATCGAGCAGAACCCCAAGGTCTCGCTGGTGATCGAATCCGGGTCGACGATGGGCGACATCAAGGGCGCCATGATCCAGGGCACGGCGGCGGTTCGACGCGACCCCGACTCGGTGCTCGCGCTCATGCGTAAGGGGGCCGCCAGCCGAGGTGTCGCCGAGGCCGATCTTCCGACCGAGCCCCGCCCCGGCTCGGCGTACATCGAAGTCGCCGTCGACCGTCGGATCTCCTGGGACTACGGGAGCTGAACCGGGTCAGTCCCCGTCGAGTTCGTAGACCATCAGCGCCAGGAACATCGCCGCGTCCTCGACGGAGGTGAGCGGTCGTTCGAACGCGTAGGTCGCCTGCTGGCGGGACCCGTCGACCAATTCGACGTCGAGGGTCATCGTTTCGCGCGTGATGTCGGTCATCGTCGCCGACTCCGCCGTGTCGATCGAGAGGTAGTGCCGGGCGTAGACGAGACACGCATCGTCGTGGTCGTCGTTCATGTGCTCGATCATCCCGGCCTTCTCGTCAAGGGTGAAGTCATCGTCCACGGGTGTGCCCTTTCGTACGCCGCGCTGCCTCGTCCGAAACACGGTAGGTCGACCCGACACCGGACGTTCAGCTGCGCGAAGCTGTGGCCATGAGCGTCGTCAAGATCAATGCGGTCACGGTCCCCGAAGGCATGGGCGAGGATTTCATGCAACGGTTCGCCAAGCGGGCCGGTTCGGTGGAGAACCAGCCCGGGTTCGAGGAGTTCCTGCTCCTGAGCCCCACCGATGGCAAGTCGCAGTTCTTCGTGTTCACCCGGTGGGAGTCCGAGGAGGCGTTCCAGGCCTGGATGAGCAGCAACGATTTCGCTGCCGCCCACGCCCACGTCCGGGAGGAGGCTGCGGCGGTCGCCGAGCACGGCAAGGCCGAGTTCGACGGTGCGGGCGGCGAGCACCCCGGCGGCCCGCCCGCCGGTCACGGCGGCGGCCATGGTCACGGAGGTCCGGTGGGCGTGATGGCCGAGCTGCTCGCCTTCGACGTGGTCGAGCGGGTCACCGGCCCGAGCTGACGACGACAGTCAGCGCAACCAGTTGTTCGGGACGGCGCGTTCGCACCAGCTCCCGAACCGCTTCCAGAACACCGCCATCATGCGGCGCCACGTACCGAGCGCGCGGCGACGCACGAAGGTGTCGAGTTTCAGGTGCAGCACCGTGCCACCCGCCGGGTCGTCCTCGACCCAGAACTGCAGGCGGGTCGGTCGGAACAGCGCGTGGCTCACGGCATAGCTGCCGTAGCAGTACTGAAGATCCCGGTACCGCTGGTCGTCGATCTCGCCCAGGACACCAGCGAAGGCCATGAACGGCCCGACGTGGGCGTTGTAGACCCCGGGTGCGAAGCCGGTGTCACCGGCGTCGTTGGTCAAGAACTCCACCCGCCACGGCGGGATCTGACCGTCGGTGAACGTCGACGGGTCACACAACCACGCCCACACCTGGTCGCGTGGTCGATCGATCCGCCACGTGTGGTCGTACACGTCGTGGACGAAGCCCGGCGGCGGTGTCGACGGGGAGGGGGCGATCGAGAGGATGTCGCCCTCGGGTCGGTCGGGGGATGCCGGATCGGAGGTCATGCTGCAGTCTCGCGACGACGCGACGCCGGCGACGATGTGGGCCCGACATCCCCGGCACCCCGCACACGGTGAAGCCACTACGTTCGTCGCCATGTCCCGGGCGCTGCGAGTGTCGACATGGGTGGCGCTGGGCGTGCTGGTCGGCCTCACCGTCGCCGTGGTCGCCGTCGACGGTCCGCTGCCCGGCGAGATCGGTCTGATCCGTCGACTCCAGAGCTTCGGCGAACCGGTCCCGACCTTCGCCGACATCGTGCGGGCCACGACCGGCACGGAAGGCAACCTGGTCGTCGGCGCTCCCGCCGGGGTCTGGCTGGTCGCCCGCCACGGGAGGACGGGATGGGCTGTGGTGGTCGTCTGTCTCGCGTCGATGTTGATCGTGCAGCCCGTGAGCAAGGAACTGATCGACCGGGACCGACCCGACGAGTCCCAGGTCGAGGTGCGCGCCGACCACTCGAGCCGTGCCTACCCGTCGGGCCACTCGCTGAGCACGGCCACCACGTGGGGCGCAGCGGCGCTGTACGCCTCGCGAACCGGCCGGCGCCGCCTCGCCGGCGCCCTGACCGTGCCGATCGTGTGCACGGCCCTCGCCAGCGGAATCCACGGCGTGCACTGGGCGAGCGACGCCATCGCAGGCACGCTGATGGGGCTGGGTGCGGCGTGGCTCGCGATCGAGCAGGTGGCACCGAACCGACCCCACGAACGGGGCGGCGGCTAGCTTCACCGTCATGACCGGCACCGGAGAGCCAACCGAGACCGACGTCGACATCAAGCCTCGGTCTCGAGACGTCACCGACGGCATCCAGCGGGCGGCCTCTCGGGCGATGCTGCGCGCGGTCGGTCTCGGCGAGGACGACTGGGACAAACCCCAGGTCGGAATCGCCTCGGCGTGGAACGAGATCACGCCCTGCAATCTGTCGATCCGTCGCCTCGCCGCCGCGGCCAAGGAGGGTGTCCGCGCCGCAGGAGGGGTGCCGCTCGAGTTCGGCACGATCACCGTCTCCGACGGCATCTCGATGGGTCACGAAGGCATGCGGGCCTCGCTGGTCAGCCGTGAGGTCATCGCCGACTCGGTCGAGACGGTGATGCACGGCGAACGCCTCGACGGGCTCGTCGCCACCGGCGGCTGCGACAAGTCGATGCCCGGGATGATGATGGCGATCGCCCGTCTCGATCTGCCGGCCGTGTTCGTCTACAACGGCTCGACCCTGCCGGGCTACCTCGACGGCAAGGCACTCGACGTGACGTCGGTCTTCGAGGCGATCGGCGCGACGGCGGCCGGAACCATGAGCGAGGAGGAGTTGCTCGCGGTCGAGAAGAACGCCTGCCCCGGCGAAGGGGCGTGCGGCGGGATGTTCACCGCGAACACGATGAGTTCGATCGGGGAGGCGCTCGGTCTCTCCATCCCCGGATCGGCGGCTCCGCCGGCCGTCGACCGTCGACGCGACGACGATGCTCGTGCAGCCGGCCACGCCGTGGTCGAGATGCTGCGGACGGGACTGCGGCCCCACGACATCTTGACCAAGGCGGCCTTCGAGAACGCACTCGCGCTGGCGAACGCGCTCGGCGGTTCGACCAACGCCGTCCTCCATCTCCTCGCGATCGCCAACGAGGCCGGGGTCGATCTCCATCTCGACGACTTCAACCGCATTGCTGCCAAGGTGCCGCACATCGCCGACACCAAGCCCGGCGGGAAGTTCCACATGACCGACATCGACCGCATCGGTGGCGTCCCGGTCGTGCTGAAGCACCTGCTCGACGAAGGCCTGCTGCACGGCGACGAGGTCACCGTCACCGGCAAGACCATGGCCGAGAACCTCGCCGAGATCGACCCACCCGCGCCGGACGGCACCGTCGTGTACCCGGTCTCCACGCCGATCAACCCCGAGGGTGGGCTCAACGTACTCACCGGTTCGCTCGCGCCGAAGGGCTCGGTGGTCAAGGTCGCCGGTCTCACGAAGGAGCAGCGCTCGTTCGAAGGGCCGGCCCGGGTGTTCGACGGCGAGGACGGCGCGATGGCGGCGGTGCTCGGCGGGGAGATCCGGCCCGGCGATGTGATCGTCATCCGCTACGAAGGCCCCAAGGGCGGCCCGGGTATGCGGGAGATGCTCGCCATCACCGGTGCGCTGAAGGGCGTCGGTCGCGGCGCGGATGTCGCGCTGATCACCGACGGGCGCTTCTCCGGGGGCACCTGGGGGTTCTGCATCGGTCACGTGGCGCCAGAAGCGGTCGACGGCGGCCCCATCGCGTTCGTGCGTGACGGCGATCGGATCCGGATCGATGTTCCGACGCTCGCGCTCGATCTCCTCGTCGACGATGCGGAGCTCGAGCGTCGGCGTGAGGGTTGGTCACCGATCGAGCCGCGGTACACGACCGGCGTGCTCGCCAAGTACGCACGACTGGCCCAGGGCGCCGAGAAGGGCGCGATCACCAACGTCGTCTGACCGCTGGATCCGGCCAAGGCGTCGGACTGCTAGACCAAGACGATGCCCAGCTTCCCCGGGACCGTCGGCTCGATCCACTACGAACGCTGGCTGCCGGCCGAGCCACCGCAGGCGATCGTCGTGCTCGTGCACGGGTACGCCGAGTACGCCGCCCGGTACGCCCACGTCGCCGAGCGCCTCACCGCCGACGGGGTCGCCGTCTACGCCCCGGATCACATGGGCCACGGGCACAGCGAGGGCGAGCGGGCGCTGATCACCGACTTCGGTGACGTGGTCGCCGATCTACGCCGGCTGGTCGACATCGCCACGTCGGAACACCCCGATCGTCCCCTCGTGATGATCGGGCACTCGATGGGGGGCCTGCTGACGTCGCGGTTCGCGCAACGGTACCCCGACGACATCGACGCCATCGGCTTGCTCGGAGCCGTGATCGGCGACTGGACCTGGGCCCGCGAGGCCCTGGCCGAGCCCGAATTGCCCCCGGCGACCACCGATTTCTCCGGCATGTCCCGAGATCCCGGGGCGGTCCAGAGCTATGCGACCGACCCGCTGATCTATCGAGGGCGATACAAGCGGCCCCTCCTCGAGGCGGAGATGGTGGCGCTCGACCGTTTCCAGGAAGCGGTCGACCGCCTCACGATGCCCGTGCTCTTCTGCCACGGCGACGACGACCCGTTCGTCGATTACCGCACGTCGCTGGCGGCGGTCTAATCGATGCCGAGTGAGGACGTCACCATCCGGGTGTACGAGGGGGCGCGCCACGAGCTGGTCAACGAGACGAACCGTGACGAGGTGATCGACGAGATCGCCCGCTTCGTGGCCCGAGTCACCCAGAGGTGAGCGACCCCCGCCTCAGTCGAGGCGTTCACCGTTGAGGGTCGTGGTTGACCGCACGTCGTGCGGCTCGCGAATGGTGTCGATCATGAAGCACATGTTCTCGGCGATGGCCACCAGCTCCCGCACTTCAGCGGTCGGCGCTGGCGACTCGATGTCGAGCACCGTCTCGATGTCGAGGAGCCGACTCTTCACCGTCCCCGCCTTCATCGAGCCGATCTGATCGAACCGCGGCGTGACGCGCATCGAGACGGTGGTGAGCTCGACCTTGCGTGCCTCGCTCGACCGAGCGAGTTGGGTCAGGAGTCAAAAGGCGACCGAGGCTGCGAAGTAGGCGAGCGGTGGCGGGGCGGTGTCGGTTCCGCCGATCGCCTCCGGCTCGTCGCATGCGATCTCGAAGCGTCCGAAGGTGCCGCGCTTTCGTTGGCCGTCGGTCGGGTGCGCGTGGAGGTCGAAGGAGAACGCGAATCCTCCGTCGACCGGGTCGATCCGGATGGGTTGCTCGTCGGTGGTCATCGGCTGAAGTCCTGTCGTGGATGGGTCGGCCCGGAGACGGCGCGTGGGCCCGATCAGAGCGTCGCGCACTTCGGGCCCGCAGCCGGTTCATCGGCCACTTCGGCGGTCCGCGCGCGGCTTACACCGCCGGCGGATACAGCCAGGTGCCGGTGATGTCGCGCTTGATCGACTTCGCGTCGTCGCCGACGAGGGCGACCTCGCGCTCCCACCCCTGGGTGAACACCGCACCGGCGGCGCCGAGGTCGAGACACACGCCGTAGGGCAGTGTGGAGAGCTCCGAGAGCGGTGCGCCTGCGAGTTCGGCGACGGCGTTGTGCCCGGCGCAGGTGCCCTGGGGCATGGCGTGCTGCGCGCTCTGCGCGACGGTGTGCCCCGACTCGTCGAGCGGCGCCGCCGTGTCGCCGGCGGCGAAGACACCGGGGACACCGACGACGCGTTGACACTGGTCGACCCGCAGACGCCCGAGCGCGTCGAGGTCGGCGGACAGGGCACCGGTCAGGGGGCTGGCCCGGATACCGGCCGTCCACACGACGACGTCGGCGGGAAACGTCGAGCCGTCGGCCATCTCGACCCGTTCACCGTCGAACGACACGATCGACGCACCCGTCCGGACGTCGACCCCCAAGTCGTCGAGTGCTGCTGCGATGACGGGGCGGGGGTGCGGTCCCATCTCAGGAGCGACGGTGTCGGCCCGTTCGAGCAGCACGACCCGGGAGCCGGGGGCCCGCGCCGGGAGCTCGCACGCCAGTTCGACGCCGACGAAGCCGGCTCCCACCACGACGATGGTCGAGCCGTCCCCGAGCGAGGCCAGCCGCTCGTCGAGTGCCTTCGCCGCAGCGAGGGTGTCGATGTCGTGGAGGTGGGTCGCATCGATCGGCGGTGCGACGACGTGGCTGCCGGTCGCGAGGATCAACCGGTCGTAGTCGAGGGTCGCCTCGGTGCCGTGTTCGTCGATCGTCGTCACGGCCGAGGCGTCCGGGTCGATCGAGGTGACGCGGGCTCGCACGTGGTTGACGCCGCGAGGTTCGAGGATCTCTGCGAGCGGGACCGTCGTCGCTTCGGGGTCGCGCTCGTACAGCCGGGGTCGAGGGACGAAGCGCTCGCCCGGACTGACCAGGTCGATCTCGACCGGTCCGAGCGCCGCCGCGGTCTCGGCTGCGGCGATGGCCGCCCAGACGCCGGCGAAGCCGCCGCCGAGGATGACGAGACGGTGGGAGGGTTCAGCGGACGGATCACGATGGTTCATGTCCTCGACAGGTACCGATCTCG
>JBCCWI010000031.1:0-43701 GCA_039193795.1 Actinomycetota bacterium | reverse complement strand
CGCTTGACCGTCTGTCGGTTGCGCTTGATCTGCGACTTGATGTTGGCCACGGGATACCTACCTGAGAGCTGTTGGTGCGGAACGACGGTCCGCAAACCGACCCCAAAGCGTATCGGGGTCCGGCCCCGGTTCGCACCCGAACGTCGGTAGCGTCAAGGGCAGTCATGGAACTCGATCGCATCCGCAACACGTCGATCATCGCCCACATCGATCACGGCAAGTCCACACTCGCCGATCGCATGCTGGAGCTCACCGGAGCCGTCGAGGCGCGAGACATGCGCGCCCAGTACCTCGACTCGATGGACCTCGAGCGCGAGCGCGGCATCACCATCAAGTTGCAGTCGGTTCGCCTCGAGTGGGACGACCACATCATCAACCTGATCGACACGCCTGGCCACGTCGATTTCGGCTACGAGGTGAGCCGCAGCCTGGCCGCGTGCGAGAGCGTGATCCTGGTGGTCGACGCAGCGCAGGGCATCGAGGCCCAGACGCTCGCCAACTGCTACCTGGCGATGGAGAACGACCTCGAGATCGTCGCCTGCCTCAACAAGATCGACCTGCCGGCCGCCGAACCCGATCGCTACGCCGCCGAGATCGAGAACGTGCTCGGCATCCCGGCCGACGACATCCTGCGGATCTCGGCCAAGACCGGCGAGGGTGTCCCCGAACTCCTCGACGCGGTGGTCGGGCTCACCCCGCCGCCCGAGGGCAACGCCGACGAACCCCTGCAGGCGCTCATCTTCGACTCGCACTTCGATCAGTACCGCGGGGTGATCTCGTCGATCCGCGTCGTCAACGGTGTGATGCGCACCAAGGACAAGCTCCGGTTCATGCAGGCCGGATCCAGCCACGATCCCGACGAGATCGGCGTCCGCACTCCGGACAACCTGCCGGTCGACCAGCTCGGTCCGGGCGAGACGGGATATCTCATCGCCGGCATCAAGGACGTCGGCGAAGCGAAGTCCGGCGAGACGGTCACCACCGAGAAGCGGGGCGCGGCCGAGCCACTCGACGGCTACAAGGAACCCAAGCCGATGGTGTTCTCCGGGCTCTATCCCATCGACGGCGACCAATTCACCGACCTGCGCGAAGCACTCGAGAAACTGCGCCTCAACGACAGTTCGTTCACGTTCGAACCCGAGACCTCCGGCGCGTTGGGCTTCGGCTTCCACTGCGGGTTCCTGGGCCTGCTCCACATGGAGATCGTGCGCGAACGGCTCGAGCGCGAGTTCGGCCTGTCGCTCATCTCGACCGCGCCGTCGGTCGAGTACCACATCACCAAGGGCGACGGCACCATCATCGAGGTGTCGAACCCGAGCGAGATGCCCTCCGCCGCCGAGATCACCGCCATCGCCGAGCCCTATCTCCGCGCCAGCATCCTCACCCCGACCGACTACACCGGCACCGTCATGGATCTCTGCCAGACGCGGCGCGGCGAGATGGTGAAGATGGAGTACCTGTCGCCCGAGCGGGTCGAGCTGCACTACCGCCTGCCACTCGCCGAGGTCGTCATCGACTTCTTCGATCAGCTCAAGAGCCGCACCCAGGGGTACGCCTCGCTCGACTACGAACAGGACGGCTACACCGCCGACAAGCTCGTGCGGGTCGACATCTTGCTCCACGGCGACCCTGTCGACGCCTTCAGCACGATCGTGCACAACGACAAGGCCTACGACTACGGCAAGAAGATGGCCGACAAGCTCAAGGAGCTGATCCCGCGCCAGAACTTCGAGGTGCCGATCCAGGCTGCCATCGGCGGCAAGATCATCGCCCGCACCAATGTCAAGGCCTACCGCAAGGACGTCACCGCCAAGCTCTACGGCGGCGACATCACCCGCAAGAACAAGCTGCTCAACAAGCAGAAGGAAGGCAAGAAGCGGATGAAGTCGATCGGCCGCGTCGACATCCCGCAGGAAGCCTTCATCTCCGCCCTCCAGCTCGACGACTGACGCCGGCTGCGGCGACACGCCGTGGCCGTCGGATTCGAGGTCGGGAGTGCACTCGTCGAGCGGGTCAGCCTGACGGTCGCAGCCGCACGTAGCTGTCCATGTCGCGGGGCTCCGTGCCGATCCGCTCCCACTGCCGCAGCCGGGCCTCGTACTCGAAGCCACCGTGGTCGGCGGTGCGCTTCGATGCGGTGTTGCCGGGCTCGATGAACAGGCTGAGGCGATGGAGGTCGAGGTGGGCGAGTGCCCAGTCGGCCAGGAGCGCCAGCGCCGCGCCCGCGGCGCCTCGACCGCGGGCCCCGGGCCGGACCCAGTAGCCGATCTCGGCGCGCCCCTTCCAGATCTGGTGCAGCCACAGGCCGATGTGGCCGAGGGCATCGTCGGTCGCCACATCGGCGATGGCCAACGCCCAACCCTCGCCGTCGCGCAGCCGGCCGTGTTGGCGCTCGATGAACGCGATACCCGACTCGGTGCTGAATGTCGCCGGGACCGTCGTGATGGACGTGATGGCGGGATCGGTGGCCGCGTCGGCGACACATGGCAGATCTCGCGCCGTCCACGGCCGAAGCCGGACGTCGGGACCCTCCAGGACCAGGGGTGGGAGCGGTGCGGTCACCGAGACGGTCGTCATGCTCCATGGTGGATCGCAATAGCCCACCGCCGCAGCGATAATGGGCTGATGCTCGACGAGCGCAAGGCCGCCATCCTCTCGGCCGTGGTCCGGGAGTACATCGAGACGGCGCAACCGGTCGGCTCGGGCAAGATCGCGGCCGCGCCAGGTGTCGACGTGTCATCGGCCACGGTGCGCAACGAGATGGCGGCGCTCGAGGAGTCGGGTTACCTCGTCCAACCCCACACCAGTGCCGGGCGCATCCCGACCGACAAGGGCTACCGCTTCTTCGTCGACGCGCTCCGCGACGCACAGGCCGACCTGGCCACCGCCGACCCGACGACCCTGCGCGACTTCTTCGCCGGCACCCACGGTCAGCTCGAGTCGATGATGCAGCGGACCTCCGACGTCTTGACCTCGCTCACCGACTGGACGGCGGTCGTCGTGGGCCCCACACCCGACCAGGCGACGATCCGCAGCGTGCAGATCGTCGATCTCGCCAGCCATGTGGCGATGGTCGTGGCGGTGCTCAGCAACGGGGTCATCGAGAAGCGCACCGTCGAGGTCGCCACCGAACTCACCCCGGAGATCGTCGAGGACGCCTCTCGGCGGCTCGTCGAGGCCGTGGAGGGCAAGACCCTCGCCGAACTGGAGCAGGCAGCCCCGGAAGGCCGACCCGATCCACTGCTCGACGCCGCGATCGCCGCGCTCACCGCCGCCGGCCGGCAGGCCGAGCTCTACGTCGGAGGCGCCTCCCGGCTCGCCGGTGCATTCGAAGCGGTCGAGCAGGTGCAGGAGGTCCTCGCCTTGCTCGAGGAACAGATCGTCGTGGTCTCGCTGGTGCGTGACGTGCTCGATCGAGGCATGCGGGTCGCGATCGGGAACGAGACCGGCGTACAGCCGCTCGCCGAGTGCTCGCTCGTGGTCGCCCCATTCGCGGTCGACGGCGCCACCGCTGGCACGATTGGAGTTCTGGGCCCGACCCGGATGGATTATTCGCAGGCGTTGTCCGCCGTCGCCGTCGTGAGCAAGCGGCTCGAGCGGGAACTGAACGAGGGCTGATGGCCGACCATTACGAGACGCTCGGGGTGTCGCGCGACGCCACCGACGACGAGATCAAGCGGGCGTACAAGAAGCTCGCGCGCACCTACCACCCCGACCTGAACCCCGACGACACCGACGCCGAGGCGAAGTTCAAGCAGGTCGGTGCGGCGTACGAGGTGTTGCGCGATCCGCAGCGACGGGCCGGCTACGACCGCTACGGCGATGACGGCCCGCCCGCCGACCCGTTCGGTGGTGGGCTCGGCGACATCTTCGAGGCCTTCTTCGGCGGCGGCTCGGTCTTCGGTGGTGGCCAGGCCCGTACCGGCCCGCCCCGTGGCGAGGATCTCGAAGCACACGTCGATCTCGACCTCACCGAGGTCGTGTTCGGTACCGACACCGAGGTCAGTGTTCGCACCGCGGTGCGCTGCGAGGACTGCGACGGCAGCGGCGCCCGCGCCGGCACGTCGCCCCAGACCTGCGACGAGTGCAGCGGCACCGGCCAGGTCCGCCGGGTCCGGCAGTCGGTGCTGGGACAGATGGTCACCGCGGGCGTCTGCACCCCATGCGCCGGTCTCGGCCAGGTCATCGTCGACCCGTGCCCGACCTGCGACGCCCAGGGCCGCACCATCGAGAACCGCACCTACGCCGTCGAGGTTCCCGCCGGCGTCGACGACGGCACGACGCTCCGGCTCTCCGGTCGTGGCGCGGCCGGCCCACGCGGCGGCGCCCATGGCGATCTCTACGTGCAGGTGCACGTCCGCCCGCACCCGACGTTCCGGCGCGAGGGCAACGATCTCGTGCACGACTTCTACATCCCGTTCACGCAGGCCGTGCTCGGCGCCGAGCTCGAGTACGAGACGCTCGACGGCACCGAGACGCTGGTGATCCCGCGGGCGACCGAATCGGGCACCGAGTTCCGCATGCGCGGTCGAGGCGTGCCCCACGTCCGTGGCCGGGGTCGGGGCGACCTCCGCGTCCGCGTGTTCATCGACGTTCCGGATCAGGTGCCCGAGGTCCAGGAGAATCTGCTGCGACAGCTCGCCGAGCTCCGTGAGGAGCCGGTGGCCGAGCCGGGCCAGAGCCTGTTCGGCCGCATCAAGTCCGCGTTCTCGTGAGCGGGGCGCCGCCGGACGGTCGGCACGGCCCCCACGTGCTCGTCGAATCGGTGGACGTTCCGGTCGTCGACGGCGACGATCGCCATCATCTCGACCGCGTGCTGCGTCTGCGGGACGGTGATCCGCTCACCGTCGGCGACGGCGCGGGACGGTGGCGACGGTGTCGGTGGGGTGCCTCGGTCGAGCCGGTCGGCGACATCGTCACGGTCGACCCACCCACCCCTCGCCTCGGGGTCGCCTTCGCGCTGATCAAGGGCGGGCGGCCCGAGCTGGTCGTGCAGAAGCTGGTCGAGCTCGGTATCGACGACATCCGACCCTTCACCGCCGCCCGTTCGGTCGTGCGGTGGGACGATACGAAGGCGGCGAAGAACCACGTCCGGCTCGAACGGGTGGCGCGCGAGGCGGTCATGCAGTGCCGCCGGGTGTGGATCCCGATCATCCATCCGCCGGTCGGGTTCGCGGAGGTCGCGGCGTTGCCCGGCTCGGCCCGCGCCGACCGCGACGGGTCGGCCCCGACGTCGACGCACACCACCGTCCTGGTCGGTCCCGAAGGCGGATGGACCGACGAGGAGCGGGCCGTGGATCTGCCCGTCGTCGGGCTGTCGAACGCTGTTCTGCGGGCGGAGACGGCGGCGATCGCCGCTGGTGCACTGCTCGCTGCGCGCCGTGACCTGACCACATGAGGTGGGGGATCGTTGCGCGGGTGGGTCTTTTGACCTAGGTTCTGCCCACGGTGCGTAACGGCACCGTCGCTGGACGTGGGTTTCGGTGGAGCAGTTGAGCTGGACCATGAGGGGTGGGCGGCCGTGTCAGAGTTGAACATGACGCAGGAGTACAGCAAGCGAGTCGGCGAGCGCCTGCGCGCCATCCGACGGCAGAAGCGCTTGTCGTTGCAGGAGGTCGAGGCGGCCTCCAACCAGGAGTTCAAGGCTTCGGTCCTCGGCGCCTACGAGCGAGGCGAGCGGGCCATCTCGGTGCCGCGCCTGCAGCGGCTCAGCCGGTTCTACAACGTGCCGGTCGACCAGCTGTTGCCCGCCGACGCCGGCCCGAGTTTCGGGATCAGCCCAGGCGAGGAGGTCATCGACCTCACCGATCGTCCGTCGCGACGAGAGACCGATCCCATCACGATCGACCTCACCCGGCTCGAGTCCCTCTCGGGCCCCGAGGCGGACATGCTGAGCCGCTATCTCACGATGATCCAGGTGCAGCGCCAGGACTTCAACGGCCGGGTGTTGACGGTGCGAGCTCAGGACCTGCAGGCCCTGGCCGCGATCCTCGGTACGGGCGTCGATGGTGCCGCACCGCGGCTCGACGCCCTCGGTCTCAGCTACCAGCCGTGACCACCGGGGGCAGTGTCAACACCTGCCCCGGATGGATCAGATCGGGATCGTCGAGCGTTCTGGCGTTCGCGCTGATCAGGCTGCGCCAGTAGCGGGCGACCGACGCCTCGTCGGCGGGTTCGCCGTGCTGGTCGCGAACCACCGTCGCGGCGATCGTCCAGAGATTGTCGCCGGACTCCACGAGCCACGCGTCCGGCGTGGCCGCGACCGGACCGGCGCGGAAGCTCTCGCGGAAGTCCGACACCGGCGGTTCGGACGGTTCGCTTCGCTCCGTCGGTCGGTCGGGATCCCTCGGCTCACGGTGATCCGGCGCGGTCTCGCCGAGATCGGTCAGGGTGATCGTCGACTCGGTCGACGCCTCGGCGCCGATGTCGATCACGACGATCGGCTCCTGGGCGATGGCGGTCGCCGGCGCCATCAGAACACCCGCAACGACGCCCGCGACGAGGTGGCGGCGGATCGAACGGGGGGCGAGGCGGGCGATCGACTCGGCCGCCCTCGGCACTCGGAGGGCGGCGGCCAGCGTCACGGCGGCGAGCACGGCGACGACATAGGCGGCACCGGCGAGGGTGGCGAGGTGAAGCATGCCGATCGCCGCCTCGGCGGTGCCGTGCGTCTCCCACCAGCCGACGAATCCCGTCGGGCGTTCCAGCAGCGACGGGCCGGCGGTGGGGAACCGGATCAGCACGGCCAGGGCCGCGAGCGCGGCGGCGAGGGCGGCGGCGGAACGGAGCGTGCTCATGCCGGGACCTCGATCAGCCGCGAGCCGGTCGACGTGCGGACACGAAGCTCGGGACATGGTCGGTCGTCGACGAGAAAGTCGAGCGCACCATCGACGGTCGCGGTGAACGCGGGCAGGAGGGATCCGGCGGGCCCAGGCCAGGCGGTGAAGACGGCGAGCTCGCCCGTGTTCGGCCGCAGCACAGCCGGAGTGGACTCGCCCGAGCAGTCCCAGTCGGCGACGTGGACGAGATCTCCGGGCGCCCCGACGGCGTACCGCCGCCCGTCGTGGACGACGACCGTCGCCGGCTCGCCGGCGTCGACCGAATTCGCCACCGGCGACCCGAGAGACGTCGTCGGTGCCGGCTCGGGTCGGGGCGGCGGCCCGGCTGGAGTGGCGGGCTCGTCGACGGCGATCGGTGGAGCGGGCGCTCGCATCGCCGCGACGACGGCGAACGCAGCGACGACGATGACGGCGAGCACGCCGGCGGCGATCACGATCGTCGTGCGGCCCGGTCGGCTCCGCCGGGGTGTCGGGGCGGCCGGCGCCTGTTCGTCGAGCAGGCGAATGGCGGCTCGGGTCGGCAGGGCCGGCTCGTCGAGCGCACCAGCCGCGTCGCGCATCCGGTGGCCGGTACCGGTCGGCTGGCGGGTGGCTTCGTCGCGCAGCATGGCGGCGAGCGCTGCCCGGTCGGCCTGCATGCGCTCGGCCGTCGCCGGCCCGGCCGCAGCGAAGCCGCACAGGATCGGCCGCAGCTCACCGTCGAGCAGGACGTGATCGGCCCGGAGATCGCCGTGGGCCAGGCCCGAGTCGTGGAGGTCAGCGATCGTCGCGGTCAGGGCGGCGAACGCCGCGGCGCTGGCGGTGCTGGTGCGCCAGGAGTCCGGGCCGACGAAGGCGGTGCGGAGCGCGGCGGGCGGTCCTTCGTCGAAGTCGATCAACCGCACCACGCCCGGGTGGTCGAGTCGCCCGAGCAGGTCGGCTTCGTGGCGCAGACGCGCCCGGTGATCGGGGTCATGGGCCTGTTTCACCGCGACGAGAACGTCGCCGGCCTGGCCCACCGTGATGCCGGTCATGGCCGCCGCTCGCCGGGTCGCCTGCCGGCGCGAAGGAGCTCAACAACACTCATGTTGCATGACAATACATGAAATGCACTTGAAAGCAATCGTCGACCGCAGGACGCGCTCCACCCTCCCGGTAGCCTGTCCCGGTGAGTACTCCGCAGGTGGTGACGGTCGAGCCAGAGTCGCCGGCCGAACGCGCCGGGCTGCAGGCCGGCGACGAGATCCTCACCATCGCGGGCGAAGTGCCCCGCGACGTCATCCGCTGGCAGATCCTCACCGACGATCCCGCCGTCGAGCTGGCGGTGCAGCGCGGCGGCGATCGCTTCGACGTCGTCGTCCACAAGGCTCCCGGTGAGCCCCTCGGCGCCGAGGTCCACGCTGCGGTCTTCGACAAGGTCCAGACCTGCGACAACCACTGCGAATTCTGCTTCATCCACCAGCTGCCCAAAGGCATGCGCCGCTCGCTGTACCTCAAAGACGACGACTACCGGCTGTCGTTCCTGTACGGGAACTTCACCACGCTCACCCGCTTCACCGAACTCGATCTCGAACGGGTGATCACCGAGCGCTTGAGTCCCCTCAACGTCTCGATCCACGCGACCAACGCCGAGATCCGCGCCGACATCCTCAAGAACCGTCGCGGCTCGGTCTCCCTTCGGTGGCTGCGGGCGCTGCTCGACCACGGCATCGAGGTGCACGGCCAGATCGTCGTGTGCCCGGGCGTCAACGACGCCGATGTCCTCGACGACACCCTCGCCGGGGTCCTCGAACGGTTCCCCGAACTCGCCAGCGTCGCGGTGGTGCCACTCGGCATCTCGAAGTTCTCCAAACAGGCCCGCATGCGCGAGCACACGCTCGCCGAGGCCCGACGCGTCGTGGAGCTGATCGAGGAGTGGCAGGCGGTCTTCCTCGAGTGCGTCGGCCACCGCATGGTGTTCGCCGCCGACGAGTACTACCTGATGGCCCGCCGCCCGTTCCCGGCGGCGGAGACCTACGGCGGGTTCGACATGCACGAGGACGGCATCGGCATGGCCCGCACGATCGAACTCGAGTTCCACGACGAGTCGATCACCGAACCGACCGGCCCCCGCGCCGGCTTCTTCGCCTGGGTCGACGGCGCCCCCGCCGACGGCTACCGGGCGCCCCGGCAGGGATCTCCGGCCGAGGTGGTCGCCTCAGGCGGCGCGGGAGCGGCAGCGACTCCGGTCGCGCTCAGTCCTCGCAAGACCGCGCCCGTCGGGGTCCTGACCGGCACGCTCGGCGCTCCGGTCATCGAACCGTTGATCGAGGCCAGCGGTCGCGCCGACGCCCGCGTGATCCCGGTTCCCAACGACTACTTCGGGGGAAACATCGGGGTCACCGGTCTCATGGTCGGCGAGGACGTCGCCCGAGTGCTCGAGGGAGAACCCGAGGGCCACCGGTATCTTCTTCCGGATGTCTGCTTGAGCCGCGGGGTGTTCCTCGACGGCATGAGCGTGTCCGATCTGCCCCGTCCGGTCGAGGTCATCTCCACCGACGGCGCCGCCCTCCGTCTCGCCCTGGAGTCCTCATGAGCCTGCCTGTCGTCGCCATCGTCGGCCGCCCCAACGTGGGCAAGTCGACCATGGTGAACCGCATCATCGGGCGACGCGAGGCGATCGTCGAGGAACGGCCCGGGGTCACCCGCGACCGCAAGGCGGTCGACGCCGAGTGGCAGGGGCACCACTTCACCCTGCTCGACACCGGCGGCTGGATGGCCGACGGCGACGCCCTCGACGACAAGGTCAGCCAGCAGTCCGAACAGGCGATGCGCGAGGCCGAGGTGGTCCTGCTGATCGTCGATTCCACCGTCGGGGTCACCCCCGAGGACGAACGGGTCGCCCTCCTCCTGCGCCGCACCGAGACGCCGGTGCTGGTCGTGGCGAACAAGGTCGACGATGCGTCACACGAGTCGGCGATCTGGGAGTTCATGGGCCTCGGCTTGGGCGAACCGTTCCCCGTCTCGGCGCTGCACGGCAAGGGCACCGGCGACCTGCTCGACGCGCTGATCACCCACCTTCCCGAGGGAAGCGACGTCGAACCCGAGCAACCGCTCAACGACGATCCGCAGCTGTTCGCGGTCTCGCTGGTCGGTCGCCCCAACGTGGGCAAGTCCACCCTGTTCAATCGGCTGATCGGCGAGGAGCGGGCGGTCGTTCACGATCGGCCCGGCACGACCCGCGACGCGATCGACACCATCGTGGAGACCGACACCGGCCCGATCCGCTTCGTCGACACCGCTGGGATGCGCCGCAAGGCCAAGATCGACGAGGACACCGAGTATTACAGCTTGGTGAGGGCGCTCAAGGCCGTCGACGAATCCGACGTTGCCCTGCTCGTGATCGACGCGACCATCGGTGTCACCCACCAGGATCAGCGCCTCGCCGAGCGGGTCGATGGTGCCGGCTGCCCGATCGTCGTGCTGCTCAACAAGTGGGAACTGCTCAACACCGAGCAGCGCGAGAAGATCGGCGACGATGTCGAGCGCAAGCTCGGTTTCCTGGGCGATCCGCCGGTGCTGCGCATCTCCGCGCTCAGCGGGAAGGGCGTCAACCGGCTCTGGCCCGAACTCCAGCAGGCGGTCGGCGACTACCGCACCCGGATCCCGACCCGCGACGTCAACAAGTCGATCCGCTCCGCCCAGTCGGCCCAACCCGCGCCGCAGGGCGCCCGCGTGCTGTACGCCACCCAGGGTGCGACCGACCCGCCGACCTTCACCCTGTTCGCCAACCGAGAGCTCCCCAAGACCTACCTGCGGTACCTCGAACGCCGTTTGCGGGAGGATTTCGACCTCGGATCGACCCCGATCAAACTCCGGGTCCGCAAGCGCAACGACTGACCGTTCCCATACCCATCTCCGCCCGGCCCAGCTACCATTGATCTACCCATCTTCGAGGAGGAACCCTCGGTGATCACGTACGCACTTCTCGCCGCTGCCGTCGTCTGTTTGCTGGCCGCAGTGGTCTACATCCGGTCGGCTCGCCTTCGTCTCCGGGTGGTTCGCCTGATCGACGACGACGTCGACCGCGACGTCGAGGCCCACTCGCTGGCGTTCTCGGCGTACCGCAAGGAAGCCCATTCGGCGATCGTCTACGGGTTGCTCGCCCCGGCCCTGGCCGTCGTGGCGCTGTCCGACGACACCGATCTCGTGGTCGTGTTCGCCGCGCTGGCGATCCCGGCGCTCGCGTCGCTGTGGTGGGCTCGACTGTCGGTGCGTGAGGCCCGCATGGCCCGCAACCGGTGGGACATCGAACGCCGCGCCGGCGAGGCGCTCGAACAGGAGCAGTTGGCTCCGAAGGCGTGGGCGGCTCGGCTCGCGCCCGAGGAGGTGCCCGACTTCTCCGGCTTCGAGATCGGCCGTGTGTACCAGGCCGGTTCCGGCCTGATGGCGGGCGACTTCTTCGACGTGCACCGCGTGGGCCCGACCCGCGTCGCCGCCGTCATCGGCGATGTGGCCGGCCACGGCATCGAGTCCTCGATCACCGCCTTCCAGGCCAAGTATCTGTTGCGGGTGTTCCTGCGGCAGTTCCGCGATCCTGCCCAGGCGTTCGAGGAGCTCAACGAGCAGTTGGCAGCGGGCGACCGCCACGAGGAATTCATCTCCTGTGCGGTCGTCGTGTTCGACACCGAGGCCGGCACGCTGCGCTACGCCTCGGCCGGCCACCCGGCGTTCTTCCTCTTCCAGGAGGAGGGCGTGCTGCCGCTGCGTTCGACCGGTCCGCTGCTGATGCTCGACCCGAAGGCGTCGTACTTCTCCCGTGAGATCCCGATGGAGTCCGGCGACCTCGTCGTGATGTACACCGACGGTCTCGCCGAGGCCCGAGCCGGCGGCTCGCTGTTCGGTGAGGACCGCATCGTCAAGGCCGCCGAGCGTGAACTCGCGGCGCCGCCCGACGTGCTCTGCAAGGCGCTGCTCGATGCGGCCAAGGACCACGCCGGCGGGGTCATCGACGACGACACCGCCATCATGGCGATCCGCAAGGACTGAGCCGTCCGGTGGCCGCCGACGGGTGGCCCGATCACGTCGAGACGGTCGTCCTCCCCAGTGGACGCCGGGTTCACGCCCGCGGGCTCGGTCGATCGGTCGCTCCCGACCCGCCACCGGAGTTCGGCGTGTATCTGCTCGGCCGTCGGCCCGCCGACGTCGCGTGGGCTCATGAGTGGATCCGCTGGCCCGACTTCCGGCTGCCCGCCGATCGTCCGGCGGCGTTGGCGTCGCTTCGGCGAGCCCTCGAGCGCAGCGGCTCGGAGCGGGTCGAGATCGCCTTTCGCTGCGGTCGTGGCCGCACCGGCACGGCGCTCGCGGTGATGGCCGTCGCCGACGGTGTGGCCCCGGCCGCCGCCGTCGAGTGGGTGCGTCGGGCCCACGATCGGCGGTCGGTCGAGACGCCGTGGCAGCGGCGTTGGATCGCGTCGCTGCCCGCCAGCTGAGTGCCCCGATCCCGGCGGTCGGGCGAACGCTGTCCGGACTCGACGCACGGCGGGGTGAGCGCTCTAGCCTCGGTCTGTGCCCTGGTGCGAACCGTGTGAGAGGAACTTCACGCCGACGTCGGTGAACGCCGACGGGACCTGCCCCGACTGCGGGGTGCCGCTCGAGGGCACGCCCGGTGTCGACCACGAGCCGCCCAAGGCGCCGTGGCACTTCTGGGTCGGGGTGGTCGCCGCGGGCGGCTATCTCGTCTGGCGCGCCTTCGAGGGCGCGCTGTTGCTGTTCTGACCCCCGCTAGGCGAAGGCGTCGCCACGCCCGGCCAGCCGGCGAACGAAGTTCCGGGCGGTCGCGACCGCCAGGTACATGGCCGGGAAGGCGGTGAGGACCAGGAAGGTCGAGCTGACCAGGCCACCGATCAGCACGAAGCAGAGGGCCTCCCAGAACGGATCGGCCAGTGCGAGCGGCAACAGGCCGGCGACGGTCGTGGCCGTGGTGACGAGCAGCGGCCGGAACCGTCGTTCGACCGCCGCACCGATCGCCTCGGCCGGCGTGGCACCGGCTCGCCGCTCCTGGTTGGCGGCGTCGACCAGCAGGATCGTGTTGTTGACCGCGACACCGATCAGGGCGATGAAGCCCACCATCACGAAGAAGCTGAGCGCGTTGTCGGTCAGCTCCAGGAGGGTGAACACGCCGAAGAAGCTGAACGGCACGGCCAGGAACACGAGCAGCGGCTGGATGAGCGACCGGAACTGGATCACCAGGAACGAGATCGTGAGCACGATCGCGACCATCAGGGCCACGCCGAGGGCGGCGAAGTCGTCCTGGTTGTCGGATTCGAGGCCGAAGTCGAACTCCAGGGCGTCGCCGGCGAGACCTCGGGCCTCGAGGTCGGCCGCCGAATAGGTCGCGATCAGCAGATCCTCGGTCGCGTGGAGGTTGCCGGTCGTGTCGTCGGTGTCGAAGCCGGCCGCGACCTCGATGATCGACTGGCCGTCGACGCGCCACGCCTGGCCGGCGCTGGCGACGAACGCGGCGGTGACGGTCGTCTCGTCGCCGCTGGCCTTGTCGAGCACGGTGCCGGGGAGATCGTCGGCGATCTCCTGGGCGAGCGCGAACGCCGCCTCCTCCTGGCCGGGCTCGAACGCGACCTGAGCGGTGAACGGGAAGTCCGAGGTGGGCGGGCCATTGCTGACCGGGATCGAGCCGACGCGCACGCCGGGCAGATCGGCGGTCGCCTCCTCGATGCGATCCGAGTAGGTCGGCGAGGTGGTGCCGCGGTCGCTGAACGGGATGAGTTCCACGAAGGCGAACGACTCGCGCTGGGTGCCGGCGATGACCTGGTAGCGGTCGAGGTCTTCGCCGAGCACGTCGACGACGATCGCGTCGAGCTCTTCCTGGATCGCCCGGGCTTCCTCGATCGTGGTGCCGGCGTCGAAGTCGGCGGTGATCTGGAGCTGGTTGGAGTCCTTGGTGGGCGGGAAGATGTTGAACCCGACCCGGCCGGCGGCGCCGAGACCGAGGACGATGAAGGCGATCGCCATCACGAACACGCCGGCGCCGGTGGCCCAGCCCTTCACACCGTTGCCGGACTGGAAGCGGGCCAATGTGCCGAGGCCCCGGCTGACCGCCCGCTGCGCCCCGACGAGAGGCCCCTGGGCGTTGCCGCCGAGGATGAAGACCCGTCCGAGCGCCGGAATGACGGTGACCGAGAGGATGAACGACAGGGCGAGCGTGACGATCACCGTGATCGGGATCGGCCGGATGAACTCGCCGAGGATGCCGGTCACGAACGCCATCGGGGCGAAGACGGTCAGGGTCGACAGGGTGCCGGCGAACGAGGCGGCGCCGACCCGATCGAGGGCCCGGCGCACGATGCCGAGGCTGGCGCCCTCGTCGGCACCATCCTCACCGTCACGGCTGGAGTCGATCGACTCGCTGATCACGATCGCGTCGTCGACCAACAGGCCGAGCGTGAGCACGAGAGCGAAGAAGGTGATCGTGTTGAGCGAGTAGCCGATCACCCACAGGCCGATCATCGTGACCAGCATGACCGTCGCCATGAACACCGCCGTGACGAGCGCCGTCCGCCACCCGATCAGCAGATAGCTGACGACCGCGACGGCGATCAGGCCGAACAGCAGGTTGCTCGTGAGGTTGCTGAGCTGGGCCCGGACGTCGCTGGCGAAGTCGGCGCCGATCACGACCCGATAGGCGGGGTCGAGTCCGTCGATGCCCTCGTCGAGGCGATCCTGGATCTCGTCGCTGAAGTCGAGCACGTCGGCGTCGGCGTCGGTGTTGCGGGTGACGCCGACGAGCACCGACTCGGTGCCGGCGGTGTCGCCCTGCTCGGCGTAGCGGGTGAAGTCGGTACGTCGGATCTCGTTCTGGCCCGTCGACGGGTCGAACGACTCGGTCAACAACTCCAGTGCCTCGGCGTCGGTGACGGTCTCCAGGGGTCGCAGCGCCTCGGCCGCGATCTCGGCCTGGGCCTCGAGCTCCTCGGGTGTGGCGTCGTTGGGACCGATGACGGTGACGATCAGGTCGTAGTTCTCGAGGAACTTGGTGGCATCGACCGGGTCGATCGCCAACTCGACCCCTTCGGGCAGCGTCGGCCCGTCGGCCGCCAGCAGGGCGGCGACACCGTCGGCGGAGGAGAACGACGTCTCGAACTCGAAGACGGCGGCGAACCCGTCGGGACGGCTGAAGGTCGACACCCCTTCGACCCCCTCGACGTCCTTGTACGCCTCGAAGACGGGGGTGGCGAGCTCCTGATCGACCCGGTTCTCGTCGTCGACGAACCAGTTGGCGCTGACGACGGCGATCGGGACGTTGACGGGCGGGAAGCCCTCCCGGTCGAGGGCGACGACGAAGGCGTAGATGCCGGTCGCGAGGAGGACGAGCCAGGCGATCACCGTGAACCGCGGCCGACTCGCCGCGGCGAGGGCCGGGCGCGTGATCAGCTTCGGTCGATCGGCGGTCGCCCCGGGGGTGGGGGAACCATTCACCCCGTGCACGGTAGTTGTGCACGGAACCATTGGTCGTCATCCAGGAGGAGGACATCGGTCACGTCGACCTCCTCACGAGGAGTGACGCCGACAGGTGGGACCCGCCCCGATGGTCCGGTACGATCCACCCCTCACACGGGCTGTGGCGCAGCTTGGTTAGCGCGTCGGTCTGGGGGACCGAAGGTCGGAGGTTCAAATCCTCTCAGCCCGACCATTGCAACTCCCGCTCTCCGGAGCGGGAGTTCGTGGTTTTCGCCGGCGCATCGTCACCGTCTCGCGGCGGCCCAGTCGACGAAGAACCCAGGGTCCTCGAAGCCGGCGCCGACTCCGAAGACGTGGAACAGGTAGTTCTCGAGCTCGTACCTGAGCTCGAAGAACGAGGGGGTGAAGTTGCCCGACGTCGGCACGCGGTACGCGTTTCCACGCTGCACCGCGTCGAGTTGGAGCCAGGCTTCGTCGGCCCGTTCCTCGAGGGCGACGTTCTCCCCGATGTGCTGCCACTCGAGCTGCACGGAGATGTGGCTGGGTTGGGCGGCGAGCACGGCCTCGGTGGAGAACTGCCCGAAGTCGGTCTCGGGCGTGATCGGGTCGAACAGACACTCGCCCACGAGCGCCAGGTCGCGAAGCAGATCGCACCACTGGCTGTTGTTGGTCCAGCCGGAGAAACCGCTGGGGTCGCCCGCCCACAGTTGCAGCAGGCGTACGTCGGCTGCCCCTGGCACCTCGCGATCGCTCAGCGTGGCAGCGAAGTCGTTCCAGTCGTCCACGATCGTCTCACCCTGCTCAACGGCACCGGCCATCGCTGCCAGATCGCGCGTGAGTTTCGTCGCGTCGTCGGCGAGGTTTCCGAGTGCTGCGATGACGTACACCGGAGCGATCACCTCCAGGTCGCGGATCAGCGGATCACCGGCGCCCACCACGATCAGGTCCGGCGCGAGTGGGGCATAGTTCTCCGCGCCGTCGGGCATCAGCAGAATGGACTGTGCTCCGGTTCCCCAGTACAGCTCGGCGCGGGCGGGCTCGAACGTCGAGGCCACGGGGACGAGGCCTAGCTGGGCGAGCGTCACCGAGCACCCGGAGTTGCGGCAGGCGATGCGCTCGACCGGAGCATCGAAGACGAGGGCGGTGCCGGCCCCGTCGACGACCTCGATCTCGGCCTCTGGCGTCTCCGCGGCGTCCTCGTCGTCGCTCGACGGCGGGCCGGCTTCGACCTGCGCGTCCTGCGGCTCTCGCTCGTCCTCGTCCGACGTCGGGGCGGATGTGTCCGAGTCCTCGGCGGCCGTCGTCGCGTCGGTGGACTCGGGCTCGGTGGTGGTCGAGCACGCGGCGGTGATCAGGCAGACGACCGCAACGGTCGACATCGCCTGGCGGGCGGCGCGGTGGATGTGCAGGCTCGCGGTCATCTGCAGCTCCTCAGAAGTCGAGACCGGTGGGGAGGGGCGTGGCCGGGACCCGGAGGCCGTCGAGGATCGTCCGATCGCCGATCGGGGCGTCGAGCTCGACCTCGACGGGGTCGGCGGGGTTGTCGGGGCACTCCTGTGGGCCTTCGGGCGGGATCACGGCGATGGCGATGCGGATCTCGGTCTCGGTCTCGACGACCTCGGGCGGATACATGTTCTCGACGCCGGATCGACCACCGGCGCACGCCTGTTGGCTCACGACGAGGTGGAGCCTCGTGGACTCGGGGTCGATCGGCTGCTCCGGGTCGAGGCCGACGTCCATGTACGCAACCCCGGTCGGCGCCGGGATGCGGAGCTCGCAGCGACCGGCCCCCTCACCGGCGATCGTCCAGCCCGCCACCGTGTTCTCGAAGCTGTGGGTCCGGGCGAAGAAGCCAGCGGGGCCCTCCTCGAACCGGGCGAAGGTCGCGACCGCGTCGGTGCGTTCGATCGTCGTCCAGCCGTCGGCCGGTACCTCGACGCCACTCATCGACTGTTCGAGCAGTGCGACGATCAGCGGGTCGTCCGAGGCCGGGTCGACGTCGGGCTCGTCGTCGAGCAGCGATGCCCGGAACGCCGGGAGGCCACGGCAGCTGACGAGCGGATCGTCGTCGATCTCGTCGAGCAACCCGAGCGGTTCGTCCTGCGGGGGAGGAGCCATCGACTCGTCCCACAGTGCCCCTTCCACACACATCATCGCCGCGTAGTCCGGCAACAGTTCGGCCAAGCCGATCAGGGTCGCCTCGGTCGGGCGGCTGAGCAGAAGCGTCACCCGGTTCAGCTGGTTGCCCGAGCCCGACCCCAGGAGTTCGAAGTCCGGCGACGCGTCGAGCGTCGAGCGGATCACCTCGGCGCCGGCCTGGAGTTCGTTCCAGCTGAAGTCGACCTGCACGACGTCGACCGCATACCCGGAGTCGCGCAGGGTCCACCCTTCGCTCTCGGAACGCATGTCGAGGAGCGCCTCGCGATGATTCTCCGGATCGTCGGTGAACGCGACGACGAACGTGCCGCCGTGATCGCGGTCGGTCCAGCGGATGGCGTACACGTCGGGATGCTGGTCGGTGTAGGCCCGCACGACCGCTTTCACCGAGTCCGGGATGTTGCCCCCGCCGATCCCCTGGCCGATCACGGTCGGCGTGGCGACCTCCACGTCGTCGCACAGCGCCACCGGTGTGACGCCAGTGCCGCTGGGGGTGGTCGTCGAGGACGTCGTGGTCGGTTCGTCGGACTGAGCCGTGGTCGGTTCGTCGGACTGAGCCGTGGTCGGTTCGTCGGGCTGAGCCGTGGTCGACGGCCCGGCGTCGGTCGCGATGTCGCCGTCGCCACACGCCGCGGCGAACAGCGCCAGGACGGCCAACAGGGTCAGTGGGCGGCTCATCATGCTCCCTCGGGGTCAGGGCTACGGTGCACTCATGAAGCTCGACAAGTTTCGCGCCCAGGCGGCGCCGTTGCTGGACGCGGGGGAGACGGTTGCGGCGGTGGCCAAGGTGACGCCACGCGGGGCCGCCCACGAGGCGATCTTGCGGGGAGCGGGAGGTGCCGGTGGCCTGGCCGCCGGTCCGGCGCTCGCCGGCGCGGGCGCAGCGATCGGCTCGGCGGTCGGCGAGCAGGCCGGCGACGCCGGTCGTGAGGAGCGCGACGATGCCGGGCTCGACGTCGGGAACGCGATGCAGGTCATCTTCGCCGTGACCGATCGACGGATCGTGCTGCTCAAGCGATCGGCCCTGGGCAAGCCCAAGGAGCTGTTGGCTGCCCTCGAACGCGAGCACGTCACGGGCGTCGTGATGGGTTCGACCAAGCTCTTCGGTCAGACGATGCCGGAGATCCAGCTCACCCTCGCATCCGGGGCCGAGGCCGGGTTCGGTGTCGCCAAGGTCGACCGCAAGGACGGCGACGCCGTGGTCGCCGCACTGGGTGGTTGAGACCACCCTCTACACTCCTCGGCCATGACGCCTGAGGAGTTCCGCGCCGCTGCGCACGAGCTGGTCGACTGGCTGGTCGACCGACGGATCGCCGTCGAGGACCGGCCGGTCCGACCGCCTGTGGAGCCGGGCGACATCAAGGGTGCCCTCCCGGCCGACCCGCCGTCGGGCGGCGACGACCCGACCGCGCTCATCGCCGATCTCGAGCGGATCGTGGCGCCCGGCGTCACCGAGGTGCAGCACCCGATGCACTTCGGGTGGTTCCCCTCCAACGCCAGCCTGTCCTCGATCCTGGGCGACTTCGCATCGTCGGGACTGGCGTCGCTGGGGATCTCCTGGGAGTCGTCGCCGAGCTTGACCGAGGTCGAGGAGGTCGTGACCGACTGGCTCCGCCAGCTCACCGGCCTGAGCGAGGCCTGGTCTGGTGCGATCCAGGACACCGCGTCGACCGGCTGTCTGGTCGCCGCCCTGGCGGCGCGGGAACGGGCGACGGATCACGCACAGGCACGCGACGGCATGCTCGGCTTCGGCAAACGTCTGCTCGTCTACACGACCGCAGAAGCCCACTCGTCAGTGCGCAAGGCCGCGCTGCTCGCCGGGTACGCCGCCGACGACATCCGCTCGATCGCGGTCGACCCCGTCAGCCGGGACATGGACGCCGACGCGCTGCGGGCCACGATGGAGGACGACGTCGCGGCGGGCGCCGTGCCGGCGTTCGTGGTGGCGTCGCTCGGTTCGACCGGCGTCACCGCCTTCGATCCGCTGCCCGAGATCATCGAGATCGCACGACCGCACGGGGCGTGGGTCCACGCCGACGCAGCGATGGCCGGCTCGGCGATGCTGTTGCCCGAATACCGCGGCCTGTTCGCCGGGATCGAGGACGCCGACTCGATCTCGTGGAACCCCCACAAGTGGATGGGCACGATCCTCGACACGTCGCTGCTCTACCTGCGCGACCCCGAGCACCTCATCCGGGTGATGTCGACCAACCCCAGCTACCTCCAGTCGACCGCCGGTGGAGAGGCGACCCAGTACCGCGACTGGGGCATCCCGCTCGGCCGACGCTTCCGAGCCCTCAAGCTCTGGTACCAGCTCCGCATCGACGGGCCCGACGTCATCGCCGAGCGGTTGCGACGCGATCTCGACAACGCGCAGTGGTTCGCCGAGCAGGTTCGCGCCAAACCCGGCTGGGACGTCATCGCGCCCGTGCGGCTCCAGACCGTGTGCGTGCGCCACACCCCGGCCGACCTCGCCGGCGACGCGGCGGCGGTCAGCGAGCACAACCTGGCCTGGGTGCGCAGCATCAACCTGTCGGGCGCCGCGTTCTTGTCGCCCTCACAACTCGACGACGGTTGGATGGCCCGGGTGTCGATCGGCGTCCAGGGAACCGAGCGCCGGCACCTGGAACAGCTCCTCGCCCTGATGGACGAGCACACCGCGGGCTGAGGCGTCAGTCCTCGTCGTCCTCGCGGCGGGTCCACTGCAACTCGAGTGACAGTTCTTCCTCGCCGTCCTCGACCTCGTGCTCGACGATCCGCACGGCGTCGGCGGGCACGGTGAACCGCGTGTTGGCGACCTGGATCCGGAACGACTCGCCGGCCTCGATCGCGTCGGCCATGCGGCGCAGGGTGTCGACGAAGTAGTCGACGGTCACGTCCTTTTCGATGTCACGTTCGCTCATCGCGGCGACCGTAGCGGCGCAAAACCCGAGAGTGGCTGCATCCGCGTTCAGGGCGGTCTCCGTAGACCCGTCCAGCACGCCGACCCTCCGGTGTGCGGAAACAGGAGACCCCCCTCATGAAGAAGGCACTTGCCGTTCTCGTCGCGCTTTTCTCGATGCTGCTCGCCACCCCGGCGGGCGCGCAGGACGATGCGACCATCATGCTCGCCCACGGCATCCCGGACACCGATGTGGACGTGGTCGTCGACGGCGACGTCGTGATCCCCAACTACTCGTTCGGCTCGATGGAGGACCTGTCCGCCTTCGCTGGTCAGACCCTGCCCAACCTGACGGTCAACCTCGCCGGCACGGACACGGTCGCCCTCGATCTCGGTGACTTCGCCGTCCCCGCCACCGGCAACTTCACCGTCGTCGCCCACCTCGACGCCGACGGCAACCCGACCGCGTCGGTGTTCGAGAACGACACCTCGACCATCGCCGCCGGTGAGGGCCGTCTCGTCGTGCGCCACACCGCCGCCGCCCCCGAGGTCGACATCCTCGCCAACGGCTCGGCCGCCTTCACCAGCGTCCCGAACGGCGCCGAGGGTCAGGTCGATCTGGCCGCCGGCACCATCAGCGCCGAGGTCGTCCCCGCCGGCGCCACCGAGCCCGTCGTCATCGGCCCCGCCGACCTCACCATCACCGAAGGCTCGTCGCTGATCGTCTACGCCGTCGGCTCGCTCGACGCCGACAACCTCAGCGTCCTCGTCCAGACCATCGACGGCCTCGGCGCCGCTCCGACCGTGGTCAACACCGGCAACAGCCCGGTCGACGAAGGCACCAGCAGCTCCATGGCCCTCGTGGTCGCCGCCGGCATCGCCATCCTCGGCTTCGGTGTCATCGGCGCCCGCCGCGGTGCTCTCGTCCGCGGCTGAATCCCTGCAACATGCAGCCCAACCGCTTCGCCGCCTTCACGCTCGCCATCGCCCTTGTTGGCGCGGCGTGTTCGAGCGGCGGCGGTTCGGACGAGACCGGCTCGGGGACCGTCGTTGCGTCGACGACGGTCCCCGCAGCCATTTCCGAACCTCCGATCGATGAGCCGTCCGCCGGCCCCGAGGCCGACGTCGACGCTGGTGAGCGCCCTGACGAGCCGGTCGAGGCCGACCGTCAGCTGTCGCCGCTCGCCGATCAGATCCGGTCGGTCGGAGACATCCGGTTCGACCAGACCGCGGCGCTTCCCGATCCCGGGCCTCGACCCGTCGGCCTGACGATCGACGGCATCGAGATCAGCGACGCACCGATCCGCGACGTCGGCGTGGAGCCGAACGGCGAGATGGAGATCCCGGGTGCGACCGAGGTCGGTTGGTATCGCTGGAGCCCGTCGCCGGGGATGGAGGGCTCGTCGGTCCTCGCCGCCCACATCGCCTGGAACGGCCGCGACGGCGTGTTCCGAAACCTCGACGATCTGGAGGTCGGCGACCGGTTCACCGTCCAGTACGACGACGGCACCGAGCGCGAGTTCGAGATCACCGAGAAGGCGCAGTACGACAAGGAGGAGCTGCCGTTCGACCGGGTCTTCTCCAAGACGGGCGAGCCGTCGGTCGTGTTGATCACCTGCGGAGGCGACTTCAACCGTGGCCTCAACAGTTACGAAGACAACGTCGTGGTGTACGCGGATCCGGTTTGATCCGACGGTTCGCCTAGCGTTGGCGGCGTGATCGAACAGCTCCGAGCCCTTCCGGCCGGCACGTGGCTTCGAGCCCTCCCGTACGGGACGGTGGCGGCCGTGCTGATCGCCGTGCCCTCGGATCTGATCGACACGCCGCTCTTCGGCCGTCCCGAACCGGTGCGGGCGATCGACTATGTGATCCTGGCGATCACGGCGTCGCTCATCGGCCTCATCTTCGCCATCCGGGTGCCGCAGGACGAGACCAGCGAGAAGCAGGACACCCGCACGGTCTGGGGCGGGTTCGTGTCGTTCCTGGCGGTCGGCTGCCCGGTGTGCAACCAGCTCGTGGTCGGGCTCGTCGGCACGTCCGGCGCGCTGTCGTGGTGGGCACCCGTGCAACCGGTCGTGGGACTCGTCGCGGTGGCGTTGCTGGTGTGGACCCTGCGCTACCGGCTCCGCACCTACGAGCTGACCGCCTGTCCCGTTCCGGCCTGACACAGCTCGCCCGCCAACGATCGCGGCGCAGGCTCAGTGGCCGCTGGTCAGGGGGCCGGCCAGGGTCGGTCGGTCGGCGGCCAGGTCGGCGGGGGAGAGGCCGACGTCGGCGAGGGTCGATGGCCAGGCGGCGCCGGTCACGTTCGCCGCGGTCGCCTGCGCCATCGCATCGGCGTTGTGGATGCCGTAGCCGCCCTGGCCCACCAGCCAGTAGAACCCGTCGACCTCGGGATCGAAGCCGCTGACCGGTGTGCGGTCGGCGGCGAAGGTGCGAAGGCCGGCCCAGGTCGAGCGGACGTGGCGGGCGTCGAGCGTGGTGTAGTCGGCGAGGTTGTGGAGCCCGCGTGCGACGTCGATCTCCTCGGGCCTCGCGTCGCACGGCTCCGACGGGGTCTCGTCGGCCGGGGAGACCATGAGGCCCCCCGGCTCGGGTTTGCAGTAGCCGACCATCGGCCCGTCGTCGGGCTCGAAGGAGGTCAGCGGCCAGCGGTGCACCTCGTCGGGGTCGTAGTGCTCGGGGATGGCGGCGATGGCGATCGTGCGTCGCAGCGGATGCAGCCCCAGCGGGGTGGCCCCGGCGAGCGCGCCGAGGCGGTCGCCCCACGCCCCGGCAGCGTTGACGACGATGCGGGCGTCGATCGCGCTGTCGCTGGCTTCGACCGTCCATCGCCCTCGGTCGGCGGTGAGCGAACGGACCGGAGCCGAGACCTGGATGGTGCCGCCCGCGGCGCGCAGGGCTCGCACGTACTCCTGGTGGAACCCGGCGACATCGATGTCTTGGGAGTGGGGCTCATAGAGCGCGCCCTCGATGTCGGGGGCCAGGATCGGCAGGAGTTCGCGGGCCTGGTCGCCGTCGACGAACTCGGTCGTCGGCACGAGTTCCTTGGCGTGTTCGACCTCGGCGCGCAGCTGGTCGACCCGCCCGGCCCGTCCGGCGTTGAGCAGGGGCCGAGGGCCGAGGAACGGTTCGATCGCCGCCCTGGTCGCGAGCGTGAGGCGCCGGACGGTGTCGTTGCCGTAGTTCTCCAGGTACTGGGCGGCTGAGCGGCCGGTCGTGTGGTACGCCAGCGTCGGTTCGGCCTCGACGAGCACCGTGTTCGCCCCGGCGGCGATCAGGTGCGCTGCGGCGGAGACTCCCGCGATGCCGCCTCCGATCACCACGACGTCACAGCTCGTCATCCCCGCACCCTAGGGCTTCATGCGGGCCGGGCGGGGCGGGTACGATCACCGAACGCAGCAACCCCGAGGAGTTCCGATGGCCGTCACCGATGCGAACCCGGACAGCTTCACCCGAATGGACGAGTCCACCGCCGAGCAGTGGGCCCACATCGGTGCTCGCACCTTCGAGAACCAGGGTCGCGTCGCCGACCGCATGATCATGTTGCTCGAATCGCTGGCCGAGATCAGCGACGGGTTCATCACCGACCAGCTGACCCACTGCCTCCAGACCGCGACGATGGCCGAGAAGGCCGGTGCCGACGAGGAGATGATCTTCGGGGCGCTCATGCACGACGTCGGCAAGGCGATCTCGGTGCCGAACCACGGCGCGATCTCCGCGGAGATGATCAAGCCCTACGTTCGGGAGGACGTGTACCTGGCGATCCTCAACCACCAGGACTTCCAGGGGAAGCACTACTACGGCCACTTCGGGGCACCGACCGACCTGCGCTACACGAAGTACGACCAGAACGAGTCCTGGTGGGCGTTGTGTGCGGAGTTCACCGACGACTGGGACCAGCAGGCGTTCGATCCCGACGCCGAGACCTACCCGCTCGAGCACTTCGAGCCGCTGATCCGCAAGATCACCGCCGAGGTCAAGCAGAAGCTCGGCGACTGAGTTCGTTCAGCCCGGCTCTTGCTGGGCTCGCAGCAGCGCTTCGATGCGGTCGAGGCGTTCGGTGATCTGGTCGGTGTCGTCCTCGGCTTCGTCGTCGACGAACAGGGCGGCGATCGATGCGGTGAGCAACGACAGCGCGCCGATGCCGATCAGCATCAACACGACGGCGACGATCTGGCCGGGACCAGTGACGGGAAAGTGGTCGCCGTAGCCGACGGTCGTGCAGGTGACGAACGCCCACCACACGGCGTCGCCGTAGTGATCGATCGTCGCCCCCGGCTGGTCGCGCTCGAAAATCACGGCGAACCAGGCGCCGATGAAGATCGCGCCCGTCGTGCATACCAGGTAGGGCCGCAGCCCACGCCTGCTCGCAACGGTGCCGACCGTGCGCAGCGCCCGTCGGATGCCCGATGCCGCCGGGGCGAGGCGAAGGATCTCGAGTGGTCGCAGGACGGGCAGCAGCAGGATCAACAAGCCGAGCTTGTGGGTGCGGATCATCGCTCGTCGCGACGGCGACAGGTACAGCAGGAGCAGGTATTCGAACGCGAACGCCAGCCACAGCACGGCGCCGGTGAACAGCAGCTGGCGCTCCGAGCGTGGCGACAGGTCGGTGACGAAGCGGCCGAAGATGACCGGGATGAACAAGATGCTCGCCACGAGCATCGGGAACTCGAGCCGCGCCTCGACCCGCCGGTAGTTCTCCCCCTCGGGATCGCGCTCGAACCAGCTCGTCATCCGTTCATGCCGCCCATGTCGAGCCACGGATAGGTCGGCGGGTTCGCGGGTGGCGCCACCGCGACGTCCTCACAACCGGGCGGCACGGGCTGGGAGGGGTGCGGCGCATCGCCGAGGCGAGCCTGTTCGCGCCACATCGCGGCGGTGAGTTCGGCCCGGATCTCCGCATAGGCGGGATCGTCGGCGACGTTGCGAAGCTCGTCGGGGTCGGCGTGCAGGTCGTAGAGCTCCCACTCGGGCGGGAACGTGAACGGGCCGGTGAACGGCAGCCCGAACCCGTCGTTGTGGTAGTAGATCAGCTTGTAGCGCTCGGTCCGGTAGCCGTAGTGCGCCGGCGCCTTGTGGATGAAGTCGTCGTTCTCCCAGTAGCGGTAGTAGACGCCCTCGACCGGGTCCCCACCCGACCCGCCCGTCAGCTCCGGGAAGAACGATCGACCCTGCATGCGGTCGGCGTGGTCGACCCCTGCGGCGTCGAGGATCGTCTGCGCCATGTCGACATTGGAGACGATGCCGTCGAAGACCTGACCACCCTCCATGGCGGCGGGGTAGGAGACCAGGAAGGGCATCCGCAGCGACTCCTCGAACATCAGCCGCTTGTCGAACCAGCCGTGATCGCCGAGGAAGAAGCCCTGGTCCGAGGAGTAGATCAGCATCGTGTCGTCGAAGTCGCCCCGATCGCGGAGCCAGTCGATGAGCCGACCGACGTTCTCGTCGATCGAGTGCACACACGCCAGGTAGTCCCGGAGGTAGCGCTGGTACTTCCACAACGCCTGCTCCTCGTAGGAGAGGCCCGGCGGCGGATCCTCCTTCAGGTCGTCGGTGTTGAGATCGTCGGCCACCCGCATGGCGACCCGCCGGATCGACGCGCTCCGGGTCGAGTAGTCGTCCCAGAACGTCGAGGGCACCGGGATGGGATCCTCGTACAGCGCCTGGTGCTCGGGTTTGGGCTCCCACGAACGGTGCGGCGCCTTGTGCCAGACGAGCATCGCCCACGGGCGGTCGTCGTCGGGGTCGAGGCCGTCGGCCCAGTCGATCGCCAGGTCGGTGATGATGTCGGTGGCGTAGCCGTCCACCCGCCGGCGTCCCTCTGCGCTGATGAACAGTGGATCCCAGTAGTCGCCCTGTCCGGGCAGCACGTCCCAGTAGTCGAACCCCTCGGGGTCGTGGCCGGCACCGTGGCCCATGTGCCACTTGCCGATCATCGCCGTGCGGTAGCCGGCGGCCTGGAGCAGCGAGATGAAGGTCGGCTGGCTCGCCTCGAACGGGGTGAACAGGGAGTACACGCCGTTCACGTGGCTGTACGTTCCGGTCAGGATCGCCGCACGCGACGGCGTGCACAGCGAGTTGGTCACGAAGCAGTTGTCGACACGCACCCCGTGATCGCCGATCTCGTCGATGCGGGGAGTGCGGTTGACGACCGAGCCGTAGGCCCCGATCGCGTGGGCGGCGTGGTCGTCGGTGAGGACGAAGACGAGGTTGGGTCGGCGGTCGGACATCAGTGCGGGGTGAGACCGCCGTCGGCGATCAGGGCCTGGCCGGTGATGAAGCTTCCGGCATCGGAACACAGCAGGAGCGCGGGGCCGACCATCTCGTCGGCGTCGGCACCGCGCCGCATGAACGCCGCCTGCTGCATCGACTCGACCGCTTCGGGGGTGTTGTTCATCACCATGTCGGTCATGACGGTGCCGGGGGCGAGCGCGTTGACCCGGATGCCCTTGGCGGCGAACGCGGCCGCCATCGAACGGGTCAGGCCCATGAGTCCCGCCTTGCCGGCGGAGTACATGGCGCCGTGCGGATTGAAGAGGAACGCGGCCGCGGAGATGATGTTGAGGACGGCGGCGTTGCCCGACGCCTCGAGATGCGGAAGCGCCCGCTCGACGAGGAACGCAGGTCCTCGCAGGTTGGTGTCGAGCGACTTGGACCATCCCTCCTCGGTCAGATGACCGAGCGGGAGCGCCAATGCGTTGGCGGCCCCGTTGACGACGATGTCGATGCGGCCGAACGCCGCGACCGTCTCGTCGACCAGGTTGGCGATCGCTTCCAGATCACCCATGTGGGTCGGAACCCCGATCGCCTCGATCCCCATCTGTTCGAGGTGGGCCACCATGGCCTCGCAGGCGTCGGCCTTGCGGCTGGCGACGGCGATCTTGGCGCCTGCTGCGCCGAAGCCCTCGGCGATCGCTTTGCCGATCCCGCGGGTGCCGCCGGTGATGATGGCCACCCGGCCGGTGAGGTCGTGGAGACGGTCGAGTTTGATGTGATCCATGGTCGTCCTTGTCGGTGGTGGTCAGCTGGTGGTGGAGCCGCCGTTGACGGCGATCGTCTGTCCGGTGATCCAGGCCGCCTCGTCGGAGGCGAGGAAGGTCACCGCGTACCCGACGTCGACGGGGGTGCCGGTGCGGCCCACCGGGATCATGCGGGCCATCTTGTCGGTGACCTCGCTCGGCCCGCCCTCGCGTTCCATCAGGCCGATGGCGAGGGTGTTGGCGGTCACGCCGTCGCGGGCGGTCTCGAGCGCGAGGTGGCGCATGAAGCTGATCGCGCCGCCCTTGCCGGCGCCGTAGAGCGAGACGCCGATGTTCTGGCCGTGGGTGCCCGAGCCCGAGGAGATGGTGATGATGCGGCCGCGGCCTCGCTCGCACATGCCGTCGACGACGGCTTTGGTGCAGTTGAGCACGCCGCGGATGTTGACCTCGAGGAAGGGGTCCCAGTCCTCGGGGCGGGTGTCGCGGAAGTGCAGGGGACGCATCGAGGGTGGGATGCCTGCGTTGTTGACCAGGATGTCGATCGGGTCGACGGCGGCGACCGACCCCGCGACGGCGTCGAAATCGGTGACGTCGAAGGGGAGCGCGGTCGCACCCTTCCCGAGGCGGGCGGCCGCCTCCATGGCCCGGTCGGGGTGGAGGTCGTTGACGTAGACCGAGGCGCCGGCGTCGAGCAGCACCCGGGCGATGCCGTAGCCGACACCGCGTCCGGCGCCGGTCACGAGCGCAGTCCGGTCGTTGAGGTCGAACACGGAACCGCACCGTAGTGTGCGGCCATGTCGGGGGACCCAACCATCACGTCGCTGCGCCGGTTCGAGGGGCGACGAGCGCTCGTCACCGGCGCGAGCCGAGGGATCGGCGCCGCGATCGCCGAACGGCTCGCGGCGGAGGGAGCCGATGTCGCCCTCGTCGCCCGCACGCGCGCCGAGCACGCGCATCTCGACGGTTCGCTCGAGGCGACGGCACGACGTTGCGAGGCCCACGGTGCCACCGTGGCGATCGTCGTCGCGGACCTCACCGACGTCGACCAACGCGACGGGATCGTGCCGGCTGCGGTCGCGGGATTGGGCGGGACGATCGACATCCTCGTGAACAACGCCGCGGCGGCGATCTACCAGCCGGTGGCGGAGACCTCGTTGAAGCGTCGGCATCTGATGTTCGAGGCGAACGTGCATGCGCCGCTGGACCTCGCGACGGCCGTCATCCCCGGAATGACCGAGGCAGGGGAGGGGTGGATCATCAATGTCTCCAGCGGCACGTCCCGCAACTGGCCGGGACCGCCCTTCGTCGTCGGGAGTCTCGGCACGACGATCGCGATCTATGGCGCATCCAAGGCGGCGCTTGATCGGATCACCAATGGGCTCGGCGCTGAGCTGCACGGCACCGGCATCAGAGTCAACACCGTCGAGCCCCGCGCGGCCGTACTGTCGGAGGGGGCGGCCAAGCTCGCCGGCGCGAAGCTGCGCCCCGACCAGGTCGAGACGATGGAACAGATGGTCGAGGGCGCTCTCGTCCTGGCCTGTTGTGACGAGGACGTCACCGGCCGGGTCACCGTGAGCCTCGACAACCTCGACGAGTTCGGCGTCGAGGTACGCGGGCTCGACGCACGCTCGCTCTAGCCGGCGGGCTCGTCGAGCCGCTCGACGATGGCGGCGACGGCGGTGCGATACAGCGCCGCCCGAGGGTCGGACGGGCGCCACGCGATCGCGATCGTCCGGCCCGGTTCGGGTTCGGTGAAGGGTCGGGTCGCGATGCCGTTGCCCGGCCTCGCCTCGACGGCGAGTGCCGTCTCCGGCAGCAGCGTCGCCGCCTCGCCGCCGGCGACCATCTGGGTGAGTGTCGAGAGCGAAGCCGAGCGGACGTCGCGCTGGGCGACCGACCCGGCGATGGCGCAGGCTCGTTGGGCGTGTTTGCGCAGGCAGTGGCCGTCTTCGAGGAGCAAGACGTCGAGGTCCGCCAGCACCGTCAGCGGGAGCGGGTCCGACGCCGCCGCCAACGGGTGGGTCGATGCGATCGCCAGTCGGAACGGATCCTCCCGCACGGTCTCGACGGTCAGCGCTCCCGTGTCGTAGGGGACGGCGAGCAGGCCCAGGTCGATCGAGCCGTCGTCGAGCCCGGCGAGGACGTCGTCGGTCTGCAGCTCGTCGAGCTCGAATCGGGCTTCGGGCCAGCGGGTGCGGAGCACGCCGACGACGGCCGGCAACAGGTAGGGCGCGATGGTCGGGATGGCGCTGAGGCGGACAGGGCCGCGAACGGTGCCCTCGTGGGACGAGGCCAACCGTCGGAGGTCGTCGAGTCGTCGCAGGACCGCCCGGGTCGCCTCGATCACCTCCGTGCCGGCGGCGGTGAGGCGGGCGCCATGACGACCTCGCTCGAAGAGGACGACGCCGAGCCGCCGCTCGAGTTCGCGGACCTGTTCGGAGAGTCCCGGCTGGCTGACGAACATCGCCTCGGCGGCGCGCCCGAAGTGCTGGTGGTCGGCGACTGCGACCGCATACCGGAGCTGTTTGACCGTCGGATCATCCATCGCAAGAGGTTATCGATTCAAGAGGTTCAATCGCTTGGACCGTACGGTCGGCGTCCGGCACACTGAGGGTGCAACCACGAAGGAGCCCCCCATGACCGTGACCTCACCCATCGACATCGGGATCGACGAGGCGGCACGTGTCGAGATCGTCGACGGTCTCAGCCGCCTGCTGGCCGACACGTACACCCTCTATCTGAAGACCCACAGCTACCACTGGAACGTCGTCGGCCCGATGTTCAACACCCTCCATCTGATGTTCGAGGAGCAGTACAACGAGCTTGCGCTCGCGGTCGATCAGATCGCCGAGCGCATCCGGGCCCTGGGTGCTCCCGCGCCCGGCAGCTACCGGCAGTTCGGCGAGCTCTCCGCCGTCGCCGAGGACACCGGTCAGCCCGACGCCACCGAGATGATCCGTCGCCTCATGGAGGACCAGGAAACCGTCGTGCGGACCGCCCGTTCGTTCATCTCGACCGCTTCCGACGCGGGCGACGAACCGACCGCCGACCTGTTGACTCAGCGCATGCAGGTGCACGAGAAGACGGCGTGGATGCTGCGTTCCATGCTGCAGTGATCCCTCCCCCTCGCAGCAGCTCGACGCCCCGGTCCTCGCAGCACCGGGGCGTCGTCGCGTCGTGGGGGTGTGGCTTGTCCGGAGGGTTCAGGGGCCGCCGGCACCCTGGCTCGGCATCATCCGAGCCATCGCCTCCAGGGCCTCGACGTTCTGCGCGTGCTCGCCCTTGCGTCCGGCGCGTTCGGCCCACTCCGCCGTGGCGCTGGCGAGTGCATCGGCCTGGAGGTGCCGCAACTCGTTGCGGAGTTCGTCCCCGCGCATGCTCAATCGGAATCGTTGGGCGAAGTCTGCTGGGTCGAGTGCCGCGAGCTCACGGTCGTTCTCGATGATCAGCTCCCACAACTCGTCGACGGTGAGTTCGGACATGCCCAGATTCAGCCACGCTCGACCGAAAGCGGGCCGAAAGGCGTCTCAGGGCTCGCCCGGCATCGATCGGGTCATGGCTTCGCGCGCGGCGACGTTCTGTGCGTGTTCGCCCTTGCGTCCGGCGCGTTCGGCCCACTCGTCACCGGCCGCATCGAGCTGATCGGCCGTGGCCTCGTGCAACTGCGCGCGCAGGGCGTCGATCCGGCTCTCGAGGGCGTAACGGCCGGCGAAGTCGTTCGACGGCAGGGCATCCGCCTGCGCTCGCAGGGAGCCGATCTCCGCCAGAAGCTCGGTCTCGCTCATCGGTGGTTCCTCAGAACCCGGTGGGGCCCACTCGCTGGTCATGGAGAGAGTTCACCACATGGCTATTGACAATATTCTTTGTCAATACGAGGATCACCCTCGTGATCGACGTCGCCGTGCTCACCGAATCCGAGGCCATCCGGGCGGCCGTCGACCCCGTGCGGGCCGCCGTGCTCGCACAGCTCGCGGAGCCGGGCTCGGCGTCGAGCGTCGCCGGCCACCTCGGGATCTCGCGGCAGAAGGCCAACTATCACCTCAAGATCCTCGAGCAGCACGGGCTCGTCGAGTTCGTCGAGGAACGTCCCCGGCGCGGCCTGACCGAGTCGGTGTTCCGCGCCACCGCCCAGAGCTACGCGCTGGCACCTCGAGCACTCGGTTCATGCGCCCCCGAGCCACGCCGGCTCGATCGGCTGTCCAGCGGGTACCTCGTCGCTCTCGGCGCCCGCCTCGTCGAAGAGGTCGGCGATCTCGCCCGCCGGGCCGCAGCCGTGGCGAAGCCACTGCCGACCCTGTCGATCGACACCGAGATCACCTTCGCCTCCCCGGCCGACCGAGCCGCGTTCGCCGACGAAGTCGCGGCGCTCGTCGCCGGTCTCGCCGCTCGCTATCACGCCGAGGATGCGCCAAACGGACGTCCGCACCGGCTGATCGTCGCCTCACACCCCATCGACACAACGACCACCGACCCCGAGGATCCTGATGACCGACCGACCTGACCGCATCGAACTCGAAGTGGAGGTGCCCGGCACCCCCGAGGAGGTCTGGCGGGCGATCGCCACCGGGCCGGGCATCACCTCGTGGTACGTCCCCCACACCATCGAGGAGCGGCCCGAGGGCGCCGCATCCGCCCGCTTCGGTGAGGGCCCCGAGATGGAAGTGCCCGGCCGGGTCGCCGAGTGGGACCCGCCCCGCCGGATCGTCATGGACGGCGGCGACCCCACCCAGGGCCTCGTCTTCGAGTGGATCATCGAGGCCCGCGACGGCGGACGATGTGTCGTGCGCCTGATCAACTCCGGCTTCGGGCGAGGCGGCGAGTGGGACGATCAGTTCGACGCCATGACCGAAGGCTGGCGGATGTTCATGGCTAATCTCGGCCTCCACCTCGAACACCATCGCGGCGAGACCGCGACCGTCCGGCTCGGTTCGGGGTACGTCGCCGCGGCGGCCGATGCGGTCTGGACTGCGATGGTCGAGGCACTCGGCATCGAGGCGGGCGTGGCGCCGGGCGGACGCGTCTCCACCAGCGGCGATGGTGTGCCGGCGCTCGCCGGCGACGTCGAGCTCATCGACGGTGAGTCGCGTCCGCATCTCTACCTGCTCCGACTCGACACGCCCGTCACCGGCACGGCACTCGTCGGGGTGGAGTCGATGGGGGAGGCGACGTCGCTGTCGGTCTGGACCTACCTGTACGGCCCAGAGGCCGAGAGCATCTCGAACGACATCGGCCCGGCGTTCCAGGCGGTCCTCGATCGAGTGGTCGCCGGATTCGGGGACTGAGCGCGTTCAGCTGCGGCTGAGTGTGATGCGGCCTTCGCCGTCGACCGCTCGGCCGATCACGGCAGCGGTGTGACCGTCGGCGACCAGACCGGCGACCACATCGGCTGCGGCGTCGGGATCGACGCCGAACACCAGCCCGCCGCTGGTCTGGGCATCGGCGAGGATGGTCACGTCGAGGGAATCGACACCGTCGCCGATGTCGAGCCACTCGTCGATCCACGCCAGGTTGCGCCCGGTTCCGCCCGGCACGACCCCGTCCGCCGCCAGCTCGGTGGCACCGACGATCACCGGCACCGAATCGACGTCGATCTCCAGTCCCACGTGGGACTCCTGAGCCATGCGTCCGGCATGGCCGAGCAGACCGAAGCCGGTCACGTCCGTGGCGCCCGTCGCCCCGGCGGCGACCGCCGCGGCGGCACCGGCGGCGTTCGTGAGCGTCATCGACGCGATGGCCGCCTGCATCGTGGCGGCATCGACCACGTCGCGCTTCTGGGCGGTCGTGATGATGCCGATGCCGAGCGGCTTCGTCAGTACGAGCGACTGACCGGCCTGCAGCCCGGCGTTGGTGAGCATGCGATCCGGGTGCACCTCACCGACGACCGCCATGCCGTACTTCGGTTCGGGATCATCGACCGTGTGGCCGCCGGCGACGACGAAACCGCACTCGTGGGCGATGTCCTGGCCGCCCAACAAGACGTCGCCGAGCAGGTCGTTCGAGAGCTCCTCGGTGTTCCAGCACACCAGGTTCAAACCCAGCAGCGGCGTGCCGCCCATCGCATACACGTCGCTGACCGCGTTGGCGGCCGCGACCCGGCCCCAGTCGCGCGCATCGTCGACCACCGGCGTGATGAAGTCGGCGGTGACCACGAGGGCGCGTTCGTCCGAGAGGCGGTAGACGGCGGCATCGTCGCCGCTGGCCGCCCCGACGAGCAGGTTCGGGGAATCAGGAGGGGTGAGACGGCGCACGACCTGCGCCAGTTCGCCAGGGGCGAGCTTGCAGCCTCAACCAGCGCCGTGGCTGAACTCCGTCAGTCGTCGTGTCATGTCACCTCCCCGCATTCCTGCTGTGCGCACCCTACGCCGTAGGGTCTGGCGTATGACCGACAGTGTCGATCCTCGCCTGCAGACCCGTGCAACCGAACTGTTCGGCGTTCGATTCCCGATCGTGCAGACCGGGATGGGATGGGTCGCCGGCGCGTCGCTCGTCAGCGGGACCGCCAACGCCGGCGGCCTCGGCATCCTCGCATCCGCGACGATGACCTTCGACGAGATGGTCGCAGCGATCGACGAGGTCCACGACCGAACCGACCAGCCCTTCGGCGTAAACCTGCGCACCGACGCGGTCGACATCGAGCAGCGGGTCGACCATCTGATCGCCGCCGAGGTGAAGGTCGCGTCGTTCGCCCAGGCCCCACGGCCGGACATGGTCGCCAAGCTCAAGGACGCCGGCCTGGTCGTCATGCCGACCGTCGGGGCTCGCCGCCACGCCGAGAAGGTCGCCGAATGGGGGGTCGACGCCGTGCTGTGCCAGGGCGGGGAGGGCGGTGGCCACACCGGCTCGGTGCCGACCTCGCTGCTCCTCCCACAGGTGATCGATGCCGTGGACATCCCGGTGATCGCCGCGGGCGGCTTCCACGACGGCCGCGGTCTCGCGGCGGCACTCGCCTGGGGTGCCGACGGCATCGCCATGGGCACCCGGTTCCTGCTCACCGCCGACTCGAAGGTGCCGGAGGAGATCAAGCAGGCGTACCTCGCCACGCCGGTCACCGGCACCGTCGTGTCGACCGCGATCGACGGGGCGCCGCAGCGCGTGATCCGCACCGACATGGTCGACCAGCTCGAGAAGGCCGGTCTCACCCGACTGCCGAAGGCGGCGCTCAACGCCCTGCGGTTCCGCAAGCTCACCGGCACGTCGATGCGTGACCTGCTCCGCGAGGGCCTGGCGATGAAGAAGAACCAGGATCTCTCGTGGGCACAGCTGGCGATGGCGGCCAACGCGCCGATGCTCACGAAGGCGACCATGGTCGATGGTGAGATCGAGGTCGGCATCCTGCCCACCGGTCAATGCGTCGGCGTGGTCGACGATCTGCCCACCTGCGACGACTTGATCGGGAGGATCGTCGTCGAGGCGGTCGAGGCAATTGACCGTCTCACCCCCGTTTCTTCCTCCTAGACTCCCGCCGTTCGCCATCAGCGAATTCCGGTGTGATCCCGGAACTGTCCCGCAACGGTAATGCTCGAGGCCTTGGCCGAGAGACGAGTCCGGTCGCCTGAGGGTGGACGTTCAACGAACCGACCCTCGAGGAAGGGACGGCTCGTGCGGGAGGGGACCCCTGTCGCTCGTGCCAACCGACTCGAGCCACAGGAGGAAACCATGAAGAAGCTCACCAAGCTCCTCGCCCTGCTGGCCGTGCTCGCGTTGATCGCCGCAGCCTGCGGTGACGACGACGAGACCACCGATTCCGGCGATTCCACGTCGTCTTCGGCATCCGCCTCGGCGTCCGAATCGGCGTCGTCGTCAGAGATGGCCGAGGAAGACGAGATGGCCGACGAGGACGAGATGGCCGAGGAAGACGAGATGGCCGACGAGGACGAGATGGCCGACGACGGCGACGTCCGAATCGTGTCGCTCTCGCCGACCGCCACCGAGATGCTGTTCGCCATCGGCGTCGGCCCGCTCGTGATCGGCGTCGACCAGTTCTCGAACTTCCCGGCCGAGACCGCCGATGTCGAGAACACCGGCCTCGACGGCTTCACCATCAACGTCGAGGCGATCGCCGCCCTCGAGCCGACCCACATCTTCATGCAGAGCAACGAAGCCGCTGAGGCCTTCCGCACGCTCGGCATCGAGGTCATCGAGAACAACGCCGCCCAGAACTTCGACGAGGTCTATGCCCAGATCGAGCAGCTCGGCGCCGTCACCGGCAACGTCGGCGAAGCCGCCGAGCTCGTGCTGCAGATGCAGACCGACATCGAAGCGGCGACCGCTGACCTGCCCGACGTCACCGGCTTGACCTACTACCACGAGCTCACGCCCGACTACTTCAGCGCGACCTCGTCGACCTTCATCGGCCAGATCTACGGTCTGTTCGGTCTGGTCAACATCGCCGACGAGGCCGACCCCGACGGCTTCGGCTTCCCGCAGCTCAGCGAGGAGTACATCGTCGACTCCGATCCCGACTTCATCTTCCTCGCCGACACCATCTGCTGCGAGCAGAACGCCGACACGGTCGGCGCTCGCCCCGGTTGGGAGGGCCTGCAGGCCGTCAACAGCGGCAACGTGGTCGAGCTCAACGACGACATCGTGTCGCGCTGGGGTCCCCGCATCGTCGACTTCATCGCGGTGATCGCTGGGGCCATCGAGTCGGCCACCGTCGACGCCTGATCCCGAACACCTGACGCGTATGGCCGACGCCGACACGCCGGAGGTCTCCTCCCCGCCGCTCCGTGCGGCCGGGCCGGGTCCGCTGGCGTTCGGTGTCGGCCTCGCCGCGGTCTTCACCTCCGTCATCGCCGGGATCGCGATCGGTGCGGTCGACATCGCGCCGAGTGCGATCGTGCGTCAGCTGCTCGACAACGTTCCGGGCATCGAGGTCGACTCGGGCCTGAGCGATCAGCGCATCGCCATCATCGAACAGATTCGGGCGCCCCGTGTGGTGCTCGGCCTGCTCGTCGGTGCGACGCTGGCCGTCAGCGGCGCGGCGTACCAGGGGTCGTTCCGCAACCCGCTGGCGGACCCGTACCTGCTGGGCATCGCCGCTGGGGCCGGGCTCGGCGCCACCATCGCGATCACGCGCGACTTCGGCGACGGCGCCGGTTTCGCCGACCCGGTACCGCTGGCGGCGTTCATCGGGGCGATCGGGGCCGTCAGCCTCTCCTACATCGCCGGCCACATCGGCGGCCGGTCGACCGCATCGCTGATCCTCGCCGGGGTGGCGGTGGCGAGTTTCCTCACCGCCGGTCAGACCTATGTGCTGCAGTCGTCCAACGACGACTTCCGCGAGGTCTACGCCTGGATTCTGGGCCGCATCGCGACCTCGGGATGGTCCGAACCGGCGCTCATGCTTCCGTACTTCCTCCTCACGACCGCGGTCATCTTCCGCTACCGGCGGGCCCTCGACGTACTCGCCGTCGGGGACGAGGAGGCGCAGGCACTCGGGCTCGAACCGCGAAGGGTTCGCCTGATCGTCGTCGTGACCGCCTCCCTCGGGGCGGCGGCCGCCGTCTCGGTCAGCGGACTCATCGGCTTCGTCGGCATCATCATTCCGCACCTCGTCCGCCTCTTGTTCGGCGCCAGCTATCGCACGCTGATTCCGCTGTCGGTGCTGTTCGGCGGTGCGTTCATGGTCGGTGCTGATCTCGTCGCCCGCACGATCGTCGACCCGGCCGAGCTGCCGATCGGTGTGGTGACCGCGTTCCTCGGTGCCCCGTTCTTCGTGCTCGTGTTGCGAACCAGTCGTCGGCAGGTGTGGTGATGCGTGCCGTCAGCGTTCGCCAGGTCGCAGTCGATCTCGGCAAACGCCGGATCCTGCACGGCATCGATCTCGCCGTCGACTCGGGAGAGTGGGTCAACATCATCGGGCCCAACGGCGCGGGCAAGACCACCCTGCTGCGTTCGCTGTTGGGCACCGTCGACCATGCGGGCACGATCGAGTTGGGTGGTGAGGTCATCGCCAAGCCGATCGAGCGGGCTCGGCGACTCGCCTACGTCCCCCAGAGCCCAGTGATCCCCGGTGGCATGTACGTCAGCGACTACGTCCTACTCGGTCGCACACCGCACCGCGGCATCTTCGGACGCGATTCCGACACCGACTGCAACGTCGCGATGGAGGTTCTGGCCCGGCTCGACCTCGAGGCGTTCACGAACCGCGAGGTCGGTTCGCTCTCGGGCGGTGAGCGCCAGCGGGTCGTGCTCGCCCGCGCCCTGGCGCAGGAGACCGACATCGTGTTGCTCGACGAGCCGACCACCGCGCTCGACCTCGGGCACCAGCAAGATGTGCTCGACCTGGTCGAGTCGCTGCGTCACGAGCGTGGGCTCACCGTGATCGCAACGCTGCACGATCTCACCCTGGCCGCCCGGTACGGCGACCGTATCGCCCTGCTGTCCGGTGGGCGTATCGTCGAGTCCGGGCCGCCCGCCGACGTGCTGACCGCCGACACCATCGCCGAGCACTTCGGCGCCACCGTACGAATCATCGACGATCCCGACGGACCCGTGATCGTCCCCACCACAGGAGTAGCGACATGAGCGACGAGAACCGAGAGCCTGGCTCCGACCCGACCGACGCCCCTCCCGAAGACGACCCCCGTCCCGACGGCCTGCGGCCGGCGAAGAGCCTGCTGCTCGTCAACACCGGCGACGGCAAGGGCAAGTCGTCCGCCGCCTTCGGGGTCGCGATGCGAGCTCGCGCCCGGGACTGGCCGGTCGCCGTCATCCAGTTCCTCAAGAGCGACAACTGGGTGACGGGCGAGCAGATGATGGCCGAGCCGCTCGGGATCGACTTCCAATCGCTGGGCGAGGGCTTCACGTGGGACTCCGACGATCTGACCAAGGACGAGGCCGAGGCCAAGGAGGCCTGGCGGCAAGGGAAGGCGTTGATCCTCGCCGGTGCGCACCGACTCGTCGTCTTCGACGAGATCACCTACCCGCTGAACTGGGGCTGGATCGACGCCGACGACGTCGAGGCGACGTTTCGCGACCGGCCCGAGCGGGTTTCGATCGTTGCCACCGGTCGCGACGCCCCCGAGTGGCTGATCGATCTCGCCGACACCGTGACGGTGATGGAGAACCGCAAGCACGCCTACGAGCAAGGCATCGCGGCCAAGAAGGGCATCGACTACTGATGTTCACGCTCCTCACCGGTGGTGCCCGATCGGGCAAGTCGACTGCGGCGTTGCAACTCGCAGCGCGCGCCGACGCGCCGGTGACCTTCATCGCCACCGCCACCGCAGGCGACGACGAGATGGCCGACCGCATCCGTCGACACCAGGCCGAGCGCCCCGCATCGTGGTCGACGATCGAGGAGCCCGTCGAACTCGCGCAGGCGGTCGCCACCGTCGACGCCGGAGCGACGCTCGTGATCGACTGTCTCGCGCTGTGGGTCACCAACCAGCTCGACTCCGTCGACGCGGACGTGTGGCAACGAGCGGAGCGACTGGGAGATCTGCTCGCATCCCGCTCCGGCGACTCGATCGTGGTCACCAACGAAGTCGGCCTCGGGATCGTTCCGCTCAACGAGCTCGCCCGACGCTTTCGCGATCTCCTCGGCTCGGTGAACCAGCGGGTGGCCGCACACGCCGACCGAACCTTGCTGTGCGTCGCCGGCGGGGTCGTGCCCGTCGCCGATCTCGGAACGCTCGATGCCTGAGTCGGCCCTCGCCCGCCTGCTCGTGAACCTCCCCGGGCCCGACACCGTGTCGCAGGCCGCCGTCGCCGAACGGGCGGCGACGACGCTACGGCCCGCGGGTGCGTTCGCCCGACTCGACGCGGTCGCCGCCTGGCTGGCCGCCTGGCAGTGGACGACGACGCCTCGGGTGCGCACGCCTCACGTCGCCGTCTTCGGCGCCGATCACGGCGTCGCGGCCGATGGCGTGAGCGCCTACCCCGCCGAGGTCACCGGCGCCATGGTCGCCGCCATGGGCCAGGGGGTCGCCACCGTCACCGCGCTCGCCGCTCAGGTCGGGGCGTCCTTCTCGTTCCACGATGCGGGGGTCGGACGGCCGACCGGCAACATCCGTACCACCGACGCCATGACCGTCGAGGAGTTCGACGCGGCCGTGCAGGTCGGGGTGGAAGCGGTGGAGAACGTCGAGGCCGACCTCCTGGTGTTCGGTGAGGTCGGGATCGCCAACACGACCCCGGCGGCGGCGGTATCGGCCGCGGTGCTGGGCGGCCCGCCCGGCGACTGGGCCGGCCCTGGTACCGGCGTGGGAGGAGACGCGCTCGCCGCCAAGCGTCGTGTGGTCGAGGACGCGGTGGCACGGGTCGGTGAGGTCGAGCCGATCGAAGCGCTCCGTCGGTTGGGCGGAAAGGAACTCGCGGCGACGGCCGGCGCCACGCTCGCGGCTCGCCATCGCGGCATTCCCGTGCTGCTCGACGGCTTCATCGCCACCGCCGCGGTGCTGCCGCTCCATGCGGCCGAACCCGCCGCGCTCGACCATGTGCGTGCCGGTCACTCCTCGGCCGAACCGGGCCATGTGCGTCAACTCGCCGCGCTGGGCCTCGACCCCCTGCTGTCGCTCGATCTGCGGCTCGGCGAGGGGAGCGGCGCGGTCGCCGCCATCCCGATCGTGCAGGTGGCGTGCGCAGCCGTCGTCGACGTCGCGACGTTCGAGGAGTTCGGGCTCGCGTGAGCATCCGCCACGCCTGGGCGTTTCTCACCCGCCTGCCGGGCGGCGCCCATCCTGCCGACGACCGCGCCCTCGGGCTCAGCGTGCCGTGGTTCCCTGCGGTCGGTGCCGTCATCGGCCTGCTGATCGGCCTGGTGTGGGTCGGGCTGTCCGAGATCGTGTCGCCGCTCACCGCCGCGACGCTCGCCGTGCTGGTCGGCGTGGCGATCACCGGCGCCTTCCACGAAGACGGGCTGGCCGACACCGCCGACTCCCTGGGCGGCTACACCACCGAACGTCGACTCGAGATCATGAAGGACTCCCGCGTGGGGACCTTCGGCGTGCTGGCGCTCGTGTTCTCCGTGCTGATCCGGGTCATCGCCCTGGCGTCGCTCGAACCGGTCGAAGGGTTGGTGGCACTCGTGATGGCCCACGCGGTCGGTCGCAGCATCGCCACCCTCGTGATGGTCACGACACCGGCGGCGGCCTCGACCGGACTCGGGCAGAGCTACACCGCTCACCTCCCCACCCCGGCGGTGGTCGCGATCGGCGTCATCGTCGCCGGGTGCAGCGTGGTCGGCGGCCCGGCCGGAGTCGTCGGCTATCTGGTCGCCCTCACGGGGGCGGCGCTCCTGGTGCTGCTCGCCCGCCGGGCCTACGGCGGTACCACCGGCGACGTCCTCGGTGCGGTCGAGCAGGTCGGGGAGATGGCGGTGCTGTCGGCGGCCGCCCGTCTCGTCGCCGAGCACGGCTGGCAGTGGGGCTGAGGCGATGGGCTCGGTGACCCTACGGCTGGTTCGGCATGGCGAGACCGAGTGGTCGGCCCAGGGCCGCTACACCGGCCACACCGACCTCGACCTCACGACGGCCGGGATGGTGCAGGCCGAAGCCCTGCGCCCACTCGCCGGCGAAGACTACGACTCCATCTGGTGCTCCGACCTCCGCCGGTGCACCGAGACGGCGCGTCTGATGGGAGTGGAGGCGACCGCCACGCCCCGCCTCCGCGAGTTCGACTTCGGTGCCATCGACGGCAAGCGGTGGGACGATCTCGATGCCACGACCCAGCAGGGGTTGCTCGACTTCGACGGGTTCGTCGCACCCGGCGGCGAGTCGGTTTCGGCGTTCGGCGATCGTCTCGACGACTTCGTCGGTGCCTTGCCACCGGGCCGGCACCTCCTGATCGTGCACGGCGGCGTGATCCGCCACCTGCTCCGACGCGTGGGGACCGACGACGGCGTGGCGCCCGGGAGCTGGCGCGATCTGCGTCTGGTTCAGCCGAAGTCGTAGGTGGCCGCAGACTCCCGAAAGAGGCGTGCTAGCCGGCGGCGACCACGTTCTGATGGAGCTGCTGGAAGAGATACGAGCGATCGGACGCCGCCATCGACGTTGCCGCGAGTGTTCTCATGAGTTGGACCTCGTGGTCTTCCACTTGGTCCAACCAGGCCCAGACTGCTCGTTCCCATTCGACAGGATCCTGCCCTGCGGCAGGCGGTATCGGTGGCGCCGCGGTCGCTGCGCGGGCGACGAGCCGGGTCAACAACTGTGCATGCTCGAGCATCCTCGCGTCCGCCGCTGCGACTTCGTCGCGGATCGCTTCCTCGACGATCGCAAGGGCGTGTGTTGCCGCCAGTCGTTGCGCCTTTCGTTTGCTCGTTCCGTCGGGTGCTCGGGCCGGGAGGTACCCGTCGTCGGTCGCCTGGAGAGCGCCCCGTTGCGCTGCAACCAGCGAGATCAACGGAAGCCGGAGCCGAGCGAGCGTCCCCTCGACGTCATTGAGCCAGTCCTCGACTCGTCGGGCGAAGGCAATCGTCGAGTTCTGGTTGGACGACGTCAGCGCGGCTGTTGCCGTCAGGTGAGGCAGCAACGATTCCCGTGTCACCGCAAGCATCTGCTCACTCCGGGCCGAGGCGGTGAACGAGTCCGCCGTTGTCCGAGACCGTGGTCGTCCACTCCAGACCCTCTTCTTGGATCACGATGTTGAGGCGAGCGACAGACTGCTCGTCCGCCTGCTCCTTCACTGCGGAGGTGACGACCTCCGCAGTAAGGAAGGGTCGGAGGTCCCGACCGGGCCGTAGTGCTCTGCGCGATGCGGCGGCCAAGTCCTCACGGACCTCGCGGCTCTGCTCTCGAGACAGGAGCGGCTCATCAGTCTCGAAGTCGCGTTCAGCCGCCCCTGCGAGAGCATCATCGACCGCCCGAGCGAATGCCTCCTCCTGCAGCTTGGAGTCGCCTTCGTCGACCCCCAGTCTCATGAGTTGGCGATCCAAGTGAGACAGGAAGTCCTCGCGCACGGAGCGGAACTTCGCCGTACGCGTGCTCAGCCCCTCTCGAGCGATGCTCTCCGTGAGGGCCTTGCGCATGGACTCCTGCAGCTTGTCACGAGACACTGCCCCGCTCGACTCGCCGTTCTGGTGGGATTCGATCAGTACCGGCAACTCGAGCGAGATCTTGGGCACACGTGCTCGGGGGACAGAGAGCTGTTCCAGAAGCGGGTGCTCCTTGTAGTACTCCGCGATCGCGGCGGTCTCTTCGTCCGCGATACGGCGAGCGTGTGTCACCGACGCGAGCAGCGCGCCGATCACTTCTCCGAGTTCAGCCATGGAGCAGCACCAGACGACTAGTTGCCGTCGGCCTTGGTCTCCTCGATTGCGTTCTCGAGGATGCCAAGGAGACGTTCGGTGCCCGCTGGAAGCTCATCCTGCACCGCTCGCACGTGGACCGCCATCGAGTACGTGCGCTCGATTTGGCTCGACGAACTGGTGCTGCGCTTGTACGACGTGTTGACCTTCAGACTGGCGGAACCCCAGCCCCAGCCGGCCTTCGCCTTCAGCTCGGCCCCGATACCGAACTCTGACGCAACGGTCGACTCCTGCATGGAGTTGATCTTTGCGTTGAAGTCGATCGTCGTCTCCTCGACTCGAATGAACGGAATCGGGAGCATCGTCAAGAACGGCACGGTGAGTTCGTACTTCTGCTTGTCGATCACGATGTTGCCTTGGCCGTCGTCTTGCTCGACCGGCTTGTCGTAGCTGAAGGTCACCATGAGCGGGTTCGTGATGTCGCCGTTCTGGTCCGTCTCGAATCCGACAGCCTTGATGAAGTCCACCGAGGTGATCGCAGACTGAGCCTGCGCTTTCACGACGGCAGAAAGGGGTCCACCGATCATGGACTCGAAGTCGAGGCTCGCGAGTTCGTCGCCGATAGCCATCATTGTCTCCTGAATGTCTGCGAGCTCCCCGCCTTGGGCGCTCTGAGACCTTCCGCCAGGTTGCTCTCAGCTCGTGCTCGCCCAAGGGACAGTAGCCCTCGGGAGTGGACCGATCCAGGGCTGCGGTCGTTCAGCCGAAGTCGTAGGTGGCGTCATCGTCGGCGAGCACGCCGATGTCGGCGTCGAGCCACGGCTCGGTGCTCGGTGGCGACGCCCAGACCTCGAGGCGCGCCGACCCGGTCGATCGCCACCTGGTCGGGGAATCGGCCGGATCGAGCAGCGCCCAGGCGCCGGTCACCCGTCGACCGGAACGGCCGCGGGCCTCGACCGAGCGGTCGAGCTTGACGACGACGGTCGCCTCGGGGAGCGGCCCCGGCATCCGGTCACACACGAGGCCCTCGATGCGCTCGCCGGGACCGAGCCACGACGCCTCGGCTCCTGCGGTCACCGTCACCCGCACCCCGAGCTCGGGGATGAACGCCCGCGGCGGCGACGCGCCGAACGGTTGCGACTGCGCGCCGGGCATGTTCTCGAACGAGTCGATGTAGCCGCCGCGGGTGCCTCCGGTCGGCCCGCCCGATTCGTG
>JBCCWI010000030.1:0-44408 GCA_039193795.1 Actinomycetota bacterium | reverse complement strand
CGAGCATCTGGTTGAAGCCCTTGGTGAGTGCGGCCTTCAGCGCGGGAGCGGCGGCCTTGCCGGCGACGCCGCCCTTGGCGGTGAAGTCGAAGCTCAGGTCGAGCCGGGTCCGGTCGCCCTCGGGGGTGATGCGGAAGTCGGCGATGCCGTGCTTGATCGGCGCCTTCTCGTACTTCTCGGCGGCGATGCGGACCCGGGAGCCCTCCTCCCAGTCGAGGATGCGCTCGTCGATGGCGCCGACCGGGGTCAGCTCGCAGTGGCGGGTCGCCCCGACACCGTTGGCGGCGTCGGAGGTGGAGACGCTCGTCTTGAGGCCGGTGTACCAGTTGGCGATGTTCGGGAAGTCGGCGAGGACCTCCCAGAGGGCCTCGGGCGACTTGTCGGTGGTGCGGGTGACCTGGAGGGTCGGCATGTCGGTTCTCGTTTCCTTCGGTGAGCGCTTGTTTCTGCACCATCCGGTGTGGAAGTGCGTGGGAGCAGTATTTGCACAGCGCAGTGCAATTTGCAACCCCCGGTGCAGAATTTCTTCGCCGCGCCGCTGAAATCGCCGGAAAACCGGGCCAAACCGGGCCCGGGAGTGTCACACCCCATGCGTAGGTTGGACCCATGGCGGTGGCCGAACTGACCGAACTGAGCGAGGCGATGGACCTCGCAGTGGCGGTCGATTTCGCGACGCGAACGCCGCGCGAGCGCCGGCACGATCGCCCGGCTCGAGTCCCAGCTGATGGCGTTGCAGGCCGAGGTGGTCGGCGCCTTCGAGCGCGAGCACGACTGGTCCGGCTACGGCTATCCCTCCGCCGCGACGGCGGTTCGAGAGATCGCCCGCGTGCCGGCACAGCAGGCCCGGCGATCGGTTGCCCTGGCGCGCGCCCTACGGGGCATGCCCCGCACCGCAGCCGCACTCGCCGAGGGCACCCTCACCACCGCCCACGCGATGCGCCTCCGCGTGGCCGCCAAGCGACACACCTTCAGCGACGGTGAGGCACTGCTCGTCGAACAGGCGTCGATCCTGCGCTGGAGCGACTGGCTCGAGGTGGTCGGCTACTGGGAAGCCTGTGCCGACGACGCCGAGTCCAGCGATCCCGGCGAACCGGCCGGCTCCGACGCGCGCGAGGCCCGCGCCCGGTTCCACGCCACCAGGGGATTCGACGGCATGGGCGACCTCGAGGGCCGGCTCGACCCGATCGGCTTCGAGGCGTTCAGCGAAGCACTCCACCGCATCGAGCACGAGCTCTTCGACGACGAGTGGCGAGCCACCCGCGCTCGCCTCGGCGACGCTGCGGTGCCCGACGACATGCCCCGCACACCGGCGCAGCGCCGAGCCGCAGCACTCGTCGAGATGGCCCACCGCGCGATGACCGCTCCCGCCGACGGCAAGCGGCCACTCCCCCTCGTCGTGATCCACACCGACCCCGACACCTTCAACCGCGAACTCGCCCGCGTCGTCGGGGTCGAGGCCCCGAGCCCCCTCGGCACCACCCGGCTGCACGAACTGGCGTCGGGCACCGTGATCGACCCATCGGCGATGCTCCGCGCCGCGCTGCACGGCGAGGTCCGCCGCCTCGTCTACACCTCGCCGTCCCACGTGCTCGACTACGGACGCAGCGTGCGGCTCTTCCAGGGCGCGCTGCGCCAGGCGATCATCCACGCGGCTCGGCGATGCGCAGCCGACGGATGCGAGATTCCGGCTTCGCGCTGCGAGATCGACCACGTCGTCGAGTGGAACGCCGGCGGCACGACGGCAGCGAGCAACGCAACGCCCCGCTGCCGTGCCGACCACCGCCACAAATCGGCCCGGTCCCGCGCCAGACCGGTCCCGGGCTGAGCCCCGGGGCTGGGAATCCGGCGCACGATCCGATAATCTGCAATTCATGGTGCAGAAAGCTCCTGCCAAACGAGGCCGTCCGCCCAAGTTCGACCGCGACGCGGTGATCGGGGCGGCCATCGGCGCGTTCTTCCACACCGGCTACGAAGCCACCACCCTCCCCGACCTCGAAGCCGCGACCGGGCTCGACCGCTCGAGCCTCTACAACAGCTTCGGCGGCAAGCGCGGCCTCTACGACGCGGCGATCGCCACCTACCTCGAGGTCGCCGAAGGCGGCCTCTTCGACCCGCTGCTCACCGGCACCGACGACGGCTACGCCGACCTCCTCACGTTCTTCGGGTTCCTCCGCACCGGCATGACCGCCCCCGAGGCGATCCCGGGCTGCCTGATCGTCAACGACATGGCGTCGGGGGCCGATCCCGAAGCCGCGCTGCGGTACCGGGGCCTCCTCGAGGAGGGGATGCGGCGTGCCTTGGAGCGGGCCGGCGACCCCGACCAGCAGCGGCGACACGAACGGGCGGCGTTCCTCACCCTCGGCGTGATCGGCGTCAACCTGGTCAGCAAGACCACCGGTGGAGATCCCGACGAGATCGGTCGCCAGATCGACGCCATGATCGCGGTGGTCCTCGACTGGCGCGACCGCGCCTGACCACCGTGGGGTACCGCCACTCGGCCGACGACATCCTCGACGCAGCCGTCGCGTGCGTCCACGACGACGGGCTCCACCAACTCACCTTCGGTCGGGTCGCCAAACGCCTCGGCATCAACGACCGCACGATCGTCTACTACTTCCCGAGCAAGGCCGACCTGATCACCGCCGTGCTCGCCCGGATCGGCGAGCACCTCCAAGCGGTCCTCGCCGCCGCGTTTCAGGGCCCGGTCGCCGATCACCGCGAACTCCTCGACCAGGCCTGGCCCGTGCTCGCCCACCCCGACGCCGACCCGACCTTCGCCGTCTTCTTCCAGACCGTCGGATTGGCCACCACCGGTCAGGAGCCCTACGCCGCCGTGCTCGACCAGGTGATGCAGGCCTGGCGGGCGTGGCTGTGCGAGTTCTTCGCCGGAACCGACGAGGAACGCACCGCCGAAGCCGAATCGGCGATGGCGGTCCTCGACGGCCTGCTGCTGCTGCGCCAGACCGTCGGAGCCGACGCTGCGGAACGAGCGGCCGCTCGCATCGGCATCACCCACCCCTGAGACCTTCGCGGCGGGGTGAGCACACCCGACGATCGAGCCATCGCATGATCGCGAGCCGACCGATCGTCGCCACCGATGGGCGTCGGACCCGGGAGTGCGATTCACTGGCGTGATGCCCCGCGCCCCCCGGATCGTGCCACTGCTCGTCGTCGGACTCCTCGCCGTGTCGTGTTCCGACGCGGACGACGGAAGCGACGCGGCGCCGGCGGATCCGCCGACCACGACGATCGCCGACGCCGAGGCGGCGGATCACGAGCCCGAGCCGGACACGACCGTCGACCCGGACGCCCCGTCGATCGACGACGGTGACGTGCGCGAGAGCGTCGAGCGGCTGATCCTCTCGGGCTACCCACCGAACACGCCGATCGAGGCGACGACCGACGGCGAGGCGACGATCACGACGTCCACCGATGCCCGCGGCAACCTGGTCGTGCGCGACGTCCCCGCCGGCACGTGGGACCTGTCGATCGTCGGCCACCCCGACACGCGCACCGTCACCGTGCTGGCCGCCGAAGACTCGGTGCCCGACCAGGCCTTCTACGACAGGCAGACCCTCGAGGAGGGCTACCAGTACATCGAGATGCGCGACGGCACCCTGCTGGCCGCCAACGTGTTCCTCCCACCCGGGGACGGCCCGTTCGTGACCGTGGTCGAGTACTCCGGCTACAGCCCGGCGCGGCCCGGCAACGACTTCGTCGACGCGGTCAACGCGCTCGGGGTCGACGCCGAGGCCCTCTGCGTCTCGACCCCGGTGATCTGCAACGCCCCCGATCAGTCGGGGAGCCTCTTCGCCTACGCCACCGACTTCGCCGTGGTCGCGGTCAACATGCGCGGCACCGGCTGCTCGGGCGGCACGTTCGGGTACTTCGACCTGGCCCAGCGACTCGACGGCTACGACATCATCGAAACCGTCGCCGCGCAGGACTGGGTGAAGAACGATCAGGTCGGCATGGTCGGTCTGTCGTGGCCCGGCATCAGCCAGCTCTTCGTCGCCGCGGAACAGCCACCGAGCCTCGCCGCGATCACCCCGTTCTCGGTGACCGACGACATGGTGCGCGACGTGATCGCCCCCGGCGGGATCCCCAACCTCGGCTTCGCCGGATCGTACGGCGACGGACTGCGCTCGTCGGCCGCCCCCTACGGCCAAGGATGGGAACAGGGGATGGTCGACGCCGGCGACACCATCTGCGAAGACCACCAGGAGACCCGTAGCGACGGAACCGACGGCCGGCTCTCCGAGCTCGACGGCTACTACGTCCCCGAGATCGCCGATCCCTTCCGGGCCGAGGCCTTCGCCGATCGGATCGACGTACCCGTGCTGCTCGCCGGCGCCTGGCAGGACGGACAGATCGGCTCCGGGGGGCTCGACCTGGCCGACGAGTTCGACAATGCCCCGTTCGTGAAGGTGGTGGCGTCGAACGGCAGCCACGCCGACCCGTGGGCGCTCGAGACCCTCGTGATCTGGAAGGACTTCCTCGACATCTATGTCGGCGGCGAGCAGCGCCCGATGCCGCCGCTCATCGCCGGGTTCTTCCCGTCCCTGCTCGACGACGCCCTGTTCAAGGCGGTGGCGCCACTGCCGGGCCGCCCCATCATCACCGGCACCCCCGAGGAGCAGCGCGCCGCCTTCGAAGCCGAGCCGCGCATCACCTACCACTTCGAACGAGGCGGGCAAGCCGACAACCCCGGCGCGCCGATCGCCCGCTTCACCCACACCACCGACACCTGGCTGTCCGCGAACGACGAGACGACGACGCTGCACCTCGGCAGCGACGGCGCCCTCACGACGGCCCCCACGGTCGACACCGACGCGGCCACCGGCTTCTCGCTCGACGCCTCGCTGGCGCTGATCGACCTGCTCCCCGAGATCGACAACCCGACGACATCGGTGCTGTTCGAGGCTGCGCCGCCCTATGAGTGGAATCCCGAGCCGGCCGGAAGCGCCGCGGTCTTCACCAGCGCACCGCTCGACGACGACATCGTCTGGTTGGGTCCCGCCGCCGCCAACCTGTGGATCCGCTCGACGACCCCGGCGGCGGATCTGTCGGTGACCGTGAGCGAGATCCGGCCCGACGGCTCCGAGATGTACGTGCAGTCCGGCTTCCTGCGCGCCGAGCTGCGGGCGCCCGGCCCCGACGCGTCGATCGTCGATCCCGATCAGCAGCTGCTCGAGGCCGACGCCGCCCCGCTGCCGGTCGGCGAGTGGGTGGAGGCGTCGATCCCGATCCAACTCACCGGCCACGTCTTCCGGGCGGGATCCCGGATCCGGGTGTCGTTCCACTCCCCGGGCGGCGATCGGCCCATCTGGACGTTCGACGTCGCCGAGGTGCCCGACGGCGCCGCGGTCGAGATCGGCCACGACGTCGACCGTCCCTCGTCGATCACCTTCGCGACCGACGCCGGCGTGACCGGCTATCCAGCCGACGTCCCCGTCTGCGGCACGCGCGGCCAGCCCTGCCGCGGCGGCTGAGCGGCGATCACCCCGTCACTCGTTGCCCGCGTGATGCGGGACGCCGGGATCCAGGACGTTGTGCTCCTGGGCCTCGTGGGCGAACCAGATCGAGTGCAGACCGATCCCGGACGCATCGTCGAAGAGCCCGACCATCACCGCGGCCTCGTCCGGATTCTCGGTCGCCTGGAAGTACAGCGTCGCCCCGCAGTTGCGGCAGAACCCGTAGCGGGCGTAGTCGAGATCGAACTCGCCGAGATGGCCGTTCGGGTCGGTCCACGTGAGGTCGTCGTGGCGCACGCGGACCGCCGACACGAAGTTGCCGGTCAGCCGTCGGCAGTTCACACAGTGGCAGTGCATCGCGTGCCGTTGCAGGCGGGCGGCATGGACCCGGATCTCGCCGCAGGCGCAGCTGCCGCGTCGCTCACGGTCGAGTTCGCTCATGGCCGCGCACCGTAGCCCCACTACGGTCCGTCGTCGTGCAGATCGTGCTCGTCCATCCCGAGATCGCACCGAACACCGGCGCCATCATCCGGCTGGCGGCGAACACCGGCGCGAGCCTCCACCTCGTCGAGCCGCTGGGTTTCGAACTCGACGACCGGCGCTACTCCCGGGGTGGGCTCGATTACCACGAGCTCGCGTCGGTCAGCGTCCACCCCGACCTCGATGCGGCCGCCGCGGCGGTCTCCGGCCGGTGGTGGGGGTTCTCGGCCCGGGCCACGACCCGATTCGCCGATGCGCCGATCGAGTACGACGACGTGTTGGTCTTCGGCGCCGAGCGGGCAGGACTCACGAGTGCCGCGATCGCCCGTATCGGCCCGGAACGGATGCTCACGATCCCGATGCGGGAGCGGAGCCGCAGCCTCAACCTGGCCAACGCCGTGAGTGTCGTCGTGTACGACGTGTGGCGACGACACGGCTACCCCGGAGCCGGAGTGACCGGCGCCACGACCAGCGAGGCGCCGGACTCGGCGCCGTTCGATCGCTGAGGACGGCGTAGCCTCTTCGACGATGCGCCGACCCCTCCTCGCCCTGGCCACCCTCGCGCTGATCGCCGGCTCGTGCAGCGCCGACGATCCCGAGCCGGAGGCCGCGCCCGACGAGACCGCATCGAGCTCGGCGCCCGAATCCACGACGACCACCGCCGAGCCCGACCCGGAACCCGAGGCCGTCGAGTTCGAGCTCGCCGTCGACGCGGTGGTGGCCGAACGGGTCGGACTCGCCGCCACCGTGACGGTGAGCGCCAACGTGCCGGTCACCGTCCGGCTCGAAGCGGTCAGCGACGACGGCCACACGATCACCTCGCCGCCCACCGCTGCGACCACGACCGACCATGTGCTCCCGTTCCTCGGCATGCGCGCCGATCGGACGTACGCGCTGTCCGCCGTCGCCTTCGACACCGACGGCACCGAACTCGGCCGGGCCACGACCGACATCACCTCGGGACCGCTGATCCCCGCCGTCCCCGACTTCGTGTTCGAGTCCGACCCGGATCGGGTCCAACCGGGGCTGACCTTCATCGAGTTCGCGGAACTCGGCTTCGGCGAGCAGGTCGAACCCGGAACCGGTTTCGTCGTCGACGAGGACGGCGAAGTCGTCTGGTTCTACGACGCAGCGGAGATGCTCACTTCCATTCGGTTGCTCGGCGACGGCACGTTCGTCACCAATGTCGGCCAGCCGTCCACGCGGACGGTCCACCTCGACTTCCTCGGCGGCGAGCTCGGACGGTGGCACTACCCCGGCGAGGCCGACGAGGGGATCGAGATCGCCGTCGACGAACCCGCCCGCACCCCCCACCACGACGTCGAGTTCCTGCCGAACGGCAACCTGCTCTCCCTGGCCATGATCGAGCACCCGGTCGACGAGGCGCTCCGGCAGGAACTGTGCCCCGGCGACGACAACGAGTGGCGGGCCATCAGCGACCTCATCGTCGAGGTCGAACCCGACACCGGGCGGGTCGTGCGCACCTGGGACCTGTGGGACGTGATCGACATCGCCGAACTGCCCGGCACCGGCCTCTGCGACATCCAGAACCTCTTCTCCACCGAGACGACCCGCGACTGGAGCCACGCCAACGCCGCCACCTACGACCCGGTCCGCGATCAGGTCATCGTGTCGGTTCGCCACACCGACCAGGTGATCGCGTTCGAGCACCCCGACCGTGAAGGACGCATCACCGATGTCGCGTGGATCCTCGGCGCCGGCGGCACCCTCTCGGTCGACGGCGAGCCGACGTATCACCAGCACGCACCCCAGATCCTCGAGAACGGCAATCTGCTGGTCTACGACAACGGCAACACCCGCCCCGGAGCCGAGGACACCGGCGGGTTCGGCCAGACCCCGGATCCGGACGCCCCCGAGCCCTACACGCGGGTCGTGGAGTACGAACTCGACCCCGACGCAGGCACCGCCCGCCAGGTCTGGGAGTACCGGACCATCGACCCGTTCGACGACACCCTGTTGTTCTCGCGATTCGTCGGCGACGCGAACCGTCTGCCGAACGGCAACGTCTTGATCAACCACGGCGGGATCACCAACGCGTCCGCGCCGGTCGACGTGCTCGTGATCGAAGTCGACCCGGACCCGGACTCCGGTGGCGAGATCGTCATGTCGATCGACGTCCAGGGGCCCCAGGGGACCCTCTTCGGGAGCTTCCGGGCCGAGCGGATCGAGACCCTCTTCCAGCAGGCGGTGTGGGCGGGCTGAACGCCGTCGGTCAGCGCAGCCCTTCGACCGGCATCGCCGGGTCGACGAGACCGTGGCCGCACAGGTGGTTGAACAGGGTCAGCACCCGGTCGTCGCGTTTGGCGCCGAGCACCGACACGGTCGCCGTACGGAGCGGAAACCGACGCCCCTCGCTCGCGGGCAGCCCGAGCCACCGCGCGATGGCGATCGACAGGAAGTGCCCGTGGGCGAACACCAGGACCTCGCCCGGGACGGCCTCCACCCGCTCGAAGAAGCGATCGGCGCGCACGCCGACCTCACCCGCCCACTCGCCACCGGGCACCCCGTCGACCCACTTCGACCAGCCCGGGCGTTCGGCGGTGATCTCGTCGTTGGTCCGGCCCTCCACCTCGCCGTAGTCCCACTCGACCAGGTCGTCGTCGAGGGTCGGATCGAAGCCCGCCAGCCGGGCGGTCTCCCGGGCCCGCACCAGCGGGCTGGCGAAGACCGCCTCGAAGTCCCACTCGGCCAGGGTGCCGGTCACGAGACGGGCCTCCTGCTCACCCTGCTCGGTGAGCTCGATGTCGGTGCGGCCGGTGTGGCGGCCGTTGAGACTCCACTCGGTCTGGCCGTGACGAACGAGCACGATCTGTTCGGGCATACGGATCATGCTCTCACGCCCATCGCTGCCAGACTGGGCCGGTGAACGTCCGACTGATCGCCACCGACCTCGACGGCACGTTCTTCGGGGCCGAGCATCGGCCCGAGGCCCGGTCGGTCGCCGCGATGAACGCAGCGCAAGCCGCCGGGATCATCTGTGTCGCTGTCACCGGCCGCAGCCACATGGGCGGTGCACCGCTCGCGACCTCGACCGGCGCCGACCTCGACTGGTTCATCGGCTCCAACGGTGGCCACCGGCTCAACCTCCGCACGCGGGAGATGGAGGAACGGCTCCTGTTCCAGGACGCCGACGTCGGCGCGATCCGCGCCTCGCTCGAAGCCGAGGACGACGGCTTCGCCTTCGGGTGGGAGGCCCGGGATCAGCTCGTGTGGGAAGCCCCATTCGTCGAGCTCTCCCCCAACCGCCTCACCGGCACCGCCCTCAAGGAAGAGGATCGACTCGGCGACGGCACGACGCCGAACGATGTCGGCAAGATGTTCGTCGCCCATCCCGACCTCGGACACGCCTCGTTGATCGACCGCCTCCAGCCCCACGTCGGCGACCACCACGCGACCTCGTCGGGGATCAACTTCGCGGAGATCACCCCGTCGGGGGCCGACAAGGGCGCAGCGCTCGCTCGGCTGTGTGCCCAACTCGACATCGTGGCCGAGGAGGTCGTCGCGTTCGGCGACAACCTGAACGACCTCACGATGCTCACGTGGGCCGGTCGGGGTGTCGCGATGGGCAATGCCCTCGACGAGGTGAAGTCGGTCGCCGACGAGGTCACGTCCACCAACGTCGACTTCGGCGTGGCCCGCATCCTCGAAGAACTCGTCTGACGTGGCCGGTCGACCGTTTCCGGGGTGGTACGTCGTCGCCGCGGTGTTCCTCGTCTTGTCGGCGACGTCGGGCCTGATCTTCTACGGGCTGGCGATCTACCTCGATGCGCTCACCGACGAGCAGGCGTTCTCGACGACGAGCGTCTCGTTGGCGACGTCGGTCTTCTTCGTCGTCGGCGGGGTCGCCGGCCGGGTGATCGCCCCGTTGATCGAACGCCACGACATCCGCATCGTGATGGGTGCCGGCGGGGTGCTGGCGACCGTCAGCCTCTACCTGCTGGGCGAGGTGCGGTCGATCGTCGCGCTCTACGCCGTCTATGTCGCGATGGCGATCGGGTTCGCACTGGTCGGGCTCTTGCCGGGCACCACGCTGGTGACCCGATGGTTCCACGAACGACGGGCGCTGGCGCTCGCCGTCGCCTCCACCGGCCTCTCCTTCGGTGGCCTGACCTACACGATCTTCGCCTCGCGGCTCATCGACTCCCGCGGCCTCTCCGACGCCGCCCCGATCCTCGCGGCGGTCTTCTTCGTGTCGATCCTGGTGGCCATGCCGGGCCTCTGGCCGTCGCCGAGCGAACGCGGCCTCACGCCCTACGGTGAACCGCCGGCCGGTGACGGCCCCGCCGACGGGCTCGACTACGAGACCGCCGTCGGCACCCGCTTCTTCCGGATCGTCGTGATCCTGTTCATCCTCGCGATGGGCGCCCAGGTCGGCGCCCTCAGCCAGATCGCGAAGCTCGGCACCGAGCGGATCGATCGACCCGCCGGTGCGCTGGCCGTGTCCGCCATCGCGCTCGGCAGCGTGCTGGGGCGCCTCGCCGGCGGCACCGTCGCCGACCGGCTGCCGCTGATGCGCTTCACCGTCGTGCTCGCGATCGCCCAGGGCGCCACGTTGAGCGGCATCGCGTTCGCCGACTCGCGCGTCGCGCTGACGATCGTCGCGTTCTTCTTCGGCACGACCGTCGGCAACCTCTTGATGTTGCAGCCGCTGGTCATCGCCAGCGCCTTCGGGATCGCCGCCTACCCCCGCATCTTCGCCATCCAGCAGCTGCTCGTCACGATCGGTGTCGCCGGCGGACCCCTGCTCCTCGGGTTCCTTCGCGATCAGTCGTCGTACCGCACCAGCTATCTCGTCGCCGCCGCCCTGTCGGTCGTGGCCGCCGCCGTCGCCGCGGCGAGTGGGATCCGCCACCCGACACCGGCGACCGTCGCCGACTGAGCGCCGGGCGTCACCCGACGCCGGGGTAGGCGAAGAGTGCCGGCGTGCCGCCGGTGTGGATGAAGACCACGTCGTCGTCGCGGTCGTAGCGCCCCGCCCGGATGTGGTGGATCAGGCCCGCCATCGCCTTGCCCGAGTACACCGGATCGAGCAGCAGGCCTTCGAGCGTCGCGCAGCGCGTCACCGCGTCCTCCATCGCCGCCGTCGGAACGCCGTAGGCCTCCCCGACGTGGGTGTCGTCGATCACGACCGCCTTGGGCCCGAACGTGCGGTCGACCCCGAGCCGGGCGATCACCCCCTCGGCCAACTCGCGCACGATCGGGCCGAGATGATCGGCTGCGGCACCGGCGCTGATCCCCAGCACCGGCACGTCGCTGCGTCGGATCGCGAGCCCGGCGATCAACCCGGCCTGGGTGCCGCCACTGCTGGTCGCGTGCACGATCTCGCGAGGGACGAATCCGTGCTGGTCGGCCTGCCGCAAGAGCTCGACCGCGGCGGTGCGGTAGCCGAACGCACCGACGATCGAGGATCCGCCCAGCGGGATGGCGTAGGGCCGGTGGCCCTCCTCGAGCAGCCGGCCGACGCGATCCGCCAACGCACCAACCATGTCGGTGCCCTTCTCGTGATCGATCACCCGGGCGCCGAGCAGCCGGTCGAGCTGGCGGTTTCCCCCGGCGTTGTAGGCGTCGGTCCACTGCGGGAACCGGTGCTCGAGCAGCAGCTCACAGCGAAGGCCGAGCTTGGCCGCCGCCGCCGCGGTCTGGCGGCAGTGGTTGCTCTGCGTCGCGCCGGTGGTCAACACCACGTCCGCGCCCTGGTCGACGGCGTCGGCCAACAGGTACTCGAGCTTGCGCACCTTGTTGCCGCCCAGCGCCAGGCCGGTCGCGTCGTCGCGCTTCACCCAGATGCGCGGTCCGCCGAGGTCGGCCGACAACCGGTCGAGCGGTTCGAGGGGCGTCGGAAGGTGGGCGAGCGCAACGTGCGGGACAGGTGTGACGGTCGGACCCGAGGCCATGGACGCACCGTACTCAGGTCCCCGCCCGGCGCGCCGATGGGATGGGGATGGTTCACGGTCTCTCCACCTGCGCGCACTGTGGCGCCCTGCTGAACGGATCGGTCTGCGCGATCTGCGGGAAGAGCGAACGCGACGAGGTCGAGGTCGTCGAGGAGGCGCCGCGCGAGCGCGGCCTGCCGGCCGAGACCCGTCGACAGCTGCTCGGCATGGGCGGCGGGCTCGTGGCCGTCATCCTCGTGGCGGTGCTCGGCCACGCCTACCTGACCAGGCCGCCGTCGGAACCCGAACCCCTCGCCCTCGCCACCCCGACCCCGACCTCGTCGACCACGACGGTGCCGGCACCCACCGTGCAACCGCCGACGATCGACCGGCCCGACGCGGCCGACGCGCCTCCGCCCACCATCGAGGTCGGAGCGGAGCGTTCGGTCGTGCCGAGCGACGGCACCAACCCGTGGAACGGCGCACCCGCCCGCAACGTCCTCTCGGGCGACGCCCTCGACAACACCGACTACCGCCCCGGCATCGAGGCCACCGCGGCGGTCGTGTCCCGCATCCCGGCGCCGTTCACCGCGACCGAACCGACCCAACCCGAGTGGAACGGCATCGACCTCGATCGTGCGGAGCAGAGTCAGCCGTTCGCGGCCCGCGCCATCGCCGACGCGTCGGGGACCATCACCGACGTCTGGGTCATCGCACGCGGTCCCTCGATGACCGACGGGTCGGCCGCCTACGTGCGCCAGGCCCTCGAGACGTGGCCCGACGAGGCCGCCATCGACACCTTCTCACCGCGACCCGGCGTACGGCTGCACCAACTCACCGACGACGGCACCGAGACGATCTGGCTCGACCGACGAGACACCTGGCTGGTGCTCTACCGCGCCCCGTCGGGCACCGACCCGGGCCTGCTCGGCGTGATCAGCGACGCCTGGAACTGACGGCGGCCGCTCGCCCGGGCGCTGGCCGGTGCCGCCGACCGGCCACCTCTTCGGTTCACCGCTTCGGCGGTCGCCCGGTGTGCACGAAGTCCAGCGACTCGGCGACGTTGCGGCTGACGAAACGCTCCAGCCTCGGCGCCGCCAGGTAGCGGCCCGCCGCCAGCAGCGGCAGCACCGAACCCGAGTGCTCGTACTCCTCGATCGAGGCCCGGGTCAGCTTGATCAGGTGGGCGGTCACGATGAAGGATCCCGCTCCGTCCGCGAGGGCCGCATCGACGAGTTCGTCGGCACCGGCACCCTCGGCGGCGGCGATCGCCGCCAGAGCTTCCGCCTCCGCCCCTCGACGGATCAGGCCGGCGATGTCGCCGGCGGCCGGCTCGATCACCGGTTCCGGGGCGACCCCGTGGTTCCGCTCGGCCCGACCGGTGTCGTGACACAGCCAGACCGCCCACAGCGCCTGTCGCACCGTCGCCGGCGACGGGTGGGCGCGATACGCCCACCGGGCGGCCCGGGCCGTGGTCAGACCGTGGGTGATGTCCAGCCATCCGAACGGCTCGTCGACGTCGAACTCGACGTCGAGGTCGTAGCGCAGCAGCCGGCGACTGACCGCGTCGACGACCGCGTCGAGCACTCGCTCGACTCCGGCACCCGCCTCGAGGGCGGTGAGCGCGTCGCCGATGGGCGGCGTCGCGCTGTCGAGGAACACGTCGACCAGGCCCGGATCGGACCAGGCCGGATCGACCGGAACGGCGGCGAGCGCCGCGAGGTCGGCGTCGGCGACCGCGGCGACCGCCGACCGCATGTAGGGGAGCGTGTCTTCGCGGGTGGCGCCGGTGGTGGTGAGGGCGAGCTCCGGCAGCACGTGCTCGGCTTTGTCCCAGCCGACCCGCTCCAGCACCTCGAAGGCCTTCTGGACATAGATGATCCCGTGGCCGTAGCTCAGATGGTGCATCGATGCGGCCTCGATGAACTGGCGTCGAGCCTCGCTCGGGTCGCCGGCGGCGAGTCGACGGGCGGCGCCGGTCGCACCGTCGTAGTCCTCGGCCTCGATCGCGGCCACCAGGTCGGCGTCGGCGGGCGGTGGGAGGTCGCGGGCCGGCCGGCCCCGCGCCGGTTCGGCCAATGCGGCGAGTCCCTGTACAAGGGGCAGCGCACGATCGTCGCCCGACCGGGCTTCGGCCCAGGCGAGGCAATCCGCCGCGGTGGCCATGCCGTGGCCCGGGCCCCACTCCTCTCGGTGGAGGTTGTGCTCCAGCCCGACCCAGGCGATCTCGGCCGGGGTGGCGTCGTTGACGAGCAGCCGAACGGTGTCGCGGGCGACCTGGCCGACATAGTGATCCTCGATGCCGCGGCGCAGGCTCGGCCACAGGTGCACCCGAGCCTCCTCCGGTGTCGGTTCGGTGACCGAGACCGTGATCTCACCGTCGTCGATCGAGACCGCATGGCAGGGGATGTCCTCCTCCCCGAGCACGCATTGCCCGGTGTCGACCCGGAACTTCCAGTTGTGCCACTGACACGTCAACAGCTCCCCGTCGAGCGCGCCGGTGACCATGCCGTACCCCTGGTGTGGACAGGCGTTGTCGAGGGCGTGCACCCCGGACGCGGTGCGGATCACGGCGACCCGCCGCTCCCCCACCTTGGCCATCCGCATCTCGCCCTCGGCGAACTCCTCGAGCCGTCCGACGACGGCGCTGGTCGTGCGGGACGGGTCCGCTTCCGGAGGACGGGCGGTGGGGTTCGGGGCTGCGGCGGTATCGGTCATGTGACGATGGTAGAAATTCAAGTTAACTTGAAGTCAAGGAGTTCTTCCCATGCCTGCACCCGACCTGCTCACCGTCGGCGAGGTCGCCGACCGCTGCGGCATCGCGACGTCGGCGGTCCGGTACTACGACGATCGCGGGCTGATCCGCTCGTCGCGCACGAGCGGCGGGCAGCGCCGCTTCGCCCGCGACACCATCCGCCGTATCGCCTTCATCACCGCGGCCCAGGCGGTGGGCCGCAGCCTCGACGAGATCGCCGCAGCACTCGCGACGCTGCCGGACCAGCGCACGCCGACCCACGCCGACTGGAACCGGGTCGCGAGCTCGTGGCGGCCACGGCTCGACGAACAGATCGATCGACTGATCGCGCTCCGCGACCAGCTCGACGCGTGCATCGGTTGCGGGTGTCTGTCGCTGGAACGGTGCGCGATGTACAACCCGACCGACGTCGCCGCCTCGCTGGGGAGCGGACCTCGCTATCTGCTCGGCGAGTCGATGGACGACGCACTCGGGGCGGACGGCCAGGCCCCGGGCGGTTAGCGTCGGGGCATGGCCGCCTTCACCCGCCGACCGCCCGAATGGACCGACCGCGCGCCGGTCAAGATCCGCGCCAGCCGCGAGATGCATGCGTCACCCGACGAGGTGTGGGCGGCGATCTGTGATCACGAGCGCTGGCCCGAGTGGTTCGAAGCCCTCGATGGCGCTCGCGGCACCGGCGGCGACGGGCTGGGCTCGACCCGCACGGTCACGATCGGCACGGCCGACGTGCACGAGGAGTTCATCGTCTGGGACGAGCCTCGGTCGTGGGGGTTCACCGTGCTCGAGGCCGAGGGTCCGTTGGCGCGGGCGGCCACCTCGCTGAACGAGCGAATCGACATCCAGGTGCTGTCCCCGGATCGCGTCCGGGTGACCTACCTGATGGCGTTCCAGCCCAAGCGCTTCGCCGGGCCGGCGTTCCGCGTGCTGGGCGGCGGGCTCGAGAAGAACCTGCGCAACGCCCTCGCCGGGCTCGACCGCTTCATCGACGCCGCCCGCACCACCGGCTGAGCCCCTGTTGGGCCGCCCGGCCCATTCGGCGACGACCTTCGTCGCCACCCGCTCAATCGGGATCCCCGCCACGCCGTGAATCCGTGAGCGACCGCACCGGTCGCGGACGAGATGTGGATCCGGATGGTTGTACCTGGTCGCCTGACCATCCGGGGAGTCAGTGGCGAAACCGACGTCCTTCGAAACGGAACCCGGAGACCCTCCGGAGCCAAGGAAGGCACGACGTGATCGACTCGACCCCACCGCCCCCCGAACCGACCCGGCACCGACGCACTCGACGGCTGAGCGGCGTCGTCGTGGCCGCGCTCGCCATGGTGGCCGCCATCGCCGCACCGTCCGGGCCGACCGACGCCGCCCCGAGCGCACCCGCCGCCGATGCGATGTCGCTCTCGATGGTCGAACTGCTCGGCGACGAGAACGGCTCGACGGTGATGAGCCTCGACGACCTGCGCGAGGACGTGCTGGAGGATCAGCTCGAGGACGGCGGCAAGAACGGCGTCGGCATCGACATCGCCCTGATCGACTCCGGCGTCGCTCCCGTCGACGGGCTCGACGGCGACCACGTCCTGCACGGCCCCGACCTGTCCAACGAGGGCACCATCCCCGAGGTCGCCTACCTCGACACCTACGGCCACGGCACCCACATGGCCGGGATCATCGCCGGGCGCCGCGACGGCCACCAGGGCATCGCCGACGGATCCCGCCTCGTGAGCCTCAAGGTCGCCGGCGCTGACGGCGTCACGACCGTCCCTCAGGTGATCGCCGCCATCGACTGGGTCGTCGACCACCGCAACAGCGACGGTCTCAACATCCGGGTGCTCAACCTGTCGCTCGGGCTGGCCGGAGTCGACGACCATCGCGGCGACCTGCTGTCGGCCGCCGTCGAACGCGCCTGGGACGCCGGAATCGTGGTCGTCGTCTCCGCCGGCAACCGCGGTGCAGCGCCGGGGCACCTCGACTCGCCGGCGATCGATCCGTACGTGATCGCCGTCGCCGCCGGCGACAACACCGTCGACGAGGACGAGGACGAGCAGCCGCCTGCGTGGTTCACCAGCCACGGCGACGGTGACCGCAACCCCGACCTCATGGCTCCGGGCGTGTCGATCGCGTCGTACCGGGTGCCCGGTTCCACCATCGACCAGCAGGTGCCGTCGGCCCGCCACGGCGACGACCTGTTCCGCGGCTCGGGCTCGTCGCAGGCCGCGGCCGTCACCAGCGGCGCCGCCGCTCGCATCCTCAGCGACTACCCGTCGATGACCCCGGACGAGGTCAAGGAGACGCTCGCCAGCAGCTCCGAGCACGACCTCGGGTTCGGCAGCCACATCGTCGGCAACGGCATGATCGATGTCGAGGGGGCCTGGGAGGATCCCGAGTTCGGGCGGACCCAGCGCCACGACCGGGCCGCCGGTCGCGGGACGGGCATCGTCGCCCCGAGCGGCGCCACCTGGACCGGTGGTCAGTGGGCGGGCGGTCAGTGGGCCGGCGCCACCTGGACCGGCGCGACCTGGACCGGCGGTCAGTGGGCCGGCGCCACCTGGACCGGAGCGACCTGGACCGGCGCCACCTGGACCGGCGCCACCTGGACCGGCGGTCAGTGGGCCGGCGCCACCTGGACCGGAGCGACCTGGACCGGCGCCACCTGGACCGGCGCCACCTGGACCGGGGAGGGCTGGTCGTGAGCGCTGCGATCCTCGACGCCCCCGCCGACCATCCGACGATGCGCGACCCTCGAACCCGCCTCATGCCCTACGGCCGGACGTTGTCCATCGCGCCGCAGGTGACGATGGAGCCTGGATCCGGCCGAAACCCGGCCGAGTCTGTGGTGACCATTCGGTTCGGCGTCAGCTGGACCTGAGACGGAACCGAGATCGATGAGCGCCGCGAGCACCGAGGATCAGGATGCGTTCGAGACGGCCCGACGCCAGGTCGGCCGACTCAGCACCTCGGCGCTCGCGCCCGCCATCGTCCTCCTGCTCGTCGTCCTGGGCGACGCGGAGCCGTTCTACGACCCGGGCCCGTGGACGGTCCTCGCGCTGGCGCTCGGCTTCGTGATCTGCGAGCCGCTGGTCTTCCACATCGAGGCGCGCAACGAGGCGGTGAGCTTCTCACCGACCGACCTGCCCCTCGCGATCGGCATGCTCGTGGTCTCGCCGGTGGCACTCGTCGCCGCGCGGATCGTCGGGTCGGCGGTGCTGCTCGTCGCGTGGCGCCGCCAACCGCTCTTCAAATTCACCCTGAACCTGACCGCCTTCACCGCCGAGACCGTCATCGCTGCGCTGCTCTTCCGAGCCGTCTATCAGCCCGGCGACGACGCCGAGCCACTCATGTGGCTGTGGCTGATCGTCTCACTGCTGGCCGGCCTGGTCTTCACCGGCGTGCTGATCGCGTTGGCGATCAGTCGATTCGAGGGCGACGCGAAGCGTCGGGTCGTCCGCGAGCTCCGCCACAGCTACCTCTTCTACCTTCCGGGTGCCGTGCTCGGGAGTGCGGCCGCCATCCCGCTGCTCATCGAACCGTGGCTCGCACTGTTGTTCATCCTGCCGATGCCGGCGGTCTGGTTGGTGCTGCGCTCCCACGGCTCGCTCATGCACCGGTTTAGCGACCTGAGCAATGTCTTCGACTTCAGCAGTCTGGTCGGCCGCTCCGCCGAGCTGCAGGCGGTCGCCGACATCGCGGTCGCCGAGATCGCCGAGCAGCCGCGGGCGGGCACGGTGGCACTCGTCGTCTGGGAACGAGAGGCGGCCGAAACCCGGGCCGTCGCCGGTCGTCACGACGCGCTCGCCGCGCTCCCCGCCTCGTTCGACGACCTCGGCGCCCCGCTCCACTCGCCGCGCGGGATCGCACCGGCCGACCGGTTCGCCGACGCGGTCGACGATCTCGACATGGGCGACACCCTCCTCGCCCCACTGATGGCCGATCAGGAGACGATCGGGGTGCTGCTCGTCGGCGACCGCCAGGGGGCGGCCACCCGCTTCGACGAGCACGACCAAGCGCGGCTCCAGCAGATCGCCGAACAGCTCGGCATCGTGATCCGCAAGGCGCAGCTCCACGTCCACATCCAGCACGAGGCCACCCACGACCGGCTCACCGGTCTCCCGAACCGCTCGTACTTCGAGGCGTTCACCGTCGAGCAGCTCGCCGACGACGACGCCACCACCGCCGTGTTCCTGATCGATCTCGATCGGTTCAAAGAGGTCAACGACACGCTCGGACATCAGGCCGGCGACCTGCTCCTGCGCAGCGCCGCCCAGCGCATCCGGTCGTGCCTGACCGATCACGACCTCGCGGCGCGCTTCGGCGGCGACGAGTTCGCGGCGGTGATCCCCGGCATCGGCGAACACGAAGCGCTGGTCGCCGCCGAGATGATCAGCGCCGAACTCGAGCGCCCGTTCCAGCTCGGGGAGTCGACGGTGGCGATCGCCGCCAGCATCGGGATCGCCATCGGTCCGCACCACGGCGATCAGCCCGCCGACCTGCTCCGCCGCGCCGACCTGGCGATGTACGACGCGAAACGGCACCACAACCGATCCGCGGTCTACGACCCGGCGATGGACGGCAGCGACTCGGTGCGGCTCGCCCTGCTCGGCGAGCTCCGCGACGCGATCCGCCACGACACCCTCGACGTCGCCTTCCAGCCCCAGGTCGATCTGCGGACCGGCGAGGTGGTGGGCGTCGAAGCGCTCGCCCGCTGGGATCGACCCGGGCGCGGCAGCGTGAGCCCGGAGGTGTTCGTCGCGGTCGCCGAACAGGCGGGGCTCATCGAGGAGCTCACCGAGCTCGTCCTGCGCCGCTCGCTCACCGCCATCGCTCGATGGCACGCCGAGGGCATGGGCATGCACGTCTCGGTCAATCTCAGTGCGCTCAGCCTCATGAACGAGGATCTGCCCAACGTCGTCTCGACCGTGCTCGAAGACGCCGGCGTGCCCGCTCGCTTCCTGACCCTCGAGATCACCGAGCAGAGCACGATCGGCGACTCGCCGAGATCGATGCGCATCCTCGAGCAGCTGGCCGAGGTGGGCGTGCGCATCTCGATCGACGACTTCGGCACCGGCCACTCCTCGCTCGTCAACCTCCGCCGTCTGCCCTTCGCAGAGCTGAAGGTCGATCGCAGCTTCGTGAGCGAGATGATCGTCGAGCGCAACGACGAGGTGATCGTCCGGTCGACCATCGACCTGGGCCACAACCTCGGCTACGTCGTCGTCGCCGAGGGGGTCGAGACCGAGGAGATCCGCAGCCGTCTCGCCCAAATGGGCTGCGACCTGGCGCAGGGGTTCGGCATCTGCCGTCCGCTCGCGGCCGAGCAGCTGAGCCGTTGGCTCGCCACCCAGCCGGTCGTCGACGCCGACGGGCTCGTCACCGCCGACATCCGGGTGGTCGCCGACCGACCCGACACCCTGCGCTGATCATCGCTCAGGGGCGGGCGGTCCGATCGACCGTCCACCGGATCTCGCCGGTGGCCTCGTCGATGCCCAGCAGGGCCAGCGGTGTCGCCAGCACGACGAGGTCCTCGACGACGGCGGCATCGAAGCCGGTCGCCGCCCCGATCGTCACGGACCAGCGCGGCTGACCCGTCTCCGGGTCGATCCGATCGATCCTCCGCCCGTCGGCATCGAGCACGAACGACCGTCCCGCATCGAAGGCGAACCGCCGGCTCGGGTCGACCGCATCGAGTTCCCACAGCGGTGCCCCGGTGCCGAGGTGGTGCGCGAACACGCCGCGGCCGTCGCGCCGCGACAGCAAGACATCGCCGGCCGCGACACCGACCGGCCAGCCGACGCTGGTCCCCCAGCGTTCGACCTCCCGACCCTCGGTGTCGATCACGACGAGGTCGGCGCCGGGCCCGGCTGCCACGACGACGTCACCCCATCGCAACAGGGCGTCGAAGCCCGTCACCTGATCGTCGGTGCCGTCGTCGATCGCCTCGTCGACGAGCACGGCCCCGGTGACCGCGTCGCCCACCAACAGCCGGTGGCCACCGTCGACCGCCGGGTCGTGGGTCACCGCGATCAGCCGGTCATCGATCTCGACCACGTCGCACGGCAGCGCGCTCGTCCATCGATCGGCTCCCGTCGCCGGATCGACGGCGACGAGGCCGACGTGCTCTTCGCCTCGGCACAGATAGAGCTGGGTCGCGCCGGCGCCGACGGTCCATCCGACGGCTCGCCACCGGACCGCGCCGGTCGCCGCGTCGTGGGCGACGGCCGTGCTCGGCTCGGAGGACGGGGTGCGCACGACGGTGCCGTCGTCGAGCCCGAGCACCACCCCCGACACGGACCCTTCCACCGACGACAACGGCCGTCCGGCGGTGTCGTAGGTCCGCATCCCCGACGGGTCCTGCACGACGATCGTCGCCCCCGCGATCGTCACGGTCCCGGGGTCGAGCAGGCCGGAGTCGTACGGCGCGAACCCGCCGAGACAGTCGCTGCGACCACAGCCGCGCAACACGCGGTCCCCCAACGGATCGGCGAGGTCGACCTCGAGGGTCTCGACCACCAGCTCGTCGGTGCAGTCACCACCATCGCGGCGCCACAGGCGCGCCCGCACCGTCACGGCGGTGTCGGACTCGGCGACCTCCCAGCCCTCGAACCGGGTGCAGCCCGACGCCACCCCGCCGAAGGGGACGGCGACGACGAGCCGATCACCGGAGGGGCTCATCCCCTCCAGGGACCAGTCGGCGTCGCCGACCGAACCGTCGCTGCACGCACCGAGCACCAACGCGACGCCGACCAACAGTCGAAGGAGTGGTGCCCGCCGCATCGGGGATCAGCTGATCCAGGTCTTGACCTTCTCGATGTCGGCCAGCTGGTTCGGCCCGCTGGGCGACACCTGCAGGTGGGTCACCCCCGCCGTGCGGTAGGCCTCCACCCGCTCCCGCACGTACCCCTCGTCGCCGACCAGCGCGGTCGCGTCGAGATAGTCCTGGGGCACGAGCGCCATCGCCTCGTCCTTCTTGCCGTCGAGATAGAGATCCTGGATCTGCTCGGCCTCGTCCTCGTAGCCGTACTTGCGGAAGATGTTGTTGTAGAAGTTCTTGCCCTTGGCGCCCATGCCACCCACGTACAGGGCGGTCATGAACCGGCCGGCGTCACGGATCTTGCGCGCCATCTCCTCGTCGTCGGTGATGCACAGCGCGCCGCCGGCGGCGACCTGCATCGGGCCCAGCGCAGCGTCGCGCTTCGCCAGCCCCGCGTCGATGTCGTCCTTCCAGACACCGTCGGCCTTGTCGGGATGGAAGAAGGCCGGCAGCCAGCCGTCGGCGACCTCGGCGGTGAGTTCGACGTTCTTCGGGCCGAGCGATGCGAGGTAGATCGGGATGTCGTCGCGGACGGGATGGTTGATCAGCTTCAACGGCTTGCCGAGGCCGGTGCCCTGATCGGCGGGAAGGGGAAGCTGGTAGTTCGGTCCGTCGTGAACTAACACCTCCCGGCGCCAGATCTTGCGGCAGATGTCCATGATCTCGCGCTGGCGGCCGAGCGGCTTGTCGTACGCGACCCCGTGGAAGCCCTCGATCACCTGGGGGCCGGAGGCCCCGAGGCCGAGGATGAAACGGCCGCTGGAGACCGCATCGAGCCCGGCGGCGGTCATGGCGATGGTGCTCGGCGTGCGGCCGTAGATGTTGAAGATGCCCGAACCGAGCTCCATCGTCTCGGTCTTGGCGGCCAGGTAGCCGAGGATCGAGACGGCGTCGAAGCCGTAGAGCTCCGGCACCCAGCCGACGTCGATGCCGGCGCGTTCCAGGTCGGCGGCCTCGGCCGCGGCCAAGCGCGGATCGCCGGAGTACGTGAGCATCATCGACATCTTCATGGCCCCGAGGCTACGCCGACTCGGCGAGCGGGGCGAAGGCGCCGCCCTCGACTAGCGCGCCGACCAATCGTGCTCGGCGGGATCCCAGTGGCACGCCTCGAACCAGCGGAGGTCGTCGGCGTAGCGCTCGGCGATCACCTCATCGGCACCGGGATCGCGCACCTCGCTGGTGCGGAGGTCGAGCACCGGACCCCGGCCGACCGCCGACGGCTTGGCGATCATGGTGTCGGCGTCGGCGCCGAGGAGACGGCGCCACTCGCCCGCGCTGCGATCGGCCACGCCGTTCCGCACCGACGACACCGGTTGCGCCGAACGTCGAGCACCGGCGGTGGCCCGCGGACGGCCGGCGCGTGTCGAGAGACCGGCGAGGAGCGCATCGAGCGCGTCGAGGCGACACACCTGCGCCCGGGGGCCCGCCGCCGCGAGGAACGCGGCCTGGGGACGCAGGTGCAGTTCGAGGGTGTCGTCGTCGGCCCACGCCGCCAGCCCGTCGGCGAACTGGCGATACGACAGCCGGGGGTGATCCGGCGTCACCTCGACACCGCTGATCGTCTCGATCAGACGGCGCATCGTCGGCGAGAGCCGATCGACCGGCGGTCGGATCATGCGGGTGATGTAGACCGACGCCAGGCGACTCCGCGGGTCGCGGATCGCCGCGAACGTCGGCAGGCGATGCACGATCGCTTCGGGCTCGGGCCGCGACGACAACCGGTACGGGCGCCACGGTGACACCGAGATGTCGGCGTCGGCGGCCGGAGACCCCACGGTGGACAGGAACCACTTCTTGGTCGAGGCCGAGCCGACGTTGGGGATGATGCCGAGGACGAACCCACCCACGGGATGGTGGAAGAACTCGTGCCACACCGACGTGTGCGCGTCGCCGCCCGTCATGGGGCGAGGCTATCTCGACCTTGCAGCCCGCCGCCCGGCCGCGAGAGGGTGGTCCCATGAGCCTTGACGACCTCGGACCTGACCTCGCCGCCGCCGCCGCCGACCTCGACGACGAGACGATCGAGCTGCGCCGCGCCATCCACGCGGACCCCGAACTCGGTCTCGATCTCCCCGAGACGCAGAAGAAGATCACCGACGCCCTGACCGGTCTCGGCCTCGACATCACCCTCGGCGAGTCGCTCACCTCGGTGGTCGCCGACCTCGACACCGGCAAGCCGGGACCCACCGTCCTGCTCCGCGGCGACATGGACGCCCTTCCGCTGCAGGAGGACAACCCGATCGACTTCAAGTCGATGCACGACGGCCGCATGCACGCCTGCGGTCACGACGCCCACGTCGCGATGCTCGTGAGCGCAGCCCGCCTGCTCGCCGACAACAAGGACTCGCTCACCGGCAAGGTCCGGTTCATGTTCCAGCCCGGCGAGGAGGGCTTCCACGGCGCCAAGTACATGATCGAAGAGGGGGTGCTCGAGGGGGTCGACCGCGCCTTCGCGATCCATGTCTTCACCAACTTCCCGTCGGGTCAATTCGCGATCCGCGACGGTGCGATCCTGGCGTCGGCCGACAAGTTCGACATCACCATCCACGGCGCCGGCGGTCACGCCTCGGCGCCCCACCAGTGCACCGACCCGATCCCGGCCCTCGGCGCAACGATCACGGGCCTGCACGCGATGGTCGGCCGATCGATCGAGGCGACCAAGTCCGGCCTGGTCACCGTCGCCCACGTCGAAGCCGGCACCACGAACAACATCATCCCGCCGAAGGCCTGGATGGAGGGCACGATCCGGTCCCACGACGAGGAGACCCGCGAGACCCTGAAGGCGAACGTCGCCCGGGTCGCCGAGGGCACCGCCCATGCCCACGGCTGCACCTGCACCACCGAGATCACCCCGGGCTACCCGGTGACCATCAACCACCCCGGACAGACCGAGCTGGTCGGGAAGGTGACGTCGTCGGTGCTCGACCAGGTCGTCACCGTCATGCCGAACCCGGTGATGGGCGCCGAGGACTTCAGCTATGTCCTCCAGCAGGTGCCCGGGTCGATGGCGATGCTCGGCGTGTGTCCCGAGGGCGAGGACTTCCGCACCACCGCCCCGAACCACTCCAACTTCATGACGATCAACGAGACCGCTCTGCAAAAGGGCGTCGCCCTCTACGCCGGGATGGCGATGGCGGGCTAGCGGGGCGCCCCCAGGTCAGCAGGCGACGTCGCCGGGGCTGATCGGCGTCGGACAATCCCGCTCACCGGCACCGGAGCTCTGGCCATGGGCGTCGATGGCCGCGAGCCGGTAGGTGGCGGGCGAGGCCCAGTCGGTCGGGGCGATCGTGACGAAGTAGTCGCCGCCGCCCCGATTCTCGATCGCGATCACGTTCACGGCGACGAACCCGGTGCCCTGGTCGACCTGAGCGCTCCAGTCGACGACGTCGGTCGCGGCGACCGAGACGTCGAGGGTCACCTCGGTGCTGCCCGCACCGCGGGCGGCACCGTTGAGCACGGGCGTGTCGGGGGCACCCTGTTCACACGGGCCGCCGGCGAACGGTGAGAAGGCGTCGATCGGGTTCCAGCCCGACTCGTTCTCGGCCGCATCGTCGTAGGTGACGGCGAGATCGAATGGCGAACCGAAGGGCACGGGGAAGACGTTGGCCGTCCAGCTCGGGCCGTCGGCGGAGAGCAGCTGATCCGGGGTGTAGGTGTGGATCCGCACGAACGACCCGGCCCCCTCGCGCAGGTAGATCTGCACGGTGGCGATGTCGTCGGGATCCTCGGGTGCGGTCCACGACAGGGTGACCTCACCCGAGCCGCCGCCCGCGGAGCAGACGAGACCGGCCGGGGCCGCCGGTGGCGAGGTGTCCGGGGCCTCGGTCGTGGTGGCCGGCGCTTCGGTGGTGGTGGTCGTGGGTGCGGCGGTCGTCGTCGTGGGCGCCTCGGTCGTGGTGGCCGGCGCCTCCGTCGTGGTCGGGGCGACGGTCGTCTCGGTGTCCTCCGTCGACGCGTCGTCGGTCTGCGCCGCGGTGTCGTCGATAGCGGAGCCGGTCGCCGAGTCGGATGCGACATCCGCCGCCTCGTCGTCGTCGCCGCTGCAGGCGCCGGCGACGAGGGCGACCGCCAGGCCGAGGGTCAAGATGGTGCGGATTCGAGTCATGGTCGTTCTCCCTGGGTTCGTGCTCGACACCCGTCCTGAGTCGCGCCGTCCCGCCGGTGGACAGTTTTCCGCACCGGCCACCGCGGTCGGTCGATCATGCGGGTCGGAGTGCCCGCGGAAAGCCGGAGAGGGAGCGCAGCACGAGGCGGGTGTTGGTCTCCTCCGCACCGATGTCGTCCTTGAGCCGGCCGAGCAGCTGATCGAGCTCGGACACGTCGGCGGCCATCACCCGCAGCTGCACGTCGAAGCGGCCGGTGAGATGCACCGCATCGATCACGGCGTCGTAGCCCGGGCCGTCGAAGGCGGGGTCGTCGGTGTAGCTGCCGGGACCGAGCCGCACGTCGACGAGCGCTTCGATCGGGCGGCCGGCGAGCTCGGGGTCGATGCGGGCGTGGACCCCGGTGATCACCCCGGTCTCGTGGAGTCGCTTCAGCCGCTCACTCGTCGCGGAGAGGCTGAGCGGCAGTCGTTCGGCGAGCTCGGTGACCGAGATCCGACCGTCGTTTTGCAATTCACCGATGATCTTCCGGTCGAGGGTGTCCATGACCGAAGGATATCCGTTGAGAGAGCCCCACACCCACGGGATTCCGATGCGATCACGGCGTCAGACCCGAGACACTACGGCCATGACCCTCGGTGTGCTCCTTCTCGGTTTCGCCCTCGGCTTCCTGTTCGTCATCCCGCCCGGTCCCCTCGCCGTGACCCTCGTCGAGGTCGGCGTGACCCAGGGACGGGGTGCCGGCGCCCGCAGCGGCGCTGGGATCGCCGCCGGTGACCTTGCGGTCGGCAGCGCGGCCGGGGTCGTGGTCGTGTTCGGCGGCGCCCTCCCCGACGGCGCCTTCGCCGCGGTCCAGATCGTGTCCGCGGCCGTGCTGATCGCGCTGGGCGTGGCGATGATCCTGCGGCCGACCGCGGTCGAAGCGGTGGCCGGCGCGATCCACCGGCCAGGGCGGGCCTTCTTCGCGTTGACCGTGCTGACGCCGACCGTGTTCGGTGCGTGGGTGGCGATCATCGCGGCGCTGCCGTTCACCGACGACCTTTCGGCCATCGGCACCTTCGTGGTCGGGGTGGGGCTCGCGTCGGCGCTGTACCACGTCGCGCTCGGCTCGGCGGCCGGCGCGTTCGGGCGCCACCTGCACGGCGCGGCGATGAACCGCATCGCCCAGGCCGGCGGCGGGTTGTTCGTGGTGCTCGGCGCCGTGATGGCGCTCGGCTGAGCCGGGCTACATCGTGAAGCGGAGGTTGCGGGCGGCTCGGTCGCCCCACGCACCATCGCCGGTCCAGGAGATGCGGCCGGCGTCGATGCGCTCCTGGGGATCGACACGACCGCAGGCCAACATCACGAAGGTCTCGACGTCGGCGGTGAGCGTGACGTCGGGGTCGTCGAGCGCGTCGACCAATCCGGCCCGGCCGTCGACCGCCACGTGGATGGTGCGCGGCGCGCCACCGGTCACCTGCACCGTCATCGACATGCCGTCCTCGAGACCGATCTTCTTCCCGGCGATGTAGCCCATCGAGCGGTGCACCTCGTTGAGCGCCATCGCCGCCGTGGGCCCGCCGTCGGGGAGGTCGATACCGAGCGGGAGCGCGATGTCGCGAGCGTGGACCCACATGTCGAACACCCGGATCTGCAGGAAGTTCCCGTACGCCTGGGGACCGACCGGGGTCATGGAGGGCGTGTCGACGATGCCCGGCTCGAAGGCCTCCAGGTCCGCCGTCCGCGCCTCGGTCACCTCCCGGACCGCGGCGGCGACGGCGTCGGGCGCTAGCCCGTCGAGGCCGGCGGCGAAGTCGATCGCCACCGCGAAGTCGAACAGACGCTCGGGATCGGGGATCCAACCGGTGAGCGCCTTCTCGACCCCGATCACGTGGCCGATGCACGCACGGACATCCCAGTCCGGGCACAGCGACGGTGTCGCCAGCTGCGCCGCGTCGAGGCCGGCGATGAGATCGTTCAGCTCAGCGAACGCGATCCGATGAGCGTCGAGGTAGTCAGGCAGTGACGTCATACCGAGCGAACGTAGTGGGCCGCGCCACGCTCGAACCAAAGACGCTCTACGCTCGACGGCGCTGCGGGCAGGTGGCTGACATGTCCTTTCTCCGATCTGTCCCTCTTCGCTCCGTCGTGGCGCTCACCGTCGTCGCCACAACGCTGGCCGGCGCCCCGGCGGCGACCGCGCACGAGAGCCACGACCTCGACCTCGAGCCGCTCGACTCGGGTGGCTCGCCGCTGTTCCTCGCCCACGACGCGACCCTGTTCGACGACATCGCGGCACCGTTCGCGTGTGGTTCGGAGTGGTCCGGGCAGACCCGTCCCGGCCACGGGCAAAACGACTGGAACCTCGATTTCAACCGCACGTCGCTCGACTTCGGCGAGGACCGCCAGCACGACCTCGGCCAGCCCCTCTTCGCCCAGGCCGACGGGGTCGTCACCTACATCGGGTGGCAGGTGAACGCCGGCACCTACCTCGACATCGACTACGGGGACTACGCGGCCCGCTACATCCACCTGGTCGACGACTCGGTCGTTCCCGAGGTCGGCGACGCGGTCACGCAGGGCGAGACCATCGCCTTGCTCGGCGACACCGGCAACACGCCGGGGTTCGCGCACCTCCACCTCGAGTACTGGGACAGTCGAGGATTCGACGCCGCCCGCATCTGGGAGCTCAAGCAGGCGGGCCAGCCCCAGACCGAGGTCACCTTCGACGGCAACGTGATCGACCCCGGCGAGGTCATCGTGTCGTCCAACTGTGTCGGGGCCGCACTCGCCGCCGGCGATCCGAGCAGCGCCCCCGGTGAGTCGACCGACGAGCTCGATCCGCTCGCCAGCGACGCGCTGTTGCTGATGGACCCGGTCGACGGGCTCCCCTTCGCCACCGAACGGCTGAGCGAGCACGCGGTGGGCTCCGACCCACTCGCCCCCGAGGTGTTCGCCGAGCCCGAGGGGCTGCTCGCCCGCATCGACGGCACCGACCTGGCCGCCGAGTCGGTCCTCGTGGTCGCCCATCGACAGTCGACGTCGATGTGTGATCCCGATCTCGATGCGTGTGTGAGCGCGACCCGCAACGGCGCACCGACCGCTGCGGTTCTCGAGATCCTGGACGACATCGCCGCCGCGAGCCCCCGCCGGACCGTGCTCATCGCCCTGGTCGACGACGCCGACGAGGACGGCACCGCGCTCGCCGCCCTCCTCGACTCCGCGGGTGCCGACGCCGACCGCGACGCGCTGATGGACACCATCGTCGCCGCGATCCACCTCGGACCCCTCGGGGAAGCGGCGACCCTCCCGTTGCGCAACGACACGTTGGTGATCAGCAACGCCGACCGGGCCTGGTCCGAGCTGGCACCGCCTCCCGGACAGCCCGACGACCTGCGTTGGTGGAACCTCGGCGACGACCCGGCCGCCGGTGCGAACCTGGCGGCGCTGCGGGCCCACGGCGCCCCGGTCATCGCCGTCCAGGACCCCGCCGGCCCGTGCGCCACGGGCGCCAATCCGCTCGGATCGACGATCAACATCGCCAAGCTGCAACTCCAGATCGATGCGATCGCGGCGGCGGTGATCGATCTCGCGAGCGCCGACGCGGCCCCCGCGCTCTCGACCGCATCGGCCGACGAGACGCTGATCGCCGACGCCACCGCGCTCGTCGAGCTCATCGAACACAGCGGCCGCACCCTCGGGTCGTCGGTGCTCAGCGACTTCCTCGCCGACGTGCCCGACCCCGTCCCCGCCGACACCATCACCGCCGTCCGGGCGGCGATGGCCGAGGAGATGGCAGCGCTGATCGACGCGACCTGCTCGGCCCATGCGGCGCCGGCGCCGTTCACCGATCTGCGGGCGACATCGTTCGCGATCACCGACGTCGGCCTGCTCTTCGACCTCGGCATCACCGTCGGCACCTCGACGACCACCTACTCACCGACGGACTCGGTCACCCGCGAGCAGATGGCGGCGTTCCTCGCCCGGATCTGGCGCCTCCTGCACCCCGACGCCGCGCCGACCGAACCGATGCCCTTCGACGATGTCGACGACGACAGCTTCGCCTTCGACGACATCCGCCTGCTGTTCGAACTCGGCATCACGAACGGCACGAGCCCCACCACCTACTCGCCCGACGACCCGGTCACCCGCGAGCAGATGGGCGCGTTCCTCGCCCGCGTGTGGCGTCTGCTCTTCCCCGACCTCGACCCGTCCACGATCGATCCGCATCCCTTCGACGACGTGGACCTCGACAGCTTCGCCTTCGACGACATCTCGCTCATCTACGCGATCGAGGTCACCGTCGGAACGTCGCCGACGACGTTCTCGCCCGACGACTCGGTCACCCGCGAGCAGATGGCGGCGTTCCTGGCCCGGGTCCTGCGTCGCCACGCGACCGACGTCGCCGCCGAAGACGACCCCGGGTGAGCTGGCCCCGAACCGAATCTGTCAGCCACACTGTCAGTTATGAGCGACGCCGAACTCCAGAAGGTCGAGGCCGCCCTCGACACCCTCCTCGCCGAGCACGATCCCAAGAGCGAGGCATACGAAACATTCCGTGGCCATCAGTTCGATGCCGGCCTGGCCTGGGTCCAGTACCCCGAGGGGCACGGCGGGCTCGGATTGCGCCCCCAACTCCAGAAGGTCGTCAACCAGCGCCTCGCCGAGGCTGGGGCGGCCCCGATGGAGGCGTCGATGTTCTTCATCGCCCTCGCCGGGCCGACCATCGTCACCCACGGCTCCGAAGAGGTGAAGAAGCGCTTCCTGCGCCCGATGTTCACCGGTGAGGAGAAGTGGTGCCAGCTCTTCTCCGAGCCCGGCGCCGGGTCGGACTTCGCCGGCCTCGGCACCAAGGCCGTCAAGGACGGCGACGAGTGGATCATCAACGGCCAGAAGGTCTGGAACACGCTGGCGCACATCGCCGACTTCGGCATGCTCGTCACCCGGACCGACCCCAACGTGCCCAAGCACCGCGGCATGACCTACTTCGCCCTCGACATGAAGGCGCCCGGGGTCGAGGTGCGGCCGCTGCGCCAGATCACCGGTGAGGCCGAGTTCAACGAGGTCTACATGACCGACGTGCGCGTGCACGACGACCACCGGGTCGGAGCCGAAGGCGAGGGCTGGCGGGCCGCCCTGACCACCCTGATGAACGAGCGCACCGCGATCGGCGGGAGCGGCGGCGGATCCGGCGGCCCCAAGCGCGGCGGCGGCGCGATCGCCGGACTGACCGCCGTGTGGGAGAAGTCGCCCGAGTGGGTCCGCACGCCGCAGAACCGCGACGAGGTCATGAAGCTGTGGGTCAAGGCCGAAGCGCTGCGCCTCACCAACATGCGGGCCTCGCAGGCCGCCAAGGCCGGCAACCCCGGGCCCGAGGGTTCGGTCGGCAAGTCGATGATGGCCACGCTCAACCAGGCGATCTTCGAGAAGTGCGTCGACCTCCAGGGCATGGAGGGGCAGATCGACTACGACTACACCTTCCGTCGGCCCGGCGAGGTCGACCTCACCGGTTCGGGCGCCGGCGTCGGTTACGCGTTCCTGCGGGCCCGGGCCAACTCGATCGAGGGCGGCACGACCGAGGTGATGAAGAACATCCTCGGCGAGCAGGTCCTCGGCCTGCCCGGCGAGCCTCGCGTCGACAAGGAGATCCCCTGGATCGACGTGCCGCGTGGCTGATCTCGTCGTCCACGGGAACATCGAGCCGGGCTGGGACGCCGTCCGCGACGCGTTCGTCGCCAACTTCGACCAGGGCCTCGAGCTCGGCGCCTCGGTCCATGTGACCGTCGACGGCGCGCCTGTCGTCGACCTCTGGGCCGGGGATGCCGCACCCGACGGCCGGCCGTGGGCCCAGGACACGATCGTCAACGTCTACTCGACCACCAAGACCATGACCGCGATCTCGCTCATGGTCCTGGTCGATCGTGGCCTCGTCGACCCGGACGCCCCGGTCGCGACCTACTGGCCCGAGTTCGCTGCCAACGGCACGGCCGACATCACCGTCGCCCTGGTCATGTCACACACCTCGGGCGTCGCCGGATTCGAGCCGGCGATCGACGTCGAGACGCTGTACGACTGGGATCGCTGCAGCGAGATCCTCGCCGCCATGGCGCCGTGGTGGGAGCCGGGGACGGCGTCGGGTTACCACGCCATCACCCACGGCAACCTGATGGGCGAGATCGTGCGCCGGGTCGATGGCCGCACCCTCGGCACCTTCTTCCGGGAGGAGATCGCCGAACCCCTCGGCGCCGACTTCCACATCGGCTTCGGTCCCGAGCTCGACCCTCGCTGCGGCGAACTCGTGCCGCCCGAGATCGGCCTCGCCGAGGACATCGACGCCGACACCATGCCGCTGCGAACGCTGCGCAGCGTGCCGCTCACCGGCCACGAACCGGCGACCCGGGCGTGGCGGGCGGCGGAGATCCCCGCGGCCGGCGGCTTCGGCAACGCGGCCTCGGTCGGCCGCGTCCATGCCGCCATCGCCTGCGGGGGCACGCTCGACGGCGTGACACTCATGGGACCGGAAACGGTCGCCCGCATCGCCGAACCCCAACACGAGGGGATCGACCTCGTCTTCGGCGGCGAAGCGCCCATCCGGTACGGCCTCGGCTTCGGCCTCCCGTCGGCGATGATCCCGCTCCCCAACCCCAACTCGTTCTTCTGGGGCGGCTGGGGCGGATCGCTCGCCATCATCGACCCCGAAGCCCGCTTCACGTTCTCCTACGTCATGAACCAGATGGCACCCCAGCTGATGGGCGACACCCGCGGCGGCAGCATCGCCCTCGCGGCCTACATGGCGCTGATGAGCTGACGATCCCCTCGGGTCAGCCGAAGGTCCGGGCCGGCACCTCCGGGAGGGAAGCGGTCACCCCTCGGTGCTCGGATCGTCGGCGACCGGTCGACCCAGGAGCAGGACACCGACACCGAGCAGGGTCCCGATCGGCGCCAGACCGACGAACCACCGATCCCAGGCGAACGCGGGATCGTCGTTGCGGCTGTCCTCGAGACCCACGCCGAGATGCACGACGAACACCACGATCGCGAGGCCGATCAGCCAGACCCCGATCCGTCCCCAGACCCGTGAGCTCATGCGCCGTCGACCAGCTCGGCGATCAGCGGGTACAGCTGCCGCTTGATCGTGTGGAGGTTGTCGCCGGCGGTGACGGCCAGCGGAGCGACCCGCGCCATCGCGGCATCGGTCAGTGTCTCGAGCGGCAGCGCGTCGTCGACGATCCCGACCGCGGCCGCCTCCGGGCCGGGGTACCGGTGCCCCACCACGACGGCGCGGCTCAACTCGGGTGCCGCGATGCGGGAGCGGGCGACGTTCATCAGCCCCGGCGGGAAGTTCATCGCCAGGTGCACCTCGGGGAGGTTCCAGAACCCGCGGTCCTCGCGCATCACCGCCTGGTCGTGGGCGAGCACCAGGAACGCACCCAGTCCGAACGCATGGCCGGTCACCGCCGCAGCGGTCGGCACACCGAGCAGCATCGTGCGGTGGACGAGGGCGAAGCACGAATCGACGTAGGCGATCACGTCGGCACCGTCCGCCTCGGCCATCCAAGGCGTGTCCAGGCCATTGGAATAGTGCTTCGGCGCCGACGAGGTGGTGACGAGCGCCTTGGGACCCTCGGCCGCCTCGACATCGTCGAGCAGTTCGTTCATGGCGGCCACCCAGGCCACCGAGGTCATGTTCTCGTCGTCGCCGAGGTCGATCACGAAGACGTCGTCGGTACGGGTCAGATTGGGGTTGCCCATGACGCCGCAGCCTACGATGCCGCCATGAGTGCCATCGCTTTCGACGACATCGACGCCATCAACGCCGCCGCCTCCGAGGAGTACGGCGACTGGGGGACCGAGGTCACCGTCACCCAGGAGATGATCAACCAGTTCGCCGACCTCACCGGCGATCACCAGTGGATCCACGTCGACGTCGAGCGCTGCGAGCGCGAGAGCCCGTTCGGGGGACCGATCGCCCACGGCTTCCTCACCCTGAGCCTGATGCCCAAGCTCATCTCGATCCCGGTCGAGCTCAGCGGCATGAAGAACGTCGTGAACTTCGGGTCCGGTGGGCTGCAGTTCCGCTCCCCCGTACCGGCCGGCGCGACCCTGCACGCCCGCTCCCGCCTGGTCGGCGCCGAGGCCCACAAGGCCGGCACCAAGCTGACCTTCGACTCGTCCATCCACGTGAAGGGCAGCGAGAAGCCGTCCCTCGTCTACACGTCGATCCTGCTCTTCCAGGGCTGACGTGGCGGCGGGCGACCGCAACCTCGTCGGCGAGTTCGTCGCCGCAGCCGAGCCGCGGCTCGACACACCGTTCCTGATCGACGGCGACGAGATCTGGACACACCGTCGGTTCTACGACCGGGTACGGGCGTTCGCCGCCGTGCTCGTCGACGCCGGGGCCGAGCCGGGCGACCGGGTGCTGGTGCAGGTCGAGAAGTCGCCCGACGCCGTCGCGCTCTACGTCGCAGGCCTGTGGGCGGGGACCGCTCACGTCCCGCTGAATCCGGCGTTCACCGCCGACGAACGCCGGTACTTCATCGACGACGCCGAGCCCGCGGTCGTCGTCGTCGATCCGGGCCTCGCGACCGACCCCGACTGGTTGACACTCGGCGCCGACGGCACGGGCTCGGTCACCGAGCGCGCCGGCCGCACCGCGCCCCTCCCCGATCCGGTCGACCGCGCCGACGACGACCTCGCCGCGATCCTCTACACCTCGGGCACGACCGGTCGACCCAAGGGCGCGGCGCTCACCCACGATGCGCTTCGCCGCAACGCCCGCGCGCTGCACGACGCGTGGCGCTTCACGCCCGACGACCATCTCGTCCACGCCCTCCCGCTGTTCCACGTGCACGGACTCTTCGTCGCGCTGCACTGTGCGATGCTCGCCGCGATCCCGGTGACGTTCCTGCGCCGATTCGACCCCGACGCCGTGATCGACGGGTTCGGCGCCGGCACGGTGTTCATGGGGGTCCCGACCCACTACGGCCGCCTCTGCGGCTCGCCCCGGCTGACCCCCGACACATGTGCGGCGATGCGGCTGTTCACCTGCGGCTCGGCCCCGTTGACCGAGCAGGCCTTCGCCGAGTTCACCGCCCGGAGCGGCCACGTCATCTGTGAGCGCTATGGCATGTCCGAGACCGGGATCACCACCTCCAACCCCTACGACGGCGACCGCATCGCCGGCACGGTCGGCTACCCGCTCGCCGGGGTCGAGGCACGCATCGTCGACGCCGACGGTGCGGAGCTGCCCCGAGGGGAGATCGGGGTGCTCGCCATCCGCAGCGGGCAGGTGATGCGGGAGTACTGGCGACGCCCCGACGCCACCGCCGAGGCCCACACCGACGACGGCTGGTTCATCACCGGCGACGTCGCGGGGATGGCGCCCGACGGCCGGATCACCCTGCAGGGCCGGGCGAGCGACATGATCATCAGCGGTGGGGAGAACATCTACCCCAAGGAGATCGAACTCGTGCTCGACGAGATCGACGGTGTGGTCGAGTCGGCGGTGATCGGTGTCCCCGACGCGGACTTCGGTGAGCGGGTCGTGGCCGTCCTCGTGTGTGACGGCGCCCCGCTCGACGAGGCCGCCATCCGTCCGCACCTCGACACCACACTCGCCCGGTTCAAGCATCCGCGTCGGGTCGAGGTGGTCGACGCGCTGCCCCGCAACGCGATGGGCAAGGTCCAGAAGCGGGCGTTGCGGGATCGCTACGCAGCCGAGGACTGAGCCCGGGCCGCCTTGCGCCGACGTCGACGGAGCCGCTGGATCAGCGCACCCACCAGCACGACGACGGTGAGGGGTCCGAGCAGGCGCAACGTGCCGCGTCCGACCGACCCCTCGTAGTCCTCGACGAGGTGCTCGGCGCGCTCGGCGGCGTCGACGTATTCGCCGGCCGCCCAGGCGGCCTGCATGTCGTCGCGCTGCGCACCCGCGTCGCGGCCGGCCATGCCGAGGCGCGACAGGACCCCGCGATCGCCGGTGTCGAGGCGCAGCGCCTCCGCCACCGCGTCGAGCGCCTCCCGCTGCTCCACGAGAAGGGTCCAGGCGTCGTCCATCGAGGTCTCGGCAAGCTCGAACTCGCGCTGCACGTGATCACCGATGTCGAGATCGACGAGCTCGGCCGCGGCGACCATCTCGTCGCGGGCTGCGATGAGATCCGACACCGACGCCTGCTCGGCCCGGAACTCGTCGAACGCCCACGCCGCCATCGCGTCGCGCAACAACGGCGGCAACAGCCAGGGATCGGCTCGGGCCTCGAGGGCGCGGAAGTCGACCAGTGCGGCCGCCCGAGCATCGAGCTCGGCGAGCTGCTCGGGGTCCGCGGACAGCCGCATCGCATCCCCGGCGGAGGCGATGCCGCCGAGGTGTTCCGCGACATCGGTGAACCGCCGCCAGTCGATCGGCGCGTCGGAGAAGGTGTCCTCGGCGCCGACGTAGGCCGGGAGCCCGCTCTCGAGCGCGGAGACGATGGTGCGCATGGTGGTCTCGTCGCTCACCGAGACCAGCGCCGCCACCGCGGTGCTCCAGGTGCCGGCGTTGGGGGGAGCCGCCAGCCCCTCCGCTCGTGCCACCCGGTCGGCCAACGCGGTCGCCAGGTCGTCACGCAACTCGGCGTCGTCGAAGGCGAGCGGTTCGAGCCACGCCGCGGCGACGGCCCGAGCCGCGACCGCGGCCGAGGGGTCGAGCGGCAGCACGAACACGTCGCCGTCGCGTCGCAGATCAGCCCCGGCGGTGTAGCCCTGCCGGAAGGTCAGATCGGTGGGAGGCGAGAGCGGAATCCAGACCGACAGGCGCTCGACCAGCGGCGTGAGCTCGTCCTCCAGCCATCCCGACGTGCCGTCGGCGGTGGCGACGGTGATCGAGACCGGCCCGGCCTCGACCGTCGATCGGGCGAAGCGGTCCGGGGCCTCGAGGATCACCGGCTGCGCGACGTACTCCGAGCCCACCGGATCATCGGCGACCAGGACGAGCGAGTCGTCGACCATGTCGGCGCGAAAGCCGTCGGCGAGCGCTATCTGCCACTCGCCGGGTACGGCCACCGTCAACTCGACCGTGCCGCCGTGGCCGACCGCATACGGCGCGATCGCCACCAGGTCGGCGGAAACCCGGTCGAGGGAGTCGATGCCGCCGGCGAGACCGCGCTGGGTCCACCGCAGCTCGACCCCCAACTCCTCACCGGGCGCGAGCGCGTCGGGAAAGCTCACCAACCACTCGGCGAAGCCGGCCCCGTCGGGGATGTTGACCGCCGGGAGCGAGCCCCCCGCCCACGACGCGGTGACGTCGCGGGCCTCGACCGGCAGGGTCTCGAAGAACCCGCTGAACGCCTGATCGTCGGACAGGTTCCGGAACGTGTACGTGTGGACCACCGACACCGACCCGCCGTCGGGATCGACCGTCACCACGGTGGCGGCGTCGGCCGCCAGCCCCGCGACGTCGTCTTGCGCCGCGGCGGGGCCCGACCAGAACGCGACGGTGACGAGCGCAGCAGCGGCGAGGGGGGCGAACCGGGCGAACACGAGTGGCCACGGTACCGCTCCGATCGCTCCCCGAGTCCGCGTGTTCTACGGTCTCACCATGAGCCTTCCCGAGACCGGACGAAGCCACGACGAGGTGCTCGGCGCCCTCGATGCCCTCCGCACCGACGACGCCCGCTGGCAGGACGGCCGGACCTTCGGCCTGGTCTACGACGGCGGCCCCGAGGTGCACGCGATCGCGGAGGCCGCCGCGGCGATGTACCTGCACGAGAACGCCCTCAACACGCTCGCGATCCCGTCGCTCGGTCAGATCCAGCGCGAGGTCGTCGGCGCGATGGCCGAGCTGCTGCACGGCCACGATGCGGCCGGCTTCATGACCTCGGGCGGCACCGAATCGATCCTGATGGCGGTGAAGGCCGCTCGCGAGCGCGCCCGAGCCGAACGCGATCTCGACGGCGGCGACATCGTCCTCTCCGACACGGCCCACGCCGCGTTCCACAAGGCGGCCCACTACTTCGGTCTCGACACGGTGATCGTGCCGGTCGGCGACGACTACCGCTGCGACGTCGACGCCACCGCCGACGCGATCTCGGAACGGACCGTGCTCGTGGTCGGCTCCGCGCCGCAGTACCCCCACGGGGTGATCGACCCCATCCCGGAGCTGGCCGCACTCGCCGGTGAGGTCGACGCCAACATGCACGTCGACGCCTGCATGGGCGGATTCGTGCTCCCCTTCATGGAACGGCTCGGTGAGCCGGTGCGACCGTGGGACTTCCGGGTCGACGGGGTCACCACGATCAGCCTCGACGTGCACAAGCTCGGGTACGCGCCGAAGGGTGCATCGATCATCCTCCACCGCGACAAGATCTCCCGGCGGTTTCAGACCTACACGTTCGATGCGTGGAAGGGCGGTTTCTACGCCTCGCCGAGCATGCAGGGCACGCGGTCCGGCGCGCCGATGGCCGCCGCCTGGGCGGTCATGCAGCGCCTCGGGATCGACGGCTACGAACGCCTGACCCGCACCACGATCGACACCGCCCGCACCCTCCAGGCCGGCGTGCGGGCGATCGACGGACTCGATCTGGTCGGCGAGCCGGAAGCACAGCTGATGGCGATCCGGGTCCAGGCCGGCTGGGAGGACCGGCTCGACGTGTTCGCGGTGGGCGACGCCCTCGGCCGGCGAGGTTGGTACCTCGACCGCCAACACGACCCCGACTCGCTCCACGCGACCGTGAGCAACGGCAACGCCCCGATCGCGGCCCAGTTCCTCGCCGACCTGGCCGCCAGTGTCACCGAGACGTTGGGCGACCGGGCCGAGAACCGCTCCACCTCCTACGCCACCCTCGAGTAACGATGGAGCTCAAGACGACCCGCTGGTCGGCCGGCGAGCCCGACGGCGTGGCCGTCATCACCCTGAGCCGGCCCGAGCGCCGCAACTCCTGGACCGGCCGGATGCACACCGAGCTGCGTCACCTGCTCCAACGCGCCGAGGACGACCCGGCGATCCGGGTGGTGGTCATCACCGGCGACCCCGAGGGCACGACCTTTTGTCCCGGTGCGGACTCCAAGGCGTTGGAGACCCACGTCGAACGGGGCGGCTACGACGCCGGCACCCCCGACGACATCGCCACACCGGGCCACGGGGTCGATCCGGCGTTCGACGCGGACTTCGCCTTCTTCTTCGGCATGGACGTCGTCACGATCGCCGCCGTCAACGGGGCCGCGGCCGGGGTCGGCCTGGCGCTGGCGTGCTGGTGTGATCTCCGGGTCGCCCGATCCGGCTCGACCTGGACCACCGCCCACGGCAAGCTCAACCTGCCGGCCGAGTACGGGCTGTCGTGGCTGCTCCCCCGCTTGATCGGTCACGGACGAGCCGCCGACCTCCTGCTGTCCAGCCGACGCTTCACCAGCGACGAGGCCGACCGGATGGGTCTCGTCACCCGCCTCGTCGACGACGACACCCTCGGTGCCGCCCTCGAGCTGGCGGCGACGCTGACCACCGAGATCAGTCCGCACAGCCTCCGCGCGACGAAGCGGCAGCTGGTGATCGACGCCACCCACGACGACCCCGCACGGTCGGTGCGCGACGCCCAGGCCCGGCTGGATCAGATGGCGACCGAGGACGACTACCGCGAGGCGATGGCGGCGTTTCTCGAGCGGCGCCCGCCTCGGTGGCAGGGCTGAATTTCTCATCAAGCGCGGCGCTCAGATGTCGATACTCCTGGCGTCCGTCGGATTCGCCCCCGACGGTCACTGAGAGGAAGGGTGGGGGTCGGACACTCCCTCCAACGCATCGCCACCAGCGCTTTTCCAGGGTGCTGGCGCACTCGTCTGGCTCCTGCCCCCTCTCCTCTCACCGTCGGCCCCTCCAGGCGGCCCACGGTCAGGAGATCAGGGTGGCGAAGCCCCAGATGGCGGCAACGGTGCCGATGACCATGTAGACGATCGCCCGGCCCACCGGAGCTCGCTCGAGGTCGTCTTCGTTGCGCTTGGCGTCGGGAGGACGGAACAGCGCGAGGCCGTTGCCGACGAGCATCGCCGCACCGAGCGCGAGGGTCAGCCAGGCGAACAGATCTTCTCCGAGGAACACGTGGGCATCATCGCCTGCGGGCCCGGTCGGGGCCAACCGGAGCGCTCGACCACCCGGTTCGGTGATGAACCCGGTTTTGTTTCCGGTGGCGGCTCAAGAGCACCCACCCGTCTCCGATGGAGGTGCGTGGGCGGCACCGCCGCCCGCTCAGAGAGGAAGGCGGGGGCGGGACAACTCCCTCCAACGCATCGCCACCAGCGCTTTTCCAGGGTGCTGGCGCACTCGTCCCGCTCCTGCCCCTCTCCACGACCCCGGCTCACCCGGGAGCAGCCGGGACCGTCACGACGATGGGGTGGCGAAGTCGGCGTCGCTGGGTTCGGTGGTGACGACGACGGTCGTCTCGACATCGATCGCGGTCTGGCGACGGACCCGGGCCGAGATCAGTGCGCCCGACTCGAGGTCGAAGCAGTACTCCGCCCACCGACCCCACGGCGACGCCAGCGACGGCGCGACCAGCTCGGCGTGGAAGCAGGCGTCGCTCACCCGCGAGACGTCGTAGAGCCGATCGGGACCGATGACGTAGCCGCCGACGAGGCCGAGCTCGGACACGACCAGGTTCTCGAAGCGGTCCGGATCGTCGATGGCGGAGACGACCGCACCGAGTCGGATCACCTGGCGACGCGGGGGGTCCTGCGCGAGGTACACCTCCCCCACCAGCGGGTCGCTGCGCCCGTCGACCGTGCGGGTCCAGCTCCCCGCGGTGACGAACGTGCCGGTGCGCCACGCCGCCCAGGCGTCGATCAGATCGGCCGCGGCCGTCGGGTCGTGCTCGACGGCCGGGAAGTCGGTTTCGAGCGGCGTGAACTCGACCTCGAAGGGCTCGTCCCCGGCGGCTCGCAGGGTGAGGACGAGCGCCACTCCGAGCAGGAGGACGATGCCCGACACCACGAACCCGAGGATCACCATGAGGGCCCGATCCATGCCGCTGACCGTATACGTCCGTCACATCGACATGGGTCCACCGTCCCTTCGTGGGTGCCTCACTCTTGAGTGGCGCCCATCGCGCCCGAAACCTGATGCATGCCCATGACCCGTCGTCGCCACCTCGAGGCCAGACTCGCCTCGCGGCCGACCGACATCTACGCCGAGTTCATGGCCAGCTGGGATCGGCTCGAGATCCACGGGCAGGGCATTCGTTCCGTCGCGACCGGCTCGGTTGTCGCGACCGAAGCGCTCGTCCGCTGGCGACGGGGGCCGGGCGAGCTGTGGGCGGCCGGGATGGCCCTACCGATCGCCGAGGAGACCGGCGTCGTCGACGCGTGCACCCACCGGGCGCTCGAGATGTCGATGGCCGCCTGGGCGGGCTCGACCAGTCGATCGAAGGGCGGACGGCTGGCGCTCAACATGCACCGCTCCCGGCTCGAGTCACCGAGCCTGGTCACCGACCTCCACCGCATGTGCACCGACTTCGGTGTCGCCCCGAGCGAGCTGATCTTCGAGATCCCCGATCGCCTCGGGCCCGAGTTGTGTCGTGCGGCGGTCGACACGCTCGTCCCGGTGTTCGATGCCGGCGCGTGTCTGGCGCTCGACGATCACCGCGGTGAGGCGTCGGAAACGCACCCCCACCCGACCTGGCTGCCGGCCGGGTCGGTCGTGAAGCTCGATGCCGCGATCACCGACGTGTGTGATCACCAGATCGGCCGCGAGGTGCTCGCCCGGACCGCCGGCCAGCTCCACGAGCTGGGCTATGTCGTGGCGGTCGAGATGATCGAGCGGGAGAGCCAATTCCACGCCGCACGCGACTGTGGGGCCGAGCTGGCCCAGGGGCACCTCTTCGGCACCCCCTCGCTGTTCAGCTGAACGGACCCGGCCGGATCAGGTCGATTCGGCGGCACGCATCCAGACGTCGCGCTGCGGGAAGGGGATCTCGAATCCGGCATCGCGCAATGCCGCGTGCAGGGTCGCGACCATGACCGACCGCAGCTCGCGCCGGACCGTCTCGGGCGGGTCGTGCCAGTAGTCGACGTCGATGTCGATCGACGACGAGGCGAAGTCCTTGGCGAGCGCCTGGGGTGCCGGATGGGCATGCACACCGTCGACCGCCGCAGCGGCCACCGCCAGGACCTCGCACGCCGCGGCGACATCGGACGCGTACGCGACCCCGACCACGACGGTGGATCGGCGGATGCCGTTGCGGGTGTGGTTGACGATGGCGTCGTCGAGGACGGCGGAGTTCGGGATGTGCACGACCGCACCGTCGTAGGTCTGCACGATCGTCGCCCGACTCGTCACGTCGAGGACGGTGCCCTGGTGGTTCATCGTCTCGACCTCTTCGCCACAGTCGATCGGCCGTTCGGTCTGGAGCACCACGCCGGCGAAGAGGTTCATCAGGACGGGCTGGAGCGCCAGCGCGACGGCGAGGCCGGTGATGCCGAGGGCGCCGACCAGCGGCCCGATCTCGACCCCCACCTGACCGGCGGCGTAGACGAGACCCACCAGCAGGATCGTCCATCGGACGAGACGGGCGACGAAGGCGACGGCGAGGGTCGCGCCGGCGGTGCGGCGGCGAAGCACGGCGTTGACGAGGCGGGCGGCGACGGTCGCCACGACGACCGCCCCCACACAGATGCCGGCCGCCGTGAGCCACTCCTCGAGGGTGATCTCGGCCAGCACCATGTCAGACGTCGCGGCGGGTGAGATTCCGGAACGACGTGAACCGGGGGACGAACCCGAGGTTGATCGTGCCGGTCGGGCCGTTGCGGTGTTTGGCGACGATGACTTCGGCCATGCCCTCGGAGTCGGTGCCGGGGTTGTAGACCTCGTCGCGGTACAGGAACATCACGACGTCGGCGTCCTGCTCGATCGCGCCGGACTCGCGCAGGTCGGCGAGCATCGGACGCTTGTCCTGCCGCATCTCGAGGGTTCGTGACAGCTGGGAGAGGCCGAGGACCGGGCACTCGAGCTCACGGGCGAGGATCTTGAGACCTCGCGAGATCTCCGACACCTCGACCTGGCGACTCTCGGCACCGGCCCGACCGGTCATGAGCTGGAGGTAGTCGACCACGATCAGTCCGAGCCCTCCGGCGCGGCTCTTGAGCCGGCGGGCCTTGGCCCGGATCTCCATGATGGTCAGGTTGGGGTTGTCGTCGATCCACATCGGGGCCTCGGCGAGCCGGCCGATGCCGTTGGAGATGCGGGTCCAGTCGTCCTCGGTGAGCTTGCCGTCGCGCATGTTCTTCGCATCGACGTTGGCCTCGCTGCACAGCATGCGCTGGGTGAGTTCGAGGTGGCCCATCTCCAGGCTGAAGATCAGGACCGGCTTCTGCTCGCGCACGGCGGCGTGGGCGGCGATGTTCAGCGCGAAGGCGGTCTTGCCCATGGCGGGGCGAGCGCCCACGATCAGCAGGGCGTTGGGCTGCAGGCCCGACAGCAGCTCGTCGAGATCGATGAACCCCGACGGGGTGCCGGTGACGCCTTCGCCGGCCTCGTAGAGCTGTTCGAGACGATCGAGGGTGGCGTCGAGCAGATCGCGGATCTCGCCCATCGTGTCGGCGACGCGTCCTTGGGCGACCTGGAACATCATGTTCTCGGCCTCGTCGACGGCCCGGGTGACGTCCTCGGGGCGCGAGTAGCCGATGTCGGCGATCTCGTTGGCGGTCTCGATCAGTCGCCGCAGGGTGTACCGCTCGGCGACGATCTGGGCGTACTTGCCGGCGTTGGACGTAGCCGGGGTGTTGATCTGCAGGCTGATCAGACCGTCGAGGCCGCCGACCATCTCCAGCACACCGAGGCGCTCGAGTTCGGCGGCGACGGTGACCGGGTCGGCAGGGTCGCCGCTCGCGTACAGCCCCGAGATCGCGTCGAAGACGTGGGCGTTGGCGGGCCGGTAGAAGTGGGCGGCTTCGGTGTGCTCGACCGCATCGGCGATGGCGTCGCGCGAGAGCAACATCGCGCCGAGCAGGGACTCCTCGGCTTCGAGATTGTGGGGAGGTACCCGTTGAGCGGCCGCCGCTTCGAACTCGCTCATCACCATCGGAGGATCGTGCCCTTCCCGGCTTGTGGGGTACCAGTGGAACAGCGGTGGATACCGCCAAAACGCAACGGGATTCGCTGTGGACAACCAGGCCGGTCATCCACAGCGATCCACGTCGTGCTCACTCCTCGATGACCGAAACGGTGATCGGGAAGGCGACCTCAGCGTGGAGCTTGGCCATGACCATGTGCTCGCCGAGGTCCTTGATCGGGCTGTCGAGATCGAGGGTCCGGGCCTCGATGGACACGCCGGCCTGCTCGTCGACCGCCGACACGATGTCGGCCGCGCTCACCGAACCGAAGAGGCGGCCACCGTCGCCGGCCTTCGCCGAGATGGTGAACTGCATCGGCACCAGCTTGGTGGCGATCTCCTCCGCATCGGCCTTGGTCGCCGCGTCGCGCAGCGACGCCGCACGGCGCATCGACTCCGCCTGCTGCGCCGCACCGGCCGTGGCCTTCATGGCCAGGCCCTTCGGGCTGAGGAAGTTGCGGAAGTAGCCGTCGGCCACATCCATGATCTCGCCCTTGCGGCCGAGCCCGGAGACGTCGGAACGCAGAATGACCTTCATCACTCGCTCCCCTCGTCGGCCGCGTTGACGGTGACACCCTCGACGTCGGCGACGGCCTCTTCGTTGGAGACGACTTCGTCACCGGCCTCGTCTCCGCTCGGCGGCGGACCGCTCGGACGCGGCGCGCCGTCGCGATCACCACGCGGACCACGATCGCCACGGTCACCACGATCGCCGTCGCGGCCATGCTCAAGCCCATGCCAATGGCAAAGACCAGGATGAGTACTGAGCTGGTGAGGCCGACGGCCGTGACGGCATCCGCGCCAAGGCGGCCGACGAAGAAGACGTCGACGACCTCGAAGATGGCCTGCATGG
>JBCCWI010000029.1:0-46484 GCA_039193795.1 Actinomycetota bacterium | reverse complement strand
GGCCTCTATGTCGAGGACTACCGCGAGTACTTGGAGAGCTCCGTGCATGCGGAGTTTGATGAATGGCTTCAGACCCGCCACGAACACCGGGCGATGGTCGAGGAGATGAACGGCGAGTACGTCGAGCAGTGGGAGCGGGAGAACGAGTGGGGCCTGCAGGGTGCCTACGACCCCGAGATTCGCGACAAGGCGCTCGACGCCGACGGCATCGCCGGTGAGGTCATCTTCGCCGACGGCGACTCCGTCACCGGCATGGAGGCGCCGCCGTTCGGCGCGGGCCTGCAGGCCGGCGCCATCACCGACCCGAAGCTGGCCTGGGCGGGCGCTCGGGCCCACAACCGTTGGCTCGAGGAGTTCTGCGCGACCAACCCGCCCCGCCGGGCCGGCGTCGCGCTCGTCCCCGTCACCCACGGCGTCGAGGAGTCGGTGAAGGAGGTCTACGCCCTCGCCGACAAGCCCGGCATCCGCGGGATCATGATCCCGACGATGTGGCACGACGCTCCGTCGTACGGCCACGAGATGTACGACCCGATCTGGCAGGCGTGCCACGAGACCGGCCTGGTCGTGCACACCCACTCCGGGGAGGCCGACGCCGAGGCCTACAACGAGAACATGGCCCAGTACATGCTCGAGGTGGCGTTCTGGACCCATCGCCCGCTGTGGCAGTTCCTGCTCTCGGGCAAGTTCGACAGGTTCCCGAACCTCAAGTACGCCCCGGTCGAGTGCGGCTCCTGGTGGCTCGGCGACCTGCTCTGGAAGACCGACGTCATGTTCGGTGGCACCAACTGGAAGGTCAAGAAGATGAACTCCCGCACCAAGGGGCTCATCGAGCGGCTGCCGTCGGAGTACGTCGGCACCAACGTCTTCATCGGTGCCTCGACGATGAGCAAGGTCGAGTTGCGCCGCCGCTACGTCAACGGCATCGACGCGCTCATGTGGGGCACGGACTATCCGCACCCCGAGGGTTCGTGGCCCAACACCAAGCCCCGCCTCGAGACCGACTTCCAGCAGATCCCGATCGAGGAGACCCGCCTGCTGCTCGGCCTCAACGCCGTCCGCTGCTACGACCTCGACGAGGCTGCCCTGCAGGGCATCGCCGACGAGATCGGCCCGACCCCCGAACAGCTCAATCAGGATCCTGAGCTGCGCACCGACCCGAACGCGATCCGTGAGGCCCGCTGGTGGTTCGAGGACTACGGGGTCCCCTGGCCGGAGTAGCGATCGACGCCCCTCAGCAGGGGATGAAGATCCGGATCTGATCCCGGGTGCCGGGTGAGGAGACCAGCTCGATGGTGATGACGGTGCCGTCGACGGTCACCGTGTCGGTGCTGCCCAACCCGTCGGGCTGGTAGTCGACGCCGTCGATCTCGAACTCGTCGGTGTCCTCGAGGTCGGTCGTGACGAGTGCGAAGCCGAGCGGGACGAGGCCGAAGTCGAGCTCGGCTTCGAAGGTGGTGGCGGCACCGATCGGGTCGGCGTGGGCGATGTAGGTGCAGACCTGCGTGCCGGCGGGAAGGGTCGTGGTGGTGGAGCTGTCGCCGGGCACGGCGACACCGTCGGTGAACGCACGCAGCTCGATGTCGGTGGCGGTCGTGGCGATGCCCTCGGACCACACGAAGAGATCGGTGTCGGAGGTGAGCTGACCGTCGCCGAGATCGGGTGGGAGGGTCGCCGGGTCGGTCAGGGTGAAGCCGGTGCCGATCGGGTCGGGCGGTGCCGGCGCCGGCGTCGTCGTGGTGGTCGTCGTCGTGGTGGTGGTCGGCGGTGGAGCGGCGGACGTGGTCGTCGCTGGCGGCGTCGCCGTGGTCGTCGGTGCGGGCGCGACGGTCGTCGTCGAGGTGGTGGTCGTCGACGTCGTGGAGCTGGTGGTCGAGGTCGTGAGTGCGATCGAGGTGGTGGTCGGGGTGGTGGTGCTCGGCGGGTCGGTCGTCGTGGTGGTCGGTGCGGTCGTGGTGGTGTTGGTCGTGGTCGTCGTGGTGGTATCGACGGGGGCGACGATGTCGTCGTCGGCCGTATCGGACGACTCGGCCGGCGACGAGAACACGATGGCTGCACCGAGGCCGACCACACCGACGACGGCGGCGGTCGCCGCCGCTCCGGTCGCCGCATGGGGCAGACGGGTGAACCACAGGAACTCGTTGAGCCAGCCGAGCGGCCCGAGGACGAGGCGCAGCCGCCAGACCGGAACGTCGAGGAAGGCGCCGACCACCTTCGGGTCGAATTGGGCTCCGGCCTGCCGGGCGATCTGCTCGCGCGCCATGCTCGGCCGCAGCGGTTCGCGATAGCTGCGCGTCGCGGTCATCGCGTCGTAGGTGTCGGCGACCGCGACGATGCGGGCGGCGAGACTGATCTCCTCACCGGTCAGGCCGTCGGGATAGCCGCGGCCGTCCCAGCGCTCGTGGTGCTGGACCGCAGCGAGCGCTCCGTCCCCGAGCCAATCGGTGACCGCATACAGGAACGGTTCGGAGCCGACGGCGTGAGCCTGGATCAACGCCCATTCGTCCGGCGTCGGTCGGTCGCCGCCGCCCAGGACCTCCGGGGGCACCGAGAGCTTGCCGATGTCGTGGATCAGCGCACCCCACCGAACCCGGTCGAGTGCGGGCTGGGACAGCCCCATCTCCGTGCCGATCATCTCGGCGTAGGCGCGGACCCGTTCGGAATGGCCGCGCGTGCGTGGATCGTGACGGGCGAGCACCCAGACCAGGGCGAGGAGGTGGCGGGCGGCGGTGTCGTCGCTGCTCAGCTTGTCGGTGGACTCCAGCGCGTCGGGCGAGGCCGGGCCGTCGCCGAAGGCGAGCGCGAACCGGTTGGGTGCTTCACCGGGGAAGGCCAGCGACATGCGGAAGAGCATCGCGACCGGGAGGAGTCGGCGACTCCACCGGTCGACCAGCAGCCCGGCGGCCACGGCGATGGCGATCGCGATCAGCCAGAACACGAGCTGGGGAAGCAGGGAGGCCGGCCGATCCACGACCCGGGTGAAGATCCAGACGGCGATGACGGCGGCAGCGATCGGCGCGACGAACACGACGATGCGAAGCCCCCAACTGACGAAACGTCGGTCTCGCCAGCGCTCTCCCGTGGAAGTCCCGTGCGCCACGGCCGCAAAGGTACTGCCTCCGGGGCCGACCCGGCACCGGAGGATGTGGTCAGCAGGGGAGGAGGATTCGGAGCTGATCGCGCCCCGCGACGCTCGGGCTCAGCAGCAGTCGGATCGTGGTGCCCTCGATCGAGCCGACGTCATCGGCTGCGAGGCCGTCGCTGCGGTGGTCGAGACCGTCGACGCCGAAGCTTCCCGTCGCGTCGAGGTCCGCACCGCGCAGAACGAACCCGATCGGCGCGACGCCGAAGTCGAGTTCGACGACCAACGGTTCGGCGGACGCAAACGGATCGGCATGGACGAAGGCCGGGCACACGCTCGTGCCCGCAGCGATGCGGGTGGGGCTGTCGCTGTCCCCGGCGAATGCGGCGCCGTCGGTGACCGCCTGGACGGTCACTTCCGCGGTCGTGGTCGCCGGGGTCTCCATCCACACGAAGGCGTGGTCGTCCGACGTGAGTTCGCCGTCGCCGAGGTGACGCGGCAGCGATGTGGGATTCACGAGGACGAACCCGGTTCCGACCGGCTCACGGGGAGCGGCGAGGGTGGTGAGCGGTGGCGCCGTCGTCGTGGTGGTGGTTGTCGTCGTCGTGGGGGCCGTGGTCGACGGAGGCGGGAGTGTGGTCGTGGACGTCGTCGTGGTCGTCGGCTCGGTCGCCGGGTCAACGCTCTCGGACCGTTCGCTCAGCACCTCGGGAGCCGCGACGGTCGTCGTGGACGGCTCGATCTCGACGACCCGCTCGGCGGCCTCGACGCCAGGCCGCTCCGACGGCGCCGGGTCGACGAGCACGGCGGTCGCGGTGGCGATCGCCAAGGTGGCGGCGGCCGTCCCGATCGCGACCCTGGTCGACTCCGGCACGCGCGGCATCCACCGAAGCTCGTTGAGCCATCCGGCCGGGCCGAGCATCAGCCGTAGCCGGCGGCGGGGGACCTGCAACATCGCGTGCACCACCGCCGGGTCGAACTGGGTGCCCGCACACCGAGCGAGTTCTTCTCGGGCCTCGCTCACGCCGACCGCAGGGCGGTAGCTCGTCGCCGAGGTCATCACGTCGTAGGCATCGGCCACGGCGACGATCCGACCGGCGAGTCCGATCGCGTCGCCGCGCAGGCCCGCGGGGTAGCCGCTGCCGTCCCAGTGTTCGTGGTGTTCGAGCGCGGCGAGGGCCCACTCGCCCAGCCATGCCGAGACCACACCGAGATAGGCCGTGGCCGCGACCGGGTGGTTGCGGATCAGCAACCGGTCTTCGTCGCTGGGGGCGTCGGTGGCGTTCAGGATCCGCGGTGGCACCGAGAGCTTGCCGATGTCGTGGACGAGGGCGGCCCACCGCAGCTTGTCGATCTCGGAGCGATCGAGGTCGAGCTCCGCACCCATCAGCTCGGCGTAGGCACTGACCCGCTCGGAGTGACCTCGCGTGGCGCGGTCGTGGTGCCGCAGCAGCCCGACGAGCGAGACGAGGTTGCGGGCGGCTGATGCCTCCGGGGTCAGCGAACCATCGATCAGCTGGGACTCGAGCCGGCGGGCGTTGGTCTCACGCACGGCGACGACGATCCGGTTGGGTGCCGGCCCCGGGAACGCGAGGGTCAGGCGGAGCAGGACGGCGAGCGGGAGCAGTCGCCGTGTCCAGCGTTCGAGGAAGAACGCCGTGCCGAGTGCGGCGAGCAGCACTCCGCCCCAGAACGCGAGCTGCGGAAGGACGCCGTGCGGGCGGTCGAAGGCGGCGAGGTGGAGGCGGGTCACGACCGCAGCCGCAACCAGCGGCAGGACCAGGGCGAACAGTCGGATCGACCAGCTCGCCAGCCGGCGGTCCGTCCAGCGGTGCTCGTCGATGTCGGTGCCGGCGGCCGGCGCCCGGTCGGTGATGGTCACGTGTCTCCCATCGGCCGCGGACGACCCGGATGGAGGCGCACGGGGTGCCCAAAACGGCGAACGCCCCGCCGGTGGCCGGAGCCGACCGGCGAGGCGCCGCAGTCACTCGCTGCAGATCACCTGCAGGTGTCGTGGATCACGCCAGATCGAAACGATCCGCGTCCATGACCTTGACCCACGCCTTGGCGAAGTCGGCGACGAACTTGTCGCCCGCATCGTCGGCGGCGTAGACGTCGGCGATCGCCCGCAGGATCGAGTTCGAGCCGAACACGAGGTCGTTGCGGGTGGCGGTCCACTTGGCCGCGCCGGTCGCCCGGTCGGTGCCGTCGAACACGCCTTCGCTGGTGGCGGAGTCGGTCCACTCGGTGCCGATGTCCATCAGGTTGACGAAGAAGTCGTTGCTGAGGGTGCCGACGCGGTCGGTGAGCACACCGTGGTTGTCGGTGCTGACACCGAGCACACGCAGGCCGGCGACGAGCACCGCCATCTCGGGAGCGGTCAGGCCGAGCAGGTGGGCCTTGTCGACGAGCAGGTGCTCGGCGACGTCGGCGCTGCCCTTGCCGAGGTAGTTGCGGAAGCCGTCCCAGCGGGGCTCGAGCCAGGCGAAGCTCGCCTCTTCGGTCTGCTCCTCGGAGGCATCGCCGCGGCCGGTGGAGACATCGACGCCGACGTGCACGCCACCAGCGGCGGCGGCAGCTTCGACGGCGGCGGTGCCACCGAGGACGATGAGGTCGGCCATCGAGATGTCGAAGCCGAGGCTCGACTGGACGCCCTCGAGCGCCGAGAGGACCTGGTTGAGGGTCTCGGGCTTGTTGGCTTCCCAGTTGCGCATCTGCGTGAGACGGATCCGGCCGCCGTTGGCGCCACCGCGGTGGTCGGACTGACGGTAGGTCGAGGCCGAGGCCCACGCGGTGTGGACGAGGTCGGTGACGCTGACGCCGGTGGCCATGATGGCTTCCTTGGCGGCGGCGATCTGGTCGGCGCTGAGCTCGGTGCCGGCCGGAATCGGGTCCTGCCAGATGAGCTCCTCGGCCGGAACCTCGGGGCCGAGGTAGCGGACCTTCGGGCCCATGTCGCGGTGGGTCAGCTTGAACCACGCACGAGCGAAGGCGTCGTCGAGCAGCGACTGGTCGTCACGGAACCGCTGGCTGATCTCGTTGTAGATCGGGTCCATCTTCATGGACATGTCGGCGGTGGTCATCTGCGGGGTGTGCATGACACCCTCGCGCCCACCGGCGTCCGGGACGGTGCCCGCGAGCGCGGGAGCGTGCCACTGCTTGTGACCGGCCGGGGACTCGGTGAGCTCCCAGTCGTTGTCCATCAGGGTCTCGAGGTAGTTGTTGTCCCATGTGGTCGGAGTGGAGTTCCACGCACCCTCGAAGCCCGAGGTGGTGGCGTGCACGCCGACGCCGGACTCGAAGTCGTTCTTCCAGCCGAGGAGCTGCTGCTCCATGGGAGCTCCCTCGGGCTCGGCGTGAACGTCGTCTTCTGGACCGGCGCCGTGCATCTTGCCGAAGGCGTGGCCGCCGGCGACCAGGGCGACGGTCTCCTCGTCGTTCATGGCCATGCGGCGGAAGGTCTCGCGCACGTCACGGCCCGACGCGACCGGGTCGGGGTTGGCGTTGGGGCCCTCGGGGTTCACGTAGATGAGGCCCATCTGGACGGCACCGAGGGGCTCCATGAGCTCGCGGTCGCCGCTGTAGCGCTCGTCCTCGAGCCAGCCGTCTTCGGGGCCCCAGTAGGTCTCCTCGGGCTGCCACACGTCTTCGCGGCCACCGGCGAAACCGAAGGTCTCGAAGCCCATGGTCTCCATGGCCACGTTGCCGGTGAGGATCAGCAGGTCGGCCCAGCTGATCTTGCGGCCGTACTTCTTCTTGATCGGCTCGAGCAGCTGGCGGGCCTTGTCGAGGTTGCCGTTGTCGGGCCAGCTGTTGAGCGGGGCGAACCGCTGCTGGCCGGTGCCGCCACCGCCGCGGCCGTCGTGGGTGCGGTAGGTGCCGGCGGCGTGCCAGGTCATGCGCACGAACAGCGGGCCGTAGTGGCCGTAGTCCGCGGGCCACCAGTCCTGGCTGTCGGTCATGAGGGCGGCGAGGTCGGCCTTGAGGGCGTCGTAGTCGAGCGACGCGAACTCTGCCGCGTAGTCGAAGTCCTCGTCCATCGGGTCGTTGTTCGGGTTGTTCTCGTTGAGGATGTTGAGGTTCAGCTGGTTCGGCCACCACTTCTGGTTGGCCGCCGACCCCACGTCACTGTGAGGGAACGGGCACTTCGCTTCGGACATGTGATTCCTTTTGTTGCTGCGAGAGCATGCTCTGCGATGGACTGCGATGGGCATGGGGACGACGGGCGACCCCGGTCGAGCTCAGGCGGCTCGACAATCGGGGCACATGCCCCAGTAGACGACTTCGGCTTCGTCGATCTCGAAGCCGTGGTCGTCCTCGGCGGTGAGGCACGGCGTGTAGCCGACCGCACAGTCGATGTCATACATCAAACTGCACCCTCGGCACACGAGGTGGTGGTGGTTGTCCCCCACCCGAGCCTCGTATCGGGCCGTCCACCCGCTGGGCTGGATCCGACGAACAAGGCGCTTCTCGACGAAGACCCCGAGCGTGTCGTACACCGCCTGACGGGAGATCGACCCGATCTTGGTGCGGACGACCTCGGCCAGCTCATCGGTGGTGGTGTGAGGGTGGCCGGTGACGGCCTCCATCACGGCGATGCGCTGCGCGGTCACCTGGAGGCCGTGATCGCGCAGTCGCTGCGCGGTGTCGGGCCCGGTCGAATCGTCCACGGCGCAGATTTCAGCACTGATTCTGGACTCAGTCAAGAGTTTGACTCAGAAATCCATCCGGATCCGCACAGAATCGGTGCCGCCGGTCCGATCGGGGCGCTCAGCAGGCCACGAAGATGCGGATCTGGTCGCGGGTCCAGAGGCCCGAGTCCAGCTCGAACTCGACGTAACCGCCCGCGATCTTGAGCCGATCGGCCGCACCGAGGCCGTCGGGATGATGGTCGACGTCGTCGACTTCGAAGTCCTCGGTCTCGTCGAGGTCGTCCTCGGTGAGGGTGAGACCCACGACGTCGCCACCGAAGTCGATGCCGGCGACCATGTCCGGGGCCCACGAGCTGGGATCGCTGTGGACGTGGTACGTGCAGAGCGACGTTCCGGCCGGAATCGTGACCGTGGTCGTGCCGTCGCCGTTGACCCAGCCGCCGACGCCGGGGTCTCGAAGGGTCAGCGGATCCGCCAGGGTGGTCGCGCCCTCACGCCAGACGAACACGTGGTCGTTCGAGGTCAAGCGACCGTGGGCGAGCGACGAGGGGAGGTCGTCGGGATCGACGCTCAGGAAGCCGTATCCGCTCAGACCCGATGGCGGTGCGGCGGTCGTCGTGGTCGTCGACGGAGACGGTGTCGTGGTCGTGGTGGGCGCCGTCGTGGTCGGCGCCAGGGTGGTCGTGGTGGTCGGCGCAGCGGTGGTCGTCGTCGCCGGGGCCGGCACCGTCGTCGTCGGGGCGATGGAGGTGGTCGAGGCCGCGATCACGGCTGTCGTCGTGGTGGTCACCGGCGCGGTCGTGGTCGTCGCCGGGCTTGCGGTGGTCGAGGTGGTCGATGTGGATGTGGTCGTGGAGGTCGACGATGCGGGCGCGGCCGCCGGTGCGAGCGGGGGTGCGGTCGTCGTCGATGTCGGCGCGACCGTGGTCGTCGTGGTCGTGGCCTCGACGACCACTCGCTCGACCGGCGCTGCCTCCACCTGACCGGCGACATCGAGCGGCGCGGCGACGATCGATCCGGCGGAGACCGCCGCGGCGACCGCGGCGGTGGAGATCGTCTCGGGCACGCGAGCCACCCAGGCCAATTCGTTCAACCAGGCGACCGGGCCGACGACCACGCGGAGCCGGCCGAGGGAGACCTCGAGAAACGCCCGGACGATGTCGGGATCGAACTGGGCGCCGGCGTTGCGGATGAGTTCCTCCCGTGCGATGGCCGGGCTGAGCGGCTTCTTGTAGCTGCGGGCCGACGTCATCACGTCGAACGCGTCCGCGACAGCGACGATGCGGCCCGCCCGGCTGATCTCTGCTCCGGCGAGCCCGAGGGGGTAACCCCGGCCGTCGTAGCGCTCGTGGTGCTCGGTCGCGGCGAGCGCCCACTCGCCCAACCAGTCGCGGAGGGGTTCGAGGTACGGCTCGGCCGATGCGGGATGGCTCCGGATGATCTCCCACTCGTCGTCGTCGGGCTTGCCCGGCTTGTTGAGGATCTCCGGCGGCACGTTCAGCTTGCCGACGTCGTGGATCAACGCTCCCCACCGCAGCTTCTCGAGTTCGTCGGGATGCAGATCCATCTTCTCGCCGATCATCTCCGAGTACGCCCGGACCCGTTCGGAGTGGCCCCGGGTGAGCCGGTCGTGATCGCCGACCAGCGAGATGAGGGTGAGCAGCGCCTGGGCGGCCTCGCCCGAACTCGAGATCTGCCCGGTGAGGAGTTCGACCTCGAGCTTGCGCGGGTTGCCCTGACGCAGCGCGGTCTTGAACCGACTCGGCGCCTCGTCAGGGAACACGAGCGACATCCGGAAGAGCGCAGCGAGGGGAAGCAGTCGGCGAGCGAACCGGTCGACCACGATCGTCGTGGCGATGGCGACGACGAACGCGCCGGTCCAGAAGAGGAGGTGGTCGGGCCAGCTCTGCGGGCGGGCGACGACGGCGACGTAACAGCGGGTGAGAAGGAGGGACGCGAGGATCGGTGTCAGCACCACGAGCGCGCGGAGGCCGAAGCTCGCCCAGCGGCGGTCGCCCCAGCGATTGCCGGAGATGTCGGTGGCCGACGTCGACGCAGAGCTCTGCGCCGGCGTGCGGATGGATGCCATACCCCCGGTATCGGTCGACCGACGCTCCAGATCAGGGCCGACGGCAGGAATCGGACGGGTGCACGGCCGGTCGCTCGCACCGGATCTACCTCGGCCGTACAGTTCGCGTATGGCATCGCTGCAGCCCGATGACCTCATCGACACCCGTCGATACCCGATCGCGACACCGGGCGATCGGCGTGAGCGGGTCGTCTCGGAGGTACGGGATGCGTTGGCCGACGACGGGTGTGCCGTGTTACCGGGGTTCCTGAGCGGGCCCGGCCACGCCGCACTGTTGGCCGAGGCGGTGGAGCGCGAGCCGAAGGCCTTCTACAACCCGGTGAACCGCGCCAACGTCCACCTCGGTGACGCCGATCCGGCGGTGCCCGCCGACCACCCGCGCAACCGGTTCTTCCCCCGCACCAACGGGTTCGTACGCGCGGACGAATGGGATGGCTCCACCGCGTCGAAACGGCTCTACGACTGGGCGCCGCTGAAGGACTTCCTCCAGGACTGCCTCGGCAAGGACGAGCTGCACGTCTACGACGACCCGGTCTCCAACATGATCGTGAACGTCCAGCGCACGGGTCAGGAGTTCAACTGGCACTTCGACACCAACGAGTTCACGATCACGATGCTCCTGCAGGCCGCCGACGCGGGCGGGCGGTTCGAGTACGTGCCGGGTCTTCGCTCGCCCGCCGACGAGAACGAGGCCGGCGTGGCGGCGGTCCTCGATGGCGATCGTGCCGGGGTCCGCACCCTCGACCTGCGTCCGGGCGATCTCCAGTTCTTCCTGGGCCGGTTCTCGCTGCATCGCGTCACCCCGAATCAGGGGAGCACGACGCGGCTCTTGTTGATCATGTCGTTCAGCGAGGCAGCCGGGTCGGTCGGTTCGGTCCAGCGGATCCGAAGCCTCTACGGGAAGGTCACCGAGGAGCACCGTGCGGCCGCGGCGGCGCCGGTGCGAGCCGACGCGCTGCTCGACTGATCAGGCGGCCGTGTCGGTTCGGTGGGCCGCGACGGCGGGCCGGGGCACGCAGTCGCATCCGAATTCGCCGGCGGCGGGAACCGGGTGGGCGTGGTCGTGGCGGAGGTGGCGAAAGCTCGGGCGCCGCTCAGACCGACCGTCGATGACATGGAGGAGTGCGTGGACCGCGCTCGGATCCCACTGGGTCCCGGCGTTCTCGAGCAAGATGCCGCGGACCTTCTCCGCCGACATGCCGGCGCGGTAGTGGCGGGTGTAGGTCATCGCGTCGTAGGCGTCGCAGACGGCGACGATGCGGGCGGCGAGGGGGGTCTCCTCCCCGACGCGCCCGTCGGGATAGCCGTTCCCGTCCCAGTGTTCGTGGTGGGCGAGGACGGCGTCCGCGATCGGTGCCAGGGCGGGGGTGGCGGCGACGAGGTCGGCGCCGATGACGGTGTGGCGTTGCATGGCGATGTACTCGTCGGGTTCGAGACGGCCGGGTTTGGTGAGGATCGAGTCGGCGATCCGCAGCTTGCCGACGTCATGGAGGAGCCCGGCGAGGCCACAGGCCCGGATCTCCTCGGGGGAGCACCCGAACTCGACCGCCACGTCGATGCAGAGTGCACCGACTCGAACCACGTGGTCGCGGGTGAGTTCGTCCTTGCGCTCGAGGTCGGCGACGAACTCGTGCACCACGTCGCTCAGTCCCAACTCGAGCGCGCTGTGCGGATCGATCGCGGTGACCGGTTTCAGCACCGCGGCCAGGGATCGGCATCGGCGATAGACGATCAACCCGCCGATCATGGCGAGGAAGCTGCCGGCGATGTCGATCGTATGGGCGAGCCAGAAGAAGCGACTCCACATCGCCTCGCCGTAGAACACCAGCATCGAAGCCCCGACCAGCAGGTAGCCGTAGGCGATGACCGCGGGAGCGTCTCGGTTTGCGATCCGTGCGAGGTGCAGGTGGCGCCAGGCTGCGACGAGGGTGATCCCGTAGGCGAGGGTGGCGGTGGCCCAGGCGAGTGGTGAACCCATGGTCGGTGCCAGCTTCACGTGCTGGAAGGCGAGCAATGCGCTGGCGATGACGAGGGTGAGGCCGTAGGAGGCGAGCGTCCAGGTGCGCCAATGACGACCCAACCAGCGGCCTGGCTCGGTGTTGCGAATCAGGGTCGGTCCGATCCCCAGGAGCCCGACCGGCACCACCCAGAAGACGGAGTTGACGGTCGCCTGATTCATGTCGAACAGCACGCCGGGCACGGTGAGGCCGTGGACGAGCGGCAGCACGGATCCGGCGAAGTAGAACACCGAGACGAACCCGAGCTCGGCCTGGTCGTTTCGATGGGCCATCCAGCCGAGGGCGACGGCGGTGATCGTGCAGGCGGACGCGGCGACGAGCACGACGCCGAACAGCAGTCCGGGATCGAGCAGCCAGACGTCGCCGGCGTAGCGCGCGAACCCCGCGGCGACACCGATCATCGCGATAGCGATCGATGCGAACACCCCGGTCCGGCGCATGCACACAGCGTCGACCGGTCTCGGCTCGGCATGACCGTGCCTGACAGACTCTGGCCATGCGCGTGCTCGTCATCGGTGCCGGGATCGCCGGCGTCTCCGCCGCCCGCCGTCTCCTCGACGTCGGGGTCGATCGCGACGACGTGCGGATCGTCGACAAGGGACGGGGGGTGGGAGGTCGTATGGCGTCCCGCCGAGTCGACACCCCGGCCGGGACCGCTCGGTTCGACCACGGTGCGCAGTTCTTCACGACCAGAAGCGATGCGTTCACCGAGACGGTGTCGGCGGCGGTCGATGCCGGTGCGGTCTTGGAGTGGACCCGTGGTTTCGGTCCGGCCGCCGACGGGTACCCGCGGTGGCGCGGGGTCGACGGCATGACCTCACTGTGCAAGTGGATGGCGGACGACGCCGGGCTCCGGCCCACGCTCGGCCATCGGATCCTGGATCTCGGCGACGAGCTGGCGACGCATCCGGCCGACGCGGTGATCCACACGGCGCCGGTACCCCAGGCACTGGCGACGTTCGCCTACTGCGGGCTCCTCCCCGAACCCGGCCTCGCGCAGCGACTGGCCGCCATCCGCTACAAGCCGACGATCGCGGTGCTCGTCGCCCCGTCATCCGACCCGACCGGGCTGGCACCACACGGCGGCGCGCAGTACGTCGATCACCCCGATCTCGCCTTCGTCACCGACAATCGGGCGAAGGGGATCTCGTCGGTGCCTGCGGTGACGGTTCACCTCTCGAACGAGCTCAGCGCGGCGATGTGGGAGGACTCTGACGACGCCGTGGTGGCCCGGGCGCTGACGGCTGCCGCCGACGTGCTGGGCGAGGCTGCGGATCCGGTCCGAGCCGTCGCCGTTCAGGTGCAGCGGTGGCGGTATGCGGGGCCGGTCGAGGTCTGGCCCGACCCGACCGTCGTGTGGGGGAGTGCGCCGCGGATCGCGCTGGCGGGCGAGGCGTTCGCCGGGCCCAAGGTGGAGGGTGCGTTCCTCTCCGGGCGCGCCGCCGCCGACGCCGTCACCGCGTGAGGCGCTGTCTCGCCGCCGTCGCGATCGTCGGGCTGCTCGTGGCCGGCTGCGGTGGTGACGACCCGACCGACGCCTTCTCGACCGAGGTCGTCGTCGATGGACTCGATCGTCCGACCCAGCTGGCGATCGCCGATGACGCCTGGTTCCTCGCCCAGCTCAACGGGGGCGAGGACGACGCGACCGGCCAGGTGCTGCGCCTCGACCCCGCTGCGCTCGACGTCGCTCCGGTCGTGGTCGTGGATGATCTGGCGAAGCCGACCGGCGTGGCGGTCTTCGCCGATGAGCTGTGGATCATGGAGGAGCGGCGGCTGACCCGGGGACCCCTCGACGGCACCGACCGCGAGGTGGTGCTCGACGAACTGGCCTTCAACGGACGGTCGGAGGGGACGCTCACCGTCGACGGCGACCGTCTGCTGTTCGACACCTCCGGCTCGACCCGCATCGGAACCGGACCGGGTGGGTCGCCCACCGAGATCTCCGGGGCGCTGTGGGCGGTCTCCGCCGACGGCACGATCGAGCAGGTCGCATGGGGGTTCAAACACGCGTATGCCCACGTCCGTTCGGACGACGGTGTGCTCTGGACGACCGAGATGTCGGACGGTTCCTACGATGGCGTTCCCGCCCGAGACGAGATCGTGGCCGTCGCCGAAGGGGCCAACCACGGCTGGCCGAGCTGTGTCGACGACAACCGCCCGGTTGTCGAGTCGGGTGTCGACGCGCCATGCGACGGCGTGCCGGCATCGCTCGTGACGTTCGAGCCCGGTGCGACGCCGACCGGCATCGCGATCGCGCCGTGGGACCCCGAGGTGCTGGTGGTCGCCCTGTGGGTCGAGCAGCGCCTGGTCACGCTTCCGGCCTCGGGCGATGAACCCCCGTCGTTGCTCACCGACGTCCTCGAGCGCCCCCAGCACATCGTCGCCGATGGCGACCGGCTGCTCGTGACCGATCACGAGGCCGGCACGATCGTGGCGGTGAGTCGGAACTAGGCGGGCGCGGACCCGCTGATCGGTTCGAGCAGGTCCCAGCCGTTGCCGTACCTGTCCTCGAAGACGGCGACGACGCCGTACGCCTCGTGGCGCGGCGCTTCGCGGAAGTGCACGCCCGCTGCGGTCATGCGGGCGTGGTCGCGGGCGAAGTCGTCGGTGTACAGGAAGAACCCGGTTCGCCCGCCGAGCTGCCGGCCGACGAGGGCCTGCTGGTCCGGTGTGGTGGCCCGAGCGAGCACGATGCCGGTCGCCGCCTCGGGCCCGGGTCGCACGACGACCCAGCGTTTCCGACCCTGGTCGGTGTCCTCGACCAACTCGAAGCCGAGATCGTTCACGAAGTGATCGATGGCCTCGTCGTAGTCGGGAACGAGGATGCTGAACAGGCCGATGTGCCGGTTCACGTCCGGTCGTCCCAACCGTCGACCTCGGCCCGGATCTCCTCCCCGTGCTCGTCGAGTCGCGGCGGCCGCCGAGCCTCCGTCGCGACGGCGCCGTCGATCCGGATCGGGTTGCGGACGGAGCGATAGCCATCGGCTCCTTCGACGATCGTCTCCATGTTCATCTCGACGCCCCACTCGATCGCCTCGGTGAGGGAGTTGATCGGTCCGCAGGGGACGTCCTCGGCCCGGAGCTTCTCGATCCACGCGGCGCGAGTGTCGCCTGCGAGCACCCCGTTGATGATCTCGTTGAGCTCGTGCACGTTCGACCGGCGGATGGTGTTGCCGGCGAAGCGGGGGTCGTCGACGAGGTCGATGCGCTCGATCACCCGGCAGAGACCGGCGAAGAGCTTGTCGTTCGCGGCGGCGATGATGATGTCGCCGTCGGCGCAGGTGTAGCTCTCGTAGGGCGCGATCGACGGGTGGCGGTTGCCGCCGCGAGCCGGGTCGGCGCCGGCCATCAGCACGGCGGTCTGGTGGTTGAGCAGCGAGTGCAGCGCCGTGTCGTAGAGCGACACCTCGACATGACGACCGACGCCGGTCGTTCGCGCCTCGGCGAGGGCTGCGAGCACGCCGACGGTTGCGTTGTAGCCGGCGAACATGTCGATCAGCGGAACGCCCACCCGCAACGGCCGGCCGTCGGCTTCGCCGGTGAGATGCATCAGCCCGCCCATGCCCTGGGCGACGAGGTCGTAGCCGGGAAGGTGCGACGCATCGGAGTCGGCGCCGAACGCCGTGATCGTGGCGGTGATGACCGCCGGGTTGTCGACGGCGAGGGTGGCGCGGTCGATGCCCAACCGTCGGGTGAATCCGGGCTTGAAGTTGTCGAGGACGATGTCGCCCGTGCGAGCGAGACGCTGGGCGAAGGCGAGATCGTCGGCGTCCTTGAGATCGAGGACGATCGACCGCTTGTTGCGGTTCAGCGAGAGGTAGTAGGTGGCGTCAGCAGCGTCGGTGTCGTCGGGTTGGTGCCACGGTGGACCCCACGTGCGGGTGTCGTCGCCGTGTCCGGGCCGCTCCACCTTGATCACGTCCGCGCCGAGGTCGCCGAGCAGTTGACCGATCAGCGGCCCGGCGAGGACCCGCGAGAAGTCGATGACCCGGATGCCGTCCAGGGGGCGATTCGTCATACGGCAGTCTGGCAGCCGATGCCGCAGGTGCGGCCGCTGCCCGACCGCGGGATCACATCGTGCCGGCCATCCGGGCGGCGACGGCCTCGAGCATGTTGAGCGCCATGCTGGAGTCGGCCTTGAACGCTGCGGCGAGTGCCGGCCGGCCGAGGGCGAACACCTCACAGTCGCTGAGGGCGGTGACCGACGCGGTGCGCGGGCTGTTGCTCAGCAGGGCGATCTCGCCGACGAATTCACCGGCGGTGACGACGGCGACCCGGGCCCCGCCCTTGGTGACCTCCGCGGACCCCGACAGGATCAGGAAGAAGGCGGCGCCCTTGCTGCCCTCCGCGATCGGAGTCGAGCCCTCCTTCCACTTGAGGACCTTGCCGAGGGTCGCCAGCTGCTTGCGCTGCTTGGTCGACGTGGTGGCGAAGATCGGCACCGTCTTGAGACGGTCGACCAGCTGCTTTTCCGAGGTACCCGTAGCCATGGACGGGCACTGTAGGCCAACGGCTGAGGTCGTGTCTCCTGTGGTCGTTGCCTTCGGGTCCCGGTCCGGGTTGGATGACGGGGTGAACGCGACCCCCGGTGACGAGCGCGACGGCCCGACCAGCAACTCGGGCACCGACTTCATTCGCGAGATGCTCAAGCAGCACGCCTCCGATGGTCCCTACGGCGGCCGGGTGCAGACCCGGTTCCCGCCCGAGCCCAACGGCTTCCTGCACATCGGCCACGCGAAGTCGATCTGTCTCAACTTCGGTGCCGCCGACGAGTTCGGCGGCACGACGATGCTGCGCTTCGACGACACCAACCCCGAGACCGAGGACGAACGGTTCGTCGAGGCCATCCAGGAGGACGTGCGCTGGCTCGGGTTCGAGCCCGAGCACGTCGTCTACGCATCGGACTACTTCGAGCAGCTCCACGCCTGGGCGATCGAGCTGATCGAGAGGGGCCTCGCCTACGTCGACGACCAGGACGCCGAGACCATCTCGGAGAACCGCGGCGGGTTCACCACCCCGGGTGTCGACTCGCCGTGGCGTGACCGCAGCGTCGAGGAGAACCTCGATCTCTTCGCCCGGATGACCGCCGGTGAGTTCGAGGAGGGTTCGCGGGTGCTGCGGGCGAAGATCGACATGAATCACGAGAACATGCAGATGCGCGATCCCGTGATGTACCGCATCCGCGATCAGCACCACTTCCGCACCGGCGACCGCTGGAAGGTGTACCCGACCTACGACTGGGCCCACGGGCAGTCCGACGCCATCGAGGGCACGACCCATTCGCTGTGCACGCTCGAGTTCGACAGTCACCGACCGCTCTACGACTGGTACCTCGAACAGCTCGGCCAGGGTTCGGACCGCCCCCGCCAGACCGAGTTCGCCCGCCTCAACCTCACCCACACCGTGATGAGCAAGCGCAAGCTCGCCCAGCTCGTCGAGGAGGGACACGTCGACGGCTGGGACGACGCCCGCATGCCGACGATCCGCGGGCTGCGCCGCCGTGGCTACCCGGCCGCGGCGATCCGTGACTTCGCCGGTCACATCGGCATCGCCAAGGTCAACGGCACCCACGAGATCGAGCTGCTCGAGTCGTTCGTTCGTACGCATCACAACGCGAACGCGCTGCGCCGCATGGTCGTGCTCGATCCGATCGAGGTCGTCATCACCAACTGGCCCGCCGGCGAGGCTGACGTCCGCGAGGCGATCAACAATCCCGAGGACGAGTCGGCCGGTACGCGTGAGGTTCCGTTCTCGGGCCGTCTGTTCATCGAGCGCGACGACTTCATGCTCGATCCGCCGAAGAAGTTCTTCCGTCTCGCCCCCGGGCGCGAGGTGCGGCTGCGGGCCGGCTACTTCATCACGTGCAACGACGTCGAGACCGGCCCCGACGGTGAGGTCACTCGCCTGCTGTGCACCTACGACCCCGAGACCGCCGGTGGCCAGGCCCCCGACGGCCGCAAGGTGAAGGCCACGATCCACTGGGTGTCGGCCGACCACGCGGTCGATGTCGACGTTGCGCTGTACGAGCGCTTGTTCACCGACCCGCACCCGGGTGCCGACGGTGAGGACCCGCTCGGCTCGCTCAACCCGGAGTCGCGCACGATCCGCCACGCGAAGGCCGAGCCCGGGATCGCCGACATCGCCCCCGGCGAGGTCGTGCAGTTCGAACGACTCGGCTACTTCGCCCGCGACCTCGACGACGACCCCTCGTCGGCGCCGACGATGTTCCATCGCACCGTCGGTCTGCGTGACGAATGGGCCAATATCCAGAAGCGGCAGGGTAAGTAGGCGCATGGGCGAACGGCGGGTGGTTCCGGTCGATGACCTCACCGCTGCGATCGCCGAGCACGAAGCCGCCGGATTCCGGCTGACCACGATCTCGCCGGCCGACGATCCCCGCTGGGCCGACCTCGACGGGCCCGAGGCGGTGCGGCTCGATCGGACCGCAGTCGAGCCGGCGACGATCCTGGTCGACTCGACCCCGCTCGTGATCCCCGAGCTCGACGCCGAACTGGTGATCTCCCGGGCGGCCGACGCCGATCACGGCGCCGGCCGGGCGGGGATGCGGTACCGGGACCTCATCCCGGGTCGGCTGGGCGGCCGGTTCATCGCGTCGCACATCGCCATCCCCGGGGGCGGTCCGGTGCCGGACTACGTCCACCATCACGACATCCGGTTCCAGCTGATCTTCTGCCATGCCGGGTGGGTCGAGGTCGTCTACGAGGACCAGGGCGATCCGTTCGTGATGCGGCCGGGCGATTGTGTGATCCAGCCGCCCGGCATTCGGCACCGGGTCCTTGCGTCGGGCGACGATCTCGAAGTCGTCGAGATCGGTTGCCCGGCCGAACACGACACCCACCGCGACCACGAGCTGGTGTTGCCCAACGGCATCGGTGATCCCGATCGATCGTGGAACGGCCAACGCTTCATCCGCCACGTCTGTTCTGACGCGTCATGGGATGCGTCACCGCGCGACGGGTGGGAGTGGCAGCGGTTCGGCATCGACGCCGTCACCGACGAGCTCGCTGAGGCGCGCCTCGCCCGCACTCCTGGCCCGACCGAACCGTGGGCGCTCGCCGCCCATGACCTCGAGTTCGCGTTCATCTTCTGTCGCTCCGGCGAACTTCGATTCGCCACCGAGGCCGGCGAGATCCAGCTGTCGCCGGGCGACTCGATCTCGGTGCCCGCCGGGCTGCTGCACGCCTTCGGCACGATGGACGCCGCCGAGATGTTCGTCGTCACGCTCCCCGGCTGACCGGGCGGCCAGCCGGGAGACCTCGCAGTGACGTCGTCGCCCGCCGGATCGTTCAGTCGAGGGGTGCCGGGGGCGGGCCGAGCAGGGTCAGCCCGTTGCGGGCACCGGCCATGGCGACGGCGTCGGGATCGACGGGACCGGGCTCGGGCATCACCGGTTCGTCGATCTGTTCGCCGAGCTCCTCGACGAAGGTCCCGAACTGCAGGCGACCGTCGTCGGCGGCGGTGACGACGACACATCGGGCCTCGTCGGAGAGGACCTGGAAGGTGTGCGGCACCCCGTGCGGAAGCCACGCGGTCGCGCCGGGCCCGCCGATGAACTCGTCGTCGCCGGAGCGGAACGCGATCTCGCCGTCGAGGACGATCATCAGCTCGTCCTCGGTGTCGTGCACGTGGAGCGGTGGGCCGAAGCCCCTCGGCATCGTGAACCCGATCGCCGACATCGAGGCGCCGGCGTCGGCAGTGATCTTGGTCGTCGCCAGATGGTTGAGGAAGCTGCGATGCTCCCCTTCCCCGAAGGCGAGGACGAACGGGTTGTCGGTGGTGGGAAGGGTGGTGTTGCTCATGGCGACACCGTCTCGCACGACCCTTTCGGAAACCTTCAGGTGCAGCCGAAGGCGGCGCCGCGCCGGGCCCGTGCCGCCGCCTCGGCGGCGGGGTCCCCGGCCAGTCGGGCCGCTTCGACCGCGGCGTCGTGGGCGATCGCGTCGCCTTCGTCCCAGGCGAGCAGGAGGTGTGCGACCCGTGTCGCCTCGGCCGGTACGGGCGCATCGAGCGCACGGTTCAGGAGCCGGTGCCCGGCCTGGCGGGCGATCGACAGCGCCTCGTCGTGGGCGCCGCGCCGCCAGTCCTCGGTGGCCTCCTCGGCGAGGAAGGGACCGGCGTGCAGGTCGAGGATCGTCGTGTCGTCGCTCGCGTCGTGGAGTCGGGCGAGGTCGAGGTCGACCGAGTCGAGATCGAGGGCGACGGTCTGGCGGTCGGCGTGGATGCCGCCACGCAGGACGCGGCGGGCGGTGGAGAGCACGACCGACAGGCGCGAGCCCCACACGCTCGGGTCGGCTTCGTCGGGCCAGAGGATGTCGGCCAGCTCATCGCGCCGCACCGGCCAGCCGCGTGCGGCGGCGAGTCGCTTCACGAGGGTCCGGGCCCGCTTGGATCCCCATGCGCTGGTCGGGACCTCCTCCCCGTCGACGACCACGGCGAAACGGCCGAGCGTGATCAGCTCGACCGATGGCGGCGCCGAGGGTTGTGTCGGGTGCTCGCGGACCGAGCCGGTGACGAAGCGTTCCATCTCGTCGAGCCATGACTGGTCGCCCAGGAAGGCGAAGTGGTCGCCCCCGTCGAGCTCGACCAGGGTGGCCTCGGGGGCGAGTGCCGCGACTTCGCGGCCGAGTTCGAGCGGCATCGCCGGGTCGTCACGCCGATGGAGCACCAGTATCGGACACTCGACGTCGGGCACCACGTCGCGGACGTCCCAGTCCATCATCTGCATCATGAGATCGCGGACGCCTTGCGAGGAGGCGGCGACGCGCTCGTAGCGCCGGTGCCACCGTACGAACTCGTCGTCGTCGATGTGCCCGGGAGCGAAGACGGGCACCGCCATCGACTCATCGGTGCCCCAGAGCTCGGCGAACCGTTCGCGCAGCGCGCTCTGACGGTCGCGGTCGTACTCGTCGGGCATGACCCGGGCGCAGGAGCCCATCAGCGTGATGCTCTTCGCTCGTTCGGGATACGACGCGGCGAACAGGAGGGCGAGAGGACCGCCTTCGGACTGGGCGAACAGGTGCGCTCGCTCGATCGCCTCGGCGTCGAGCACCGCTCGGAGATCATCGACGCGTTCGTCGATGCCCGGAACGGTCTGGGCGACGTCGGATGCTCCGGTGCCGCGCTTGTCGAAGTGGAGGTAGTCGCAGAACCGACCGAACCGGTCGAACATGGTGCGCAGTCCGGGCCATTCCCAGGCGACCTCGATGTTCTGCGCCGCCGGGGGGATGCCGATCACGACCTCGGGGCCGGTACCGAACCGCTGGTACGCGATCCGACCGCCGCGGGCCGGTGCGAACTGGATCGGTGGGACCTCCATCGACCGTTCAGGCGTCGATGAGGAAGTCGCTGATCTGGATGTCCTCGACGCCGTAGTCGGCGAAGTTGTCCGCCATTCGACCGGCGATGTACTCCTTCCACCCGAACGACCGGTAGCGGGCGTCCGCACCTTCGGCGGCCATCACGGCGGCGAGGGGTTCGAGCACCGCATGGCGGGGTGGGTTGGAGAAGTACGGGATCGAGTAGCGGTTGCGCTCGGTCATCGGCACGACCCGATGCACCGCCGCCTTGTACTGGTCGTTGGTCCAGACCTGCATGGCATCGCCGAGGTTCACGACGATGGCGCCGGGCAGCGGTGGCACGTCGATCCAGCCGTGGGTGGTCGACTCGGCCTGGAGCCCGCCGGTGTCGTCCTGGAGGAGCAGGGTGAGCACGCCGGGGTCGGTGTGGTAGCCGAGCGCCGTGGGGCCGAGTTCGGCGAGGCCGTCGCGCTGATCGGCGGGCACGGGGTCGCCGACCGGATAGTGGTTGAGGCGCACGGCGGACGAGGCGCGTTCGTTCAGGAAGCCGAGCTGCTCGGCGGACTGGTCGTCGCCGAGCCCGAGGGCGTCGCGGATGACCCCGAGGGCGTCGATCGCGAGCTGGGAGAAGGTGTCGTAGAACTCGACGAGGATGGTGCGGAACTCCTCGTGGCCGTCGGGCCAGCGGTTGAGATCGGCGGTCGGTCCCATCGGGTCGGCGTAGTCGAACACCTCTTTGTGGTCCCGCTTGCGCTTGGTGAGTTCGCGATCCCAGTAGCCGAACGGGTTGTCCTCGGTGCGTCGCACCGGGCCCTTGACCGCTTCGTCGTGGGCGAAGAACTCGTCGGTGACCCGCCACATGTCGGTGATGAGCCGATCGGCGCCGTGACCGACGAGCAGGAAGAATCCGTGATCGCGACAGGCGGCGTCGACGGCGGCGAGTTCGGTCGCCGACGGGTTGGCGATGTCGACGGTCGGGACGAGTGAGCGGGCGTCTGCGTTCGGGCTCATGGTGTCGAGGCTAGGCGAGGATCGGAACCAGGATCACATAGGCCAAGACGAGGACGACGCCCTCACGCCGGGTCACCCGGTAGTCGGTCCACATGGCGATCCCGGCCGCGACGGCGGCGACGATCGATGCGATGACGGCGAGTCCGGTGATCGGCGCGTCGTCGATGCCGGTGCCTCCGGCGAGGCCGATGGCGCCGGCGACGCCGAGGGAGTTGAACAGGTTCGAGCCGAGCAGGTTGCCCACGATGAGGCCGGTCGCCTTGCGGCGGGCGGATTGGATGACGGTGACCAGCTCGGGCAGCGACGTGCCCATCGCGACCAGCGTCGCACCGACGAACCCGGCCGAGAGGCCCGCGCGGTCGGCGAGTTCGAGCGCGCCGGACAGCAGCAGCTGAGCGCCGGCGATCGTGCCGGCGAGGCCGAGCAGCAGGCGCAGCGCCTCTCGCCCGATCCCGCTCTCGGGATCGGGCTCGTGCTCCATGTCGTCGGACGCTGCGGCGTAGACGACGTAGGCGAGCACGGCGACCATGGCGACCGAGAGGGCGGCGCCTTCGAGGCGGGTGAGCCCTCCGCCCTGCACGGCGAGCCCGAAGGCCGCGGTGGCGATGATCGCGAGCACCGCCTCGCGCCGGACGGTGTCGCGGTTGACCTCGAGGGTCACCATCGCTGCGCCGACCCCGATCAGCAGTGTGAGATTGGCGAGGTTCGAACCGACGACGTTGCCGATGGCGACGCCGGGCTCACCCTCGATCGCCGCCAGCACCGACACCAGCAGCTCGGGCGAGCTCGTGCCGAACCCGATGATGACGACGCCGACCACGACGGGCGGGAGATTGCGCAGGCGAGCGACTCGGGCCGCGCCGATCACGAATTGGTCCGATGCGTACGCGAGGAGCACGATGCCGACGAGGACCGCAGCGGCGGCGAGCATCAGCGGGGGGTCGGCTGCAGGCGGGGGTCGGGGCGAGCCACGCCTCAAGGGTAGGGTCCGGCACGATGCCTGACCCATCCGTTCCACAACAGGCTCGTGCCGCGAAGACCCGGGCCAAGCTGCTCGACGCGGCCGCCGTCGTGGTGCGACGCGAAGGGGTGGCGGCGATGACGCTGGCGCGGGTCGCCGACGAGGCCGGTGTGTCCAAGGGCGGGCTGTTGCACCACTTCGGCTCCAAGGAGGAGCTTCTCGCCGGCCTTCTGGAGCAGACGATGGCCGACGCGGCGGCGAGCCTCAATGCGATGACCGACGGCGACGATCGAGGATCGTTCGCCCGCGCCTACCTCGAGTACGTGCGCCGCCCCGACGAACACCAGGCCGATTCGGCGACGGCGATCTTCGCGGCGGCCGCGGCGGGCGACGGTGAACTCGGTGCGGCGGTCGAGGTGTTCGAGGCGTGGCAGCACCGGTTGATGCATGACGACGGCCTCGATCCCGCCCTCGGACTCCTCGCCCGGATCGTCGGTGACGGTCTGTGGCTCATCGATCTGTTCGGGCTCGCCCGACCGTCGGCCGCCGATCGGGCGGCGGTGATCGACCTGGTGGCGCGGCTGCTCGACGACCCGATACAGTAACCGTCCAGCTGGACGGTTTTCTGGAGGGGTCTGCGTGAGCAGCGACAGCAAGGTCTACGACTACGTGATCGTCGGCGGGGGCTCCGCCGGCTGCGCGATGGCCAACCGCCTGAGCGCGGATCCGAACAACGAGGTCCTGCTGCTCGAGGCCGGCCGCCCCGACTACCCGTGGGACGTCTACATCCACATGCCCGCAGCGCTGATGTTCGCCATCGGCAATCGGCTCTACGACTGGAAGTACGAATCCGAGCCCGAGCCGGGCATGAGCGGCCGTCGGGTGTACCACGCCCGCGGCAAGGTGCTCGGCGGATCGTCGAGCATCAACGGGATGATCTTCCAGCGGGGCAACCCGATGGACTACGACAAGTGGGGCCACATCCCCGGCATGGAGACGTGGAGCTACGAGCACTGCCTGCCGTACTTCAAGCGCATGGAGACCTGCCTCGGTGCCGGCCCCGACCTCGATGCCTACGAGGGCGCCGAGCTGCGCGGCAACGACGGCCCGCTCACGATGGAACGCGGTCCGGCGGTCACTCCGCTGTTCGAGGCCTGGCTGCAGGCGGGTGAACAGGCCGGCTATGGCCGCACCGACGACGTCAACGGCTTCCGGCAGGAGGGGTTCGCCGCCTTCGACAAGAACGTCCACCGCGCCCGACGGCTGTCCGCCGCCCGGGCCTACCTCCATCCGGTGCTCAAGCAGCGACCCAACCTGACGCTCAGGACCCGCGCCCAGGCCGACAAGATCCTGTGGGAGGGCAACAAGGCGGTCGGCGTGCAGTACCGCCAGGGCCGTTTCGGCATCGGCATGAAGGGCGCCTCGACCAAGACCGTGAAGGCCAGAGAGGTCATCTCCTGCGGCGGCGCCTTCAACTCGCCCCAGCTCCTCCAACTGTCGGGCGTCGGCGACCGTGAGCATCTCGAGAGCCTGGGCATCGACGTCGTCTCCCACCTGCCCGGAGTCGGCGAGAACATGCAGGACCATCTCGAGGTCTACATCCAGTACGCCTGCAAGGAGCCGGTCTCGATTCAGCCGCACCTGAAGTTCTGGAAGCGACCGTTCATCGGACTGGCCTGGCTGTTCCGCAAGGGCCCGGCCTCGTCGAACCACTTCGAAGCCGGGGCATTCGTTCGGTCGAACGAGCAGGAGGCCTACCCGAACCTCATGTTCCACTTCCTGCCGATCGCGATCCGCTACGACGGTTCGGCCCCCGAGGGCGGCCACGGATACCAGGTGCACGTCGGGCCGATGTACTCCGACGCGAAGGGCACGGTGAAGATCACGTCGACCGACCCGCGCGAGAAGCCGGCCGTGCAGTTCAACTACCTCACCACCGAACAGGATCTTCGCGAGTGGCCCGAGGCGGTACGGACGGCCCGCAACATCCTCGACCAGCCGGCGTTCGAGCGGTTCAACGGCGGTGAGATCTCGCCGGGCCCCGAGGTGTCGACCGATCAGGAGATCATGGATTGGGTCGCCCGCGACGCGGAGACGGCGCTGCATCCGTCGTGTACGTGCAAGATGGGGCTCGCCGCCGACCCGATGGCCGTCATCGACCCGTTCACCATGCAGGTGCACGGCACCGAGGGACTCCGGGTGGTCGACGCATCGGTCATGCCGATCGTGTCGAACGGCAACATCTACGCTCCGACGATGATGATCGCCGAGAAGGCGGCCGACATCATCCTCGGCAACGACCCGCTGCCCGCCGACCACACGCCCGTGTTCCGGCGCCACATCGAGCCGGCGTAGCGGATCGGTCGTCCGTTCGGAGCGGAGGGTTCGCCGCAGGGATGCCGAGGCGCAAGCGGCGACTATCTTCCGCTTCGATGCTCGGTGAACCCCTCGAACTGCGCTGCGGACTGACCCTCGCCAACCGACTCGTGAAGGCGGCGATGTCCGACGCGCTCGGCGACGGCCGAGGTGGGGTGACCGATGCACAGTGCTCCCTGTACCGACGGTGGGCCGCGGGTGGGACTGCGCTCTCGATCATCGGGGAGGTGCAGACCGATCGTCAGTTCCCGGAGAGTCCGGGCAATCTCGTCGTCGACGATCACGCCGATCGTGAAGGTCTCGCTCGGCTCGCGGCCGCCGGCCAACCGGGTGGGGTGCATCTCTGGCCTCAGCTCGGCCACGCGGGTGCGCTGGCCCACGCGTCCATTTCCAACCGAGCCGGTCCGTCGGCCCTCGATCTCCCCGAACTCTCCTGTCGCGCCTTGACCATCGAGGAGATCGAGGCGTTACCCGGACGGTTCGCGTCATCGGCGGCTCGCTGTGCGGCAGCCGGCTTCACTGGGGTGGAGGTGCACGCCGGCCACGGATTTCTGTTGAGCCAGTTCCTCTCGCCCCTCTTCAATCGACGCACCGATCGCTTTGGTGGGTCGATCGAAGCGCGAGCGTCGATCATCATCGCGATCGTCGAGGCGATACGCACCGCCTGTGGTCGCGAGTTCGGAGTCGGCATCAAGCTCAACTGCACGGACCAGCTCGAGGGAGGACTGACCGAGGATGAGGCGCTGATCGTCGTCGAGATGCTCGACGAGACCACGATCGACGTGATCGACCTGAGTGGCGGAACGTACTTCCCCGGAGCGGCGTCGACTTCGGACCGAACGACCGAGGGGCCGTACTTCGCCGACGTGGGCCGGCGGGCTCGAGGCCGCACCTCCGCAGCGGTCATGGTGACCGGTGGGGTAAAGACCCGGGCGGACGCGGCTGGTTTGATCGACTCCGGCGCAGCCGACCTGGTCGGACTGGCCCGAACGATGGCGCTCGACCCGGAGCTGCCGGCGTCGTGGTTGAGTCCGGAGCCGGTCGACCCCTCGTTCCCGTCCTTCTCGTCGACCATCCCCGGTGGGATCACCGCTTGGTACACGCAACGGCTGGCGGAGCTTGCCGGGATCGAACTCGCACCGGCGCTCACACCCGAGGATGCGTTGGCATGGCTCGAAGCCCGCATGGCCGACCGCGAAGGGATCTGGCGATCTGCGTCGAGCTGATGGGGTCGGGCGGTGCCCTCGACGCCTCGCCCCCGAGGCGGTGCAGGTGGACCCGGGTCGAGCGGTGCTTGGTGTCCCGGTCCCGCGACCTGCGGGTCAGGCGGAGAAACCAGCGTGAAGCATGCTCGCTGCGCCGTCGTCCGCGACGCGCACGAGGTTTCGGCCGTCGTTCTTGGCCTGGTACACGGCGAGGTCGGCGGCTCGGAGCAGATCGCGAAGCGGCGCGGTGCCGGCGGCGACGCCGATCGACACGGTGACCCGGAGGTCGTCGGCGATCTCGTGCCACGCCGCCGCCTCGACCGCGATCCGGAGTCGTTCCGCTGCGTCGACGGCGGTCGACGGCACGCTCGGCATGACGACGACGAATTCCTCACCGCCGAGTCGGCCGGTGAAGTCGCCGGCGCGGTTGTGCTCTCGGAAGAGCCGACCCACCTCCATCAACACCTCGTCGCCGATCGCGTGGCCGTAGCCGTCGTTGATCATCTTGAAGTGATCCAGATCGCAGACGAGCACGGCGTGCGACGTCGCTGCGTCCACCGGTTGATCGAGGAACTCGTCGAGCGCTCGCCGGCTGGCGACGCCGGTGAGATGATCGTGGGCCACCTGATCGGCGAGCTGTTCAGACCGTTCGCGTAGCGACGCGGAGTGCTTCTCGGCGTCGACCCGCTCGGCGAGGTCGGTGGCCTGTCGTGCGACATGACTCCGGACGAAGGCGTCGAGGTGGTCGAGGACCTTGTGGATCTCGTCGAGCGCCTCCTCGGTTCGGCCGATCGCCGCGAGCGCATGGGAGAGTTCGCGTCGGGCCGCCTGCTCGCCGAAGGACCACCGATTCTCGAGCGACCGGTGGAGGCAGGCCATCGCCGCTTCGTGTCGGCCGGCCGCGTTGAGGGCTCGGCCGTGGACCAGCTCGTGCCAGGCGACCCACTGGGTCGCGCAGGTCTCGTAGTAGGGCTGTATCGCTGCGAGGTCGGCCGGGTCGGGGCGGCGGTCGTGCAGGAACTCGACCTCGGCCTCGATGCAGCTCTTCGCCACGATCGCGGCAGGAAGGTCGCCGAGTTCGGTCAGTGCGTCCACGACGTCGTCGGTCATCTCGAGGCATGCGTGGCGCTGGGTCGATCCGGCCGGGTGCGATGCGGCGGCTTTCACGGCGTAGTAGCCCCGGATCGCCTCGATCATCAGCCGGGTCATCGGGTCGTCGCGGGCCTCGGACCACTCGAGCGATCGAGACGAGCTGCGCGACGCGAGCTCGAAGGCGTGGAGTTCGCTGAAGATGAGGCCGACACAGTTGGCCGTCCGCGATCCCCACTCCTCGGTCACCGGCATGCGCTCGATGGCGGCGAGGGTCCGAACGGCGATGTGGGCGGCGGCGTCGACGTCGCCCGCCCGGAGCAGCATCGCGCCCCCGGCGGCCTCGGCGAACACCGCGGCGTCCGCTTCGCCTGCTTCCGTGAGCAGCTCGGCGGCGGTCAGCGCATCCGAGGCGACGTCGGCGGGCTCGGGGCTCCACTGTTGGGCGACGGCACGGCCGAGAAGGAGCAGCCCGATGGCACCGGGGTCGTCGGAGGAGGCGATGCCGTCGTCGATCCGGTCGAGCAGCGCGTCGGCGTTGCCGCTCTCCGCGAGGAGACGGCGAACCTCGAGTTCGAGCTGCTTCGCCTCGGTGCGGTCCACATGGTCAGTCTCGACACGTGGACCGGTGGCTTGAGGGGGCTGACACCCTCGGTTCAGTCGCAGTCGTTGCAGACGCCCACGAGATCGAGGCGGTGGCTCTCGACGGTGAACCCCAATTGATCGGCGACGCGGTGAAGCGCCTTGTCGAGGCTGACCTCGGTGCGGTTCTCCAGCGAGAAGTCGGTGACGTCGCCACAGGCGGAGCAGATCAGGTGGTGGTGGTGCTCGGTCAGCGCCTCGGCGAGTTCGTAGCGGGCGAACTCGTCGTTGGTGACGATGCGGGTGACCACGCCGGCCTCCTCGAGGACGACGAGGTTGCGGTACACGCTCGACTGGGCAAGGCCTCGGCCGGTCGCGAGGATCTGGGGGATCGTCGCCGGCTGTCCGATGCCGCGGAGCGCCGCGACGAGCGCCCGTCTGCCCTTGGTGTAGCGCTGGTCGGCCTGCCGGAGCAGCGCCGTGATCTCGTCGTCGAGTTCGTCGCCGGCCATGGTGAACCTCAGTGATTGTTCCTAGTGCTGATGGTGGTGGTGGGGGTCGTCGAGAATCAAGCGTTCGCCGACCCGGATGAAGCGACCGCCGAACGCATGGATCAGGTGGTCCTCGGTCAAGACCTCGTCCGGTGGCCCGATCGCGATGGCGTGGCGGTCGACGAGCATCACCTGGTCGCAGAGGCGGGCATCGTCGAGATCGTGAGTGGTGACGATGACGGAGCGCCCGTCGCCGAGCTCGTCGGTGATGACGCCGAGGATCAACTTGCGCGACAAAATGTCGAGGCCGGTGATCGGCTCGTCGAGGAGCAAGAGATCCGACCGTTGGGCGATGCCCTGTGCGACGAGGACTCGTTGGCGCTGCCCACCCGAGAGCTCGTGCAACTGCCGGTCCGCCAGGTCGGCGGCGCCGACGCGCTCCAGCGCGTCGCGAACCGCGCTGTGGTCCTCCGGCTGGAACCGCCGCAACAGGCCCAGGCCGGCGTATCGGCCGATCCGCACGGTGTCGAGCACGCTCACCGGCAGCGTGGGGTCGACGTTCGTCGACTGCAGCACTAGCGCCGGCGTGGCGCCGTCGTAGCGGATCGCTCCCGCTGACGGCGTCACGACGCCGGCGATCGCGTTCAGCAAGGTGGACTTGCCGGAACCGTTCGGGCCCACCACGGCGAGCGACGTTCCGGTGGGAACGTCGAGGTCGACGTCGCGCAGCGCGAGGTGATCGCCGTAGCGGACTTCGAGGCCTCGGATCGTGAGCGACGATGACACTTCTGCAGAGGGTAGAGCATTCCGGTCACGATCGTTCTCAGTACGGACCGGCGATTCTCATTTCTCGCATTGGCGCGAGGTGGGTCGATCGGTAGGCTTCGCACCCGAGATCGACAATCATTCTCATCACTGGAGGGTCGATGATGTTCCGAATCCCGCGTTTCCTGCTGCTCTTCGTGGCGCTGGCGACCTTCGCCGCCGCGTGCGGCGACGATGACGAGACCAGCGCTGGTCAAGGAGGCGACGTCCCGACCGTCGTCGTCACGACCAACATCCTCGGCGATGTCGTCGAGCAGCTGACCGACGGCAACGTCAACGTCGTCACGATCATGCCGGTGGGCGCCGACCCCCACGACTTCGAGGCCTCCGCCCAGCAGGTGGACGAGATGCAGTCCGCCGAGGTGCTCATCGTCAACGGCGCCAGCTTCGAAGAAGGCCTCCTCGACATCATCGAGGGTGCCGAGGCCGACGGTGTCATGGTCTACGAGGCCATCAGCGCCGTCTCCACGATCGAATTCGGCGAGGGCGGTCACGACGACCACGGCCACGATGATCACGAGGGCGAAGAGGGCCACGATGATCACGATCACGAGGGCGAAGAGGGCCACGATGATCACGAGGGCGAAGAGGGCCACGATGATCACGATCACGAGGGCGAAGAGGGCAAGGACGAGGACCACGACGATCATGATCACGAGGGCGAAGAGGGCCACGATGATCACGAGGGCGAAGAGGGCCACGATGATCACGAGGGCGAAGAGGGCCACGATGATCACGAGGGCGAAGACGGCCACGACGACCACGGTCACGACCACTCCGGTGAGGATCCCCACTTCTTCACCGACCCCGCCCGCATGGCCCTCGCCGTCGATGGCATCGCCGAGTTCCTGGTCGCCAACGTCGACGGCATCGACGCCGATGCCGTGACTGCGGCCGCCGAGGAGTACCACGAGGAGCTCGAGGCGCTCGACGCCGAGGTCCAGGCGCTGGTCGACGGCATCCCCGCCGAGAGCCGCGTGCTCATCACGAACCACGCCGTGTTCGGCTACTTCGCCGACAACTACGGCTTCGAGGTCGCCGGTGCGGTCATCCCGTCGGGCTCGACCCAGGACTCCACCAGCGCCGCACAGCTGGTCGAGCTGGCCGAGCTGATCGAGGCGGAGGGCGTGGCGGCGATCTTCTCCGACACGTCGGCTTCCGATGAGCTGATCCAGACGCTCGCCGACGAGGTCGGCGGCACGGTCCAGGTCGTGCCGCTCTTCACCGAGTCCCTGGGCGACTCGGATTCCGAAGGTGCGACCTACGTCGACATGGTTCGCACCAACGCGACCCGAATCGCCGAGGCGCTGGCATCCTGACCGGGTGATCGAGTTTTTCGCGGAGGCCTTCGAGCCATCGTTCATGCAGCGGGCCCTCTTCGGAGGGCTCGTTGCGGTTGTGGCCACCTCCATCGTCGGGACCTGGGTGGTCCTCCGGGGACTCACATTCCTGGGGGACGCCCTGTCTCACGGCGTCATCCCCGGGATCGCGCTCGCGATCCTGTGGGGTTTCAGCCCGGTCCTCGGTGCGTTCATCGCCGCCGTCGTGATGAGTGGTCTCGTCACGCTCGTCTCGTCACGCACCGTCGTGCGTGAGGAGACGGCCATCGGGTTGTTGTTCGTCGGCATGCTCGCGTTGGGTGTGGTGATCGTGTCTCGGGCGCGGTCCTTCGCCACCGAAGTCACCTCGCTGCTGTTCGGCGATGTTCTCGGCGTGACCCGGGAGGACATCCGTACCCAGCTGATCGCGACGGCGATCGTGGTGGTCGTGTCGGTCGTGATGTACCGACCGTTCCTCGCCCTGACCTTCAACCGGGCGAAGGCGCAGACCCTCGGCCTGCGGCCCGCGCTGGCCCAGGCCGTCCTCTTGATGTTGCTGGCGCTGAGCATCGTCGCCAGCTTCCAGGCGATCGGCACCCTGCTGGTCTTCGGGCTGCTGATCGGTCCGCCGGCGACGGCCATGCTGATCGTGCGGCGAGTCCCCTCGATCATGCTGCTCGCCATCGTCCACGGTTCGTTGGCCGTCGTCTTCGGGTTGGCGATCAGCTTTCACTACGACACAGCCGGCGGTGCGACCATCGCCGGCCTGTGCGTTCTGCAGTTCTTCGTCGCCTTCGTCGTGCAGGAGGTCCGGGCGTCGCTGCGCCGCCGATCCGAGCCGGCGATCGGCTAGGACTCTCGCAGCGCTGCGATCGCGGCCACGGCGTCGTCGGCTCGCTCGGCCGGCACGAGCAGGTGGTCGTGATGGAACCCGGCGAGCACATTGCACGAGATCTCCGCGTCGGCGAGCGCAGCCGAGAACGCTGCGGTCAGCCCGACGGCCTCCAGCGCCGAGTGGATCTCGAGCGTGAGCCACGCAGCCTCGAAGTCGATCGGCCATCCGGCGGCGACGGCTCGGTCGACCGTCGCGACGACGGTGTCACCTTCGGCTTCGCGCACGATCGCCTCGACGCCGTCGCCGAGCGGGGGAGCGGTGTCGGGCGGAAGCGTGACGAACGTGTAGCGCTCATTGCGTACGGAGACGGTCAGCGACGCGAGCATCGCGGCGAGGTCGGTCATGCCCGACATCGCGGTCAGTGGATGACCTGGCGGTCGGGTTCGATCCGCAGGATCACCCGTTCCGATTGGATCTCGGGTCGGTAGTCGTGACCCATGTACTTCTGGGAGAGCGCGTCGATGCTCGCCCGCGCCTCGTCGCCGGTGATCGTCTCGACGACCCGGCCCCGGACCTCGACGAACGAGTACGGGTTGTCCGCGTCCCAGATCGTGACCGTCACCCGTTGATCGCCTTCGACGTTCTTGAACTTCCGGCGGTGGACCTCGGTGTTGATGATGACATGGTCGTCGTCGCAGCCGACCCACATCACGTGGGTCTGGGGCTGCCCATCGGGCATGACCGTGGTGAAGGCGGCGAAGTTGGCGCCCTCGGCGAGCGTGCGGACCTTGTCGTGCAGCATCGGGTCATCGTCGCACGAAAACCAGAACGACCCCCGCCGAAGCGAGGGTCGTGTCCAGCGCGCCCGGAGAGATTCGAACTCCCGACCTTCTGATCCGTAGTCAGATGCTCTATCCAGCTGAGCTACGGGCGCAGGCCCACCCCGGAAGGTGGGCGCCGACCCAGTGTAGAGGGGCGTCTCCGTCCCTCAACCAGCGAATCGGCTTGGCGGAGACGGAGGGATTTGAACCCTCGAACGCCTTACGACGTTACTTCCTTAGCAGGGAAGCGCCTTCAACCTGGCTCGGCCACGTCTCCGTGTACCCCGAAGAGTACGGACGGTGAGGTTAGCGCCCGCAATCCCATCCGACTCAGGCATGGCGGCGAGCCGCCGACGGGAACCGCGTGAAGGGCCGGTGCACGGTGCCCCGGCGATCACCACGACCGAGGAGGCGGAATGGGAATCCTGCAGAAACTGGCACTCAACGCGACACAGACCGACACGGCCACCGTGCAGGCGGAGTTGGCGCCGCTGCTGATCGAGGGCGAGCACGTCGAGATCGCGTTTCGGATCATCCGAGATCAGATCATCTTCACCAATCGCCGCTTGATCACCGCCGACAAGCAGGGCGTGACCGGCAAGAAGGTCTCCTATCGCTCGGTTCCCTATGACCGGATCACGCAGTTCGCGAAGGAGTCCGCCGGGGTGATGGATCTCGACGCCGAACTGAAGTTGTGGATCGGGTCCGCAGACATTCCCCTGACGTTCGAGTTCAGCAAGGACGCTCCGATCAACGACGTCTATGCGTTGCTCTCGGAGCGGGTGTTGGGTGTCGGTGCCGTCACCGCGCCGTCGGCGCCCACAGTCGGGGCGCCGCCGCCTCCCGCCCAGGCTGCGGTGCCGCCTTCCTCGACGACGCAGCCGCCTCCGCCGGCACCGGCCACCCCGCCACCTCCCGCCCCGACCCCGCCGCCTCCCACCGCCGGCTGACCGCTCGCCGTCTAGCGCCGGCGGTCGGCGTGAGGCAGGGTGACGGCATGAGTGAACGCCCGGAGATCGTCACCGTCCTGCTCCCCGAGGACGAGTACACCCACGAACCCGACGAGGCATCGAACTACAACGAGTCGATGTACCTGAACGGGTTCGATCTCGAGCAGGGGCTCGGTGCCTGGTTCCGGCTGGGGAATCGGGTGAACGAGGGGTACGCGGAGATGTCGGTGTGCCTCTATCTCCCCGATGGACGGGTCGGGTTCATGTTCGGGCGCCCCAAGATCGAGACCAACGACGCGATGCACGCCGGTGGGCTCGAGATCGCCGTCGTCACCCCGTTCGAACACCTGACGATCACCTATGAGGGCAAGGTCGTCGTGCTCGACGAACCCGAGCAGATGACGAACCCCCGCGAGGCGTTCCGCGAGAACCCGACGGTGGACTGTCGGGTTCGACTCGACGTGCACGGTGTGTCCCCGATGTATGGCGGCAAACCCCAGTACGCCGACGGCACGGAGATCGAGACCGACGCCCAACACTCCTTCGCCAAAGCCCACTACGAACAGCACACCCGCGTCACCGGCACCATCGAGGTGGGCGACGAGGCGTGGGACATGAACGGGCTGGGCCTGCGCGACAAGTCGTGGGGACCCCGCTACTGGCAGGCGCTGTCGTGGTACCGCTGGACCCCGATGATCTTCGACGAGGGCTTCGCACTCATGTTGTCGATCATCGGACGCCCCGACGGCAAGGCACCCCGCCGCAGCGGCATGGTGCTCGAGGGCGACGAGTACCACCACATCGTCGACTGTCGCATCGAGTCCGACTACGACGACCTTCACCATCAGACGGCGATGACGATGTGGGCCAAGAGCGAGACGGGTGCGGAGTACGAGATCACCGGCCGGGTCAACGCGCTGATCCCGTTGCGCAACCGCCGCAAGGACCCCGACGGCAACGAACTCTTCACCCGCATCACCGAAGCGATGACGACGTTCGAGTGTGTGCACGACGGCGTCACCAAGACGGGTATGGGCATGACCGAGTACCTCGACCAGGTGGTCGACGGCAAGCCGATCGGCCCCGACTACGACGGCGGTGTCGCCTGATGGACGGCGGTGCATCGGCCGTCGACATCGGTCGCTCGATCCTCGTCGGTGTCGCCCTCGATCAGCTGCGGGTGCGGAGTCGCCCGATCCTGATCGGCCTCGTGATCGTCGGCGTGCTCGGTCTCGTCGGCGTCGCCGTGTTCGACGACGCCGTGCGGGTGATGTGTGTGCTCGTCGTCGTCCTCGCGGTGGCTGCGTTCGTGATCGCCGTCGTCCTGCGGGCGCTGGCGGGCTGGATTCTGCGTCGCATCGCCCCGCCCGCCCGCGTCGCCGACCACCGCGACGCGGTCCAGGACGCCATCGACCGGCTCGCCCTCCCGACCGGCCCGGTCAGCGGCCTGAAGTTCGCGTGGGGACTCCGCGACGGCATCGACGACGAGCTCGCCAATGCCGCCGATGTCATCTCGACCCTGAAGGAACGACTCGATGTCTGAGGATCGACTCGCCGCGGCGTGGGACGCCTTCACCGCTCAGCTCAACACCCTCGGCCACGATGCGCTGGCCTCGGCCCCGACCGACGCCGACCGCGTCGACGGGCTGCGATTCATCCTCCGCCAGCTCGGGTATCGCGAGGAGCAGTTCCTCGAGTACCCATCGCACACGCGACCGGAGTTCTTCCTGCCGGAGTCACCGGTGCGAAAGGTCTTCGCCGACTGCCCCGACACGATCTACCGGCAGTTCACCGTCAGTCCTGGCGCCGTCTACCGATTGCGCGGCACCCGAGGTGGTTCGCCGTACATCTCGTTCACGGCGTACCGCGCCGCGGTCACCGATCGTGTGGTCGCCGACCTCCACGACGGCGAACTCGAGATCGCCGCCGACGGCACGTTCGACCTCACGATCGGTGGACCCGAGCAACCGACGAACTGGCTGGATCTCGGCGACGACGCCGCCTTCGTGATCATCCGTGAGTACACCCACGATCGGGTGCACGGTGACCAGGCGACCTTCGAGGTCGAGCAGCGATCTCCCGAGCCGGGGCATCGTCCCGAACTCGATGCCGAGACGTTCGAGGCGGCGCTCGGCCGAATGCAGCTCGGGCTGGTGTTCGGCAATCAGGCGTCGGTGCGACTGTCCCAGGAGCTACGCCAACGGCCGAACCGCATGAACGAGGCCGCCACCGAACTCGTGTCGGAGATGGCAGGCACGCCGCACAACCACTACCAGCTCTGCTACGTACAGCTCGCCGAGGGCGAGGCCCTCGAACTCGAGCTCTCTCCGCCGCCGTGTCGCTACTGGTCGGTGCACCTGAACAACTGGTGGCTCGAATCGCCGGAGTTCCGCGACGGGCAGTCGGTGTGCATCAACGACAGCCAGGCGGTGCGCGGGGCCGATGGACGCATCACCATGCTGGTCGGCCCCGACGATCCCGGCTCGGGCAACTGGCTCGACACCAAGGGGCGCCGGGAGACGATCCTGCTGGCCCGCTATCTGCTGCCCGAGGACGAGCTCCCGCCGATCACGACGCGGATCGTGTCGATCTGATCGACGAGCGACCGACCGGCGCCTTCAGGATTCGGCGAGCGCCTTGATGCCCTCGACGGTTGCGGCCATGTTCGACGACCACGCGCCCAGGCGGTTGGCCACGATGTCGTCCTCCCGGTCAGGTTGGGCCTCGATCGCCGGCGACAAGCCGGACATGCCGGGCCCCATCGTCGACTGGAACCACAGGCGGGTCTGGTCGCCGGCGGGCTCGACGGTGAACCACCATTCGGCTGCGCCACCATCGGGTGACTGCACCCGCCATCCGAACTCACGTCCGTTCGCGAAGCGGGTGACGACGCACTCGACGTCCCACTCCCATCCGAGTTCCGGATGTTTGTTGTACCCCCGGAACGTGGCGTCGAGTTCGGCGCCGTTCGGCGCGTTCTCCCACTCGGCCTTCTGGAGTTCGTCGGAGAACTGCGCCGGCACGGTCGGATCGCTGACGAGATCCCAGACGGTGGCGGGCTCCGCGTCGATCAGCAGACCCCAACCGATGCCGGGTTGATCCTGGTACTTCATGACCGCTCCCGATCGGCGCGTCCGACGACTTCGAACCCGTCCTCGGTGAAGCCGACTTCGACGCCCCGGTTGATGCTGACCCAGTCGCGGGCGTTGAGGTACGGCGCGAACGTCTCGGCGATCGCGATCTCGTCGTGCTTCTGCTTCGGTTGCTGGAGTTCGTAGAGGAAAGGGAACTCGATCCACGCCGACACCGCATCCCAGAGCCGCATGGCGGCGTCGCCGGTCGGGGGGTCGATGAGGACCGGTCCGAAGAGACAGTGTTCGCTGCCGTCGCTTCGGGTGAAGAACATCGTCGGAACGCCGTAGCCACCGGCGTCGATCACCCGCTCGTGCTCGCTGCGGACGTCGTCGTGGGTGGTGTCGTCGGCGATCGCCTCGTCGACGAGCGACGGGTCGAGACCGAGCTCGGCCAGGAGATGGCGCGCCACGTCGGGGTCATGAGGCCGGTGGCCCTCCTCGTGCAGCGCCCGACCCGCTCGCTCGTACCAGCGGTCGAGGTCGTCCATCGAGTGGCGACGCAGGAGCGCACCGATCCGCAGCATCGACCAGCCGTAGCTCCACTCCCGTTCCCACGGGTGCTTCTTGCCCTCGACCCGGTTGACCTCCTCGAGCGAGAAGAACTTCCAGTTGATCTCGAGGCCGTTCTGGCTGCGCACGTCCCGGATCCACTTCGCCGTCTGATAGGCGTAGGGGCACATGATGTCGAAGTGGTAGTCGACCGCGGTGATGTCGGGCTTCATGTCCGACAGTGCACCCGGTTCGGTGCGCTCACGCAAGTGCGGGCGCAGCGCCGAATGGGCTGCTGTCAGATCCGCGACACGGAACTCGCCGAGACTGACTCGTCTCTGACGAACGGTGCGGACCGCTTCATGTTCACGACATCGGCGTGGAACACGACTTCCGTACCGTCGCGAACGTGTATGACGCCGTGGACCCGTTCATCGGCACGGAGGTCACCGACCTGCCGACGCCGGGCGGCATCGCCGCGACCTGGTGGTGGCCCAAACCTCAGATCGGCAACACCCATCCCGGCGCGACCTACCCGTTCGGAATGGTGTCGGCCTGCGCCTACTCGGGCGCCTATCCGACGGGCTACGGGCTCTACGACAAGTCGACCGAGGGCGTCCCGACCGCCATCCACGATCGGCAGGTGGCCTCGGGCTTCACCCACTTCCAACAGTCGGGGACCGGCGCGATCCGCAAGTACTACAACTATGTCCGCGTCACCCCGATGCTCGAGCCGCTCGACGCGCTCGGCACTGCATGGGCGCTCGGCGACGAGCGGGCCGAGCCGGGCTACTACCGGGCCCAGCTGGCGACCGGCATCGACTGTGAGCTGACCGTCGGCCCGAAGTCGGCGCTCCACCGCTACACCTTCCCGGCGCACCGAGACGCCCGGGTCGTGCTCGACCTCACCAGCGGCGGGCTCGCGATCGAACACGGCCAGACCGTGCCCTCGCGAGCGCACCTCCAGATCGTGGCGCCGGGGGTCGCGCAGGGCGAGATCGTCGTCGAGGGCGTGCCGCTGGCGATGCACGTCGAGTGCGACACGCCGGAGTGGAAGCAGATGCTCTGGTACGACCGGCGCCTCATGGAGGGTGGCAGCCGGCTCGACTTCGACTCGATCCGCCAGACGACGCTTCGGCCGTTCGGCATCCTGCTCGTGGGTCCCACCGAGTCGGGGCAGTCGGTCGAGCTGCGGATCGGCTTCTCTCTCCGTGGGGTCGAGCAAGCCGAGCAGAACCTGCACGCCGATCTCGAGTCCCACGACGGAGGCTTCGACGAGCGCCGCGCGAGGACCCGTTCCGCGTGGCGGAGCCAGATCGACACGGTTCGGGTCGAAGGGGGCAGCGCAGCGCAACGCAGCACGTTCGCCACCGCCCTGTACCGATCGGCGATCAAACCGTGCCTCGCCCGTGACGAGAGCCCCTTCTGGCCGATGGATGGCCCCTTCGCCTTCGACATCTCGACGATGTGGGACCTCTACAAGACCCAGTTCCCGCTGCTGGCCACGACCGCCCCTGACGTGGCGGTCGAGTTGGTGCAGGCGTTGCTGCAGGTCGCCACCGAGGAGGGCAACCTCCCGATCGGCTACCGCATGTCGCGAGGATCCGATCGGTTCTTCCGCCAGGCGAGCGCGCTCGCCCACACCTTCCTCGCCGATGTCTGCTCGCTCGGTCTGCCTGGCGTGGACTGGGAGTGGGCGCTGCTCCACATGCACGCCGACCTCCGGCGCGCCTACGGCGAGGAGTACCTCGAGCAGGGGGTGGTGCATCCGGTGAGCCACACCCTCGACCTGGCGATCGGCTACCACTGCACCGCCAAGGTGGCTCGCCACATCGGCGACGATCAGCTCGCCGATCAGCTCGATGCACTCGCGGGTCGTTGGCGCAACGCCTTCGACGCCGATTCCGGCCTGTTGATCGACTCCACCTTCTACGAGGGCGGACGGTGGAATTACTCGTTCCGACTGCTGCACGACATGGCGGCCCGGATCGAGATGGCCGGCGGCGAGGAGCGCTTCACCGAGCTGCTCGACGCCTTCTTCGGCTATGGCGCCCAGCCCGTTAAACAGCTGGGCGAGGCACCGTCGAGCGCTGAGGTCGCTGCGGGCTATGCGCTGAACCGGTTCGAGGGCTTGAACAACGAGCCCGACATGGAGGCGCCGTGGGCGTACCACTGGGCCGGTCGCCCCGACCGGACCGCCGAGGTGGTGCACGGCATCATCACCACCCAGTTCGGCACCGGCCGCGGGGGGCTCGCGGGCAACGAGGACTCCGGTGGTCTGAGCTCGTGGTACGTGTGGGCATCGCTTGGCCTGTTCCCTGCGGCGGGCCTCGGCATCTTCCTCGTCAACGCGCCGGCGTTTCGCCACGTCCGCATGCGCACGGGCTACTCCGACGTCGTCATCGAGACGACGGGGTTCGTTGCGCCAGAGATCGACGGGCCCGTCTCCTATGTGCAGTCCGTGCGGATCGACGGGCGCCCGCTCGACCGCACCTGGATCACCAACGCCGAATTCCACGCGGCGAGCCGGATCCAGATCGACCTCGGGCCCGAGCCGTCCACATGGGGGATGGGCAGCCGTCCGCCGAGCTGGCCCGTCACCGAGACGGTCGAGCCGTGAGCCCCCGATCGTCCCGAACTCAACGAACCAACGCACCCAGGAGGTGTCCACGATGATCCAGCCACTCTCCCCCGACGTCCGGCGACTCGTGATCGTCGTGCGCGCCGATCCGGTGATCTGCGGCCACTCCGGCGAGGCCCGCAATCTCGCCGAGGCGGCCCTGAGCCGCGGGTTCACCGACGTCCGCATCCTGACGTGGCCGCTCGATGCGATCACCGAGCTCCCCCTGAAGCCGATCGATTCGGTCAAGCCGTATTCGGCCGGCATCACGGTGGAACGTCCCGACCCGGTCGGCGACTACAAGATCCCCGACGGGCGGTACTGCGCCGGACTCGTCGGGCGCCTCGTCGAGCTGTTCACCGACGGTGTCCCGACCGCGGCGCTCTCGCTCTATCTCGCTCCCCACGCCAACGTCGTCGCCGAAGCGATGGCGGTGGCTCGGGCCATGAAGGGCGACGTGCCGGTCACCACCTACGCGGAAGCGGTGGGTTCCGACATCACCAACGTCGTGCGCTCGTGTGTGGAGGACGGTCGCCTCGGCGCCGCCGCCCACGCCTTCGTCACCTACCTCGGCAACGACGTCTGCGTCGCGGTCTCGGCCTACACCAAAGAGCTGATCGTCGCCGCCGCCGAGGAGGTCGACGAGCGGCTCGGCTCGACGTTCGCCGAGCAGTGCCGTCGGCGGGTCGAGATCTCGTATCCGGCGATCAACACCGCCGACTTCACCGAGACGACCGATGCCGAGGTGGCGGCGGCCGTCGACCGGCGGGGACTCGTGCGCGACGAGTACGTCCTGTTCCTCGCCCGGATCACGCCGGCCAAGGGTGTGGACGATCTCTTGGACGGGTTCGCCGCGTCCGAGGCTCGCCATCACGTCCGGCTCGTCATCGCCGGGAACGGCAAGGAGCGAGAGGCGATGCGGATCCGGGCCGCCGACCTCGGACTCGGTGGTCAGGTCGACTTCTTCGATGACGTGGGCGACGAGGAGAAGAATGCGCTCATGGCCGGGGCCGCCGCCTACGTCCTCCCGAGCAAGCCGCGACCGGAGTTCACCGAGACGTTCGGGATCTCGATCGTGGAGAAGATGCTGGCCGGAGGCGGGCCGGTGATCACGACCGAGACCGGCGGCATCCCGGAGGCGGTGGGCGACACGGCCACGATCGTTCGGCCGGATTGCCCGTCCGATGTCGCCGCAGCGCTGGACGAGGTCGTGCTCGAGATCGGCGCCGACGAGCGTGAAGCCCGCGAGGACAAGGCCCGCACGTACGCGATGCAGTTCGATCGGCAGCAGGTCTTCGACCGCCTCTTCGGGCGGGGCCTCTTCGCCGAAGCGGTCTAGGGCTCGGGGTTCGGTTCGATCAGGCTCGGTTCGTAGTCGTCGGGCGGCGCGTAGCCCATCAGGTCGAAGACGGTCGCGGCGATGTTGGCGATACCCGCATCGGGCAGGTTGTTGACCAGGCGGTACGCCGCATCGCCGGCGCCGTCGTGGATCACGAACGGCACGGGGCTGAGCGTGTGGCTCGTCTTGGGCGTGATCTCGCCGTCGGTGCCCTCGGTGTACATGATGTCGGCGTTGCCGTGGTCAGCGGTGAAGACGAGCACACCGCCGAGCTCGTCGATCACGTCGAGCAGCTGTTCGAGGCAGTCGTCGAGGACCTGCATCGCGTCGATGGTCGCCTTGAGATCGCCGGTGTGACCGACCATGTCGCCGTTCGGGAAGTTGATGCGGCCCATCGCGTACTCGCCGGAGCGCAGCAGCGCGATGGTCTCCTCGGTGATCTCCCGAGCTTTCATCTGCGGTGCGGTGTTGAACTCGACGTTGTCGGAGGGGATCTCGATGTAGGTCTCGAGCGTCTCGTCGATGTAGCCGCTGCGGTTGCCGTTCCAGAAGAAGGTGACATGCCCGAACTTCTGGGTCTCGCTGACGGCGAAGCTCTTCAGACCGGTCGCGCAGAGGTACTCCCCCATCGTGCGGTCGATCGAGGGCGGGGCGACGAGATGGTTGGTCGGGACGAGCAGATCGCCGTCGTACTGGAGCATGCCCGCGTAGAAGACGTCGGGGTGGGTGCCGCGGTCGAAGTGCCCGAAGTCGGGGTCCTCGTACGCCTGGCTGATCTCGACGGCGCGGTCGCCGCGGAAGTTGAAGAGGACGACGGCGTCGCCGTCGACCATCGGGCCGACCGGGTCTCCACGGTCGTCGACGACGACGAACTCGCCGAGGTACTGATCGCCGTCGTCGGACTCGCCGTACATCGTCTCGACGGCGGTCCGAGCCGAAGCGAACGCACGCCCCTCGCCGTGGGTGTGGCACCGGTACCCGCGCTCGACCATCGGCCAATCGGCGCCGTAGCGATCCATGGTGATGTGCATGCGACCACCGCCCGATGCGATCGCGACGTCGGCCCCGTCGGCGTTGAGCTCGGCGATGATCGCCTCGGTCTGGTCGATGTAGATCAGCGCTGAGCGTGGATCGACGTCGCGGCCGTCGTGGAGGATGTGGACTCGGATGCGGCGGACACCGTCAGCGGTCGCCCGTCGCATGAGGGCGTAGAGGTGGTCGTTGTGGCTGTGGACGTTGCCGTCGGAGTGCAGGCCCAGCAGGTGGAGCGTGTTGCCGGTCGCCCGAGCGATCACCGCTTGCCAGACGTCGGAATCGAAGATGGCGCCGGACTCGATCGCCTGATTCACGAGCTTGGCGCCCTGCGCGAAGACCCGACCGGCACCGAGCGCGTTGTGGCCGACCTCGCTGTTGCCCATGTCGTCCTCGGACGGCAGACCGACGGCGGGGCCGTGGGCGCGCAGTGTGCGGTACAGGCGGGTGTCGGTGAGCCGGTCGAGGGTGGGTGTGGCCGCCTCGGTCACGGCGTTCATCGGACCAGCCGGCGCCTCGCCGACCCCGTCGGCGATGACGACGAGCACCGGTCGGCGGTGGGGGAAGGAGGTCGACGCGGTCAGCTCCAGGGACATGCCTTCGAGGCTAGGCGGTGACACGCCGACCGTGAGTGGCTGATCGCCGCGCCGGCTCAACCGCCCCCGCGGACGGCGGTGATGAGATCGACGAGATGAGGTGCGTCGGACGGGCAGGTCACCGAGATGGTGGCATCGAGGCTGTCGCTCGCGGCTTCGATCGTGGTGACGATGAGGTCCCCCGCCACGCGCTCGGACTCGACGATCTCCGTAGCGGTCGCCTGCCCGAGTCGGACGTTGGCGTCACCGACCGACTCGATCGTCACCCCGGTCCCGTCCCGCTGGACCGTGATGAACTCGTCCGCCGGTGAACCGGCGAACGTCCAGATCCAGACGGCGTCATCGGCCCGCAGGCACACCGATCGATCGAAGACGCGGGCGCCGAGCGGCTCGCCGTCGACGGTGCCCTCGACGAGCAGGGTGGCGCCCGGTGTGCCGGCCACCGGGTAGTCCCACGGATCCCACGCGGTGCCCTCGGCGTCGATGAAGGTCGGTGCGCCACTCACCCCTCCGACGGCGTAGGCGCCGTCGGTGACGGCGAACGGCAACCCACCGGCCGGCTGGATCGTGACGACGCCGGCGGGCACCAGCCCCCAGGCGGTCGAGTCCGGCCCGTTCGAGGTGAAGCCCCACGTCGAGAGGTTGGCACCGACCATCCGAGCGATCGGCTGTGACGAGACCGACAGTCCGAGGGTATCGCCAGACACCAGTGCGGTGTTGACGACGGTGTGGTCGTCGTCGAGGCCGACGTAGAACTCGAGGTCGCTGGGGATGCGTCGGAGGGTGGCGAGGTCGAACAGTTCGTCGAGCATCTCGGGCAGTCGACCGTCGAGCACCTCGTCGTCGATGGTGTCCGGATCGACGACGCCGAGATCGACCCACGCCGGAAGCACGAGCTCGTGTGCGGTGACTTCCGCGGCGGTCCCGTCAGTGGCGGGCCCGCCGCGGAAGATGCCGATCTCGGCGTCGTGATCGCCGCAGACGACGAGCGCGTCGCCCGTGGTGTCGCCGTCGACCCACCGGATGTCGAGGGCGTAGCCCCGGGCGTGCTCGACCGGCGTGGTGGTCCACGTGGTCGTCCGGGTCGCGACGGCACCGTCGACGACGAGGGTCAGCCCACTCGTCTGGTCCACGGCGATCCAGGTTCGATCGCGTCCGGCGAAGACGTCCCAGCCGTGCTCGTGGCGGACGCAGCCCGCGGCGGTGACCTCGGTCGTGGTCTGACCCGGGACGGCGAGGCGGCTTCCCGCCGGCGAGGCGCTGTCGCGCGGGACGAGGAGCTGATCGTCGGCCGGCGCCACGGCGGTCGAGTTCGCGCGGTGGACGGTGCCGTTCTCGAGTTCGAACTCCACGAGCGCGTCGGCCGACCCCGTCCGTTGCAGGAACAGCCCGTCGACGAGAGGCGCCTCCACCCCGTCTACCAGCACCCGTCGGGTGTCGATCGGTGCGAGCCCGCCGAACCACGCGACCTCCGCTCCATCGATCTGCAGGCGGAGCGGTCCGGCGATCCCGACCTGTGAGGAGATGTAGGCGGCCGGGGCGAGGCAACCGATCCCGCCGCTCGCCGTCGAGTAGTCCTCCAACGCAACGGCCATCGTGGCGCACAGCGTGTGACCCGACGGCGACATGCCGATGACGACGGTGCCGTCCACGAAGTCGACCGATCGCATGGTGGCGGGCTCGATCACGGACAGGCTGGTGTCGTCGACTTCCGCCGGCCGAGCGAACACGGCGGGTAGGTGCTCGACACCGAAGGTCGGGGGCGGAAGATCGGCCGAGAGGATCTGGTCGTCGAGGATCGGCTCCGGGTCCTCGGCCGGCGTCTCGGTCTGCACACCGGGGCCGCCTCGGAGGAGGGCGACGACGATCGCGACGGCGGCTGCCGACACGGCCAGGACGGCGACCCGCCGGCGAGGTCCGGGCTCTTCGGCAGGCGTCAAGCCGGAGAGGTCGGGGGCGTGAGCGTCGGCGAGGCGGTCGAGCCGCGCGCCGAGATCGTCGAAGACGTCGGTGGTCATGGATCCTCCCGGGCGAGCTCGGGTGTCGCGGCTAGTGCGGCCTGCGCTCGCGAAAGGTGTTGCTTCACCGATCCGGTGCTGACCCCCATCGCGTCGGCGCAGGCGGTCAGGTCGAGGTCGTGCCAGTAGCGGAGGACGACCGCCTGCCGCTGGCGGGGCGACAGACGTGCGATGGCCCGGTGCAGGTCGATCTCGACCGTGGTTTCGGGTGCGGAGTCGTCGATCGCGACGAGGTGGCCGCGTCGCCGTCGGGCGCCACGCCGACGCGACCGGTCGAAGGACAGGTTGAGGGCCACACGGCGGAGCCATGCGGCGGGCTCCGGGTGCAACACCAGCGAGTCGCGATCGCGCCAGGCGCGGGTCAGCGTCTCCTGGGCCACTTCCGCAGCGTCGTCGTGATCGAGCGTGAGCAGCCAGCAGAGCCGGCGAAGCCATTCACCGTGCTCTGCCACCAGCTCGTCGAACTCGATCACACCCACCTCAACGCATTGGCCCGCCGAAACGTTGACATGGTGGGTGGGGGAGTTGCCTGCCTAGGTGCCGATCGCGATGGCGGCGCCGGCGACGACCATCAGTGCTCCGGCCGCCTGGTAGAAGCCGTGGACCCGTTCACCCCAGAGGACCCGGGAGCGAGCGGCGAGCACCCGGTAGACGACGAACTCGGACCGGGTTCGGCCCCACACGATGAATGCGACGCCGACGGCGGCGATGATCACACCCCAGACGATTCCCACGGGTCTCCTCGACGATCGATGTCTCGGGAGGCTGCCAGAAAACGACGGATGCCGCCTGGACCTGCCCGCTCGTCATCTCGAAATCAATTCAATCTTGAAATAGGACGTGGGTGTCGGGAGTTGGATCGGGTCCTGACCCACGACCGAATCGAACAGGACCCACCCATGACCACCGTTCTTCATCTCTCCTCGAGCGCCCGCGGTGATGACTCCGCCACCCGTGCGCTCGGCGACACCCTCGCCACCGGGCTGGCGGGCGACACGGGAACCGTCGTCGAACGCCACCTGACCGACGCCGTGCCCCTGCTCACCGACGAGATCGGCAACAACCTCGCCTCGCCGGAAGGCACCACCGACTCGCAGGGCGTGCTTGCGTTCTCCGATCAGCTGATCGCCGAGCTCGACGCGGCCGACGTGCTCGTCATCGGGTGCCCGCTCTACAACTTCGGGCCCCCTGCGGCGCTCAAGGCGTGGGCGGACTTGATCGCTCGTGGCGGTCGGACCTTCGAGTACGGCGAGAACGGCCCGGCCGGCACGCTCCGGGATCGTCCGACCTACATCGTTGCCGCGTCGGGCGGTGCGCCGATCGGCAGCCCGGGCGACTTCGGCACGACCTGGCTGACGGCCTTCCTGGGCTGGCTCGGCATCCGCGACGTCACGACGGTCGCCGCGTCGTCGATCATGTCGGACCCCGAGGGGATCATGGCTGCGGCCCACGCCGAAGTGCAGGAACTGATCGCGGGCTGACCCGTCGGCGGCTCTGTCGCCTCAGGACACGTAGCCCTGGCGGCGGTCGTTCTCGGCCGCCACCGGGTCGCGGTCGGCGGGATCGCCGCACCCCCCGCCGCCGGGCCCCACCATGACGAGCCGGGCGCCCGCCCGCCCGGTCTCGACCCCCGTGG
>JBCCWI010000028.1:0-46976 GCA_039193795.1 Actinomycetota bacterium | reverse complement strand
CGCTGTTGCCGACGATGTCGGTTCCGGTCACGACCAGCGTGTAGGGCCCTGCGGCCGTGGGCAACGGATCCCCCACCGCGACCGGGTTGCCACCGACGCTGCCGTCACACGACACGAGGCTGGTGTCGGTGCAGGTCCAGGCGTAGGAGAGACCCGAGTCGAACGGATAGGTCGCCCCGCTGGTCGGGGTCCCCTCGGAGAACGTCGGCGCCCCGGTCGCATCGATCTCGATCGTCGTGGTGAAGGACTCACCACCCGCCGTGCTGATGACGACGGTGTTGGCACCCTCACCATTCACGGTGAACGTGCCGCCCGACGGCAAGCTCGTCGGCGCACCCGCACCGACGATGTACGTGATCGCCGACGCGGCGCTCACCGTGATGTCGACCGGACCCGTGTACCAACCCGAGCCGTTGCCGGCCAGGTTGGTGTCGTCGATGTCGACATCCAACGAACTCGTGACCGCGAAGTTCACCGTCTCGGTCACCGAATCACCGACCACGTCGGTGCCGGTGATCTCCAACACATAGCTCCCGATCGCCGACGGCAACACATCACCGACCGCAACCGGACCCGTCCCGACGAGCAACGCCTCACACGTCGTCGGACTCACATCCGTGCACGAGAAGGCATACGTGTCCCCACCGTCGAAGGCATACGAACCACCATCGACCGGCAACACCGGCGTCACCACCGGCGGACCGGTCGAATCGATGCGGATGGTCTCGGAGAAGCTCTCGCCCGCATCGGTGGTGATGGCGACCACGAACTGTCCGCTCGTGGCGAGGGTGAACGAACCACCGCTCGGGAGGGAGACCGCCGGGTTCCCATCGATGCTGTACTCGATCGGTGACGACGCCGTGGCGGTGATCTCGACCGGACCGTCGTACCAACCCGAACCGTTGCCGGCCAGGTTGGTGTCGTCGACATCGACGTCGAGCGGTGTACTCACCGAGAAGTTCACCGTGAAGCTCTCGCTGTTGCCGAGCGCATCGGTGGCGGTCACGTTGAGCACGTAGGCGCCGCCGGTGGTCGGCAGCGGCGTGCCGGGGGTGACCGGCGTGCCGTTGACCAGCGCAGCGCACGACTCGAGACTCGGGTCCGAGCAGACGAAGTCGTAGAAGCTCGGAACTGCCGGGCTGTACACGCCGCCCTCCACGGGCACGCTCGCGGCGAACGTCGGCGCGCCGGTCGTGTCGATTCGGATCAGCGTGCTGATCATTTCCCCGATCGGCGTCTCGAGTTCGACGGTGTGGATGCCGTCGCCGGAGACGGTGATCGTGTCGCCGTCGCTGACGGTCGAGACCACGCCGTCGACGGTCGCCGTCGCGGTGCCGTCGACGGTGACGTCGATGTCGACCGAGCCGGTGTACCAACCGGACCCGCCCGGATCGAGGTTGGTGGGGTCGATGTCGATCGACAGGTCGACCGGCGCCGGGGGCTCCGGCTCGGGCTCGGCGTCGCTGCTGAAGTTGCCGGCCTTGTCGGTGGCGTAGCCGACGTTGCCGGCGTCGTCCTTGGCCTGGACGAGGAACTCGATGCCGTCGGTGTTGCCGTCGAGCTGGAACGAGCCGGCCCAGGTCGTCGTGGCGCCGACCTGGCTCAGGTCGAAGCCCTGCCAGTCGACGGTGCCGGCGCCCGGATCCTCGGCGAGGAGGATGTAGACCCGATCGACGTCGCCGGCGTCGTCTTGCACGTTCAGGGTGATCGTGAGGAGGCCGTTGGCGTCGATCGTGCGCTCGACCCGTCCGACGCGAGGCGCCGTGAAGTCGGTCTCGCTCGGGTCGGCGTAGTAGACGACCACGTCGATGTCGGAGTCGAGTCGCTGGGTCAACGAACCCGGACGGAACTGGCCGGTCGCGACCGACATGGTCTGTCGCTGGCCGGTCGCCGTCGTCGACTGGTTGATCACGAGCGGTCTCGCGGGGAAGACCTCGTTGCCGAGCTCGGGTTCGGGCCGTTCGCTTGCCTCGTCGAAGATCACCGAGGCCACGACCGGATCGACGCCGCTCTGGTAGGTCGACGTCATGTCGAGCACGAGACCGCCGTGGGCGATCTGGTCGAGCTGGGTCGGGTCGGCGGGATCGACGACCGACACGTCGGTGGTCAGCTGCGGCTGCACCGGACGGCCCGGCGAGTTGATGATCTGCTCGTTGCCGTCGGCGTCGAAGTTGGCCCAGTAGGTGCCACGCGGGGTGCCGACCGGCGTGTTGCCGGTGGCGACCGGGACCGGAAGGGCCGGGGTGCCGGTGGCGTCGGGCGCCGGGACGTTGACCGGGGCGGCCGGCGCCGGCTGCGCCGGGATGTCGACCCGGTAGATCGGCAGGCCGTAGAAGGTGGCCTCCATCGACGCCTTCTCGTCGTAGACGGTGAACCCGGCGTTCTCGGCGACGAAGCGGTTCTTCGCCACGGTGAACGCCTGACCGACCGTCGTCGGCACGGTGGCCGACCCGACGAGCAGCGGCTGGGTGACCTCTTCGGTGAAGAGCTCGAGCAGCTTCTCGGTGTAGGCGATCGTCTCGGTGTCGCCGTAGCCGAAGCCGGTGTTGCCGATCCAGAGCGCGTCGGCGGCGGCCGCCGCTTGGGCCCAGTCGCCGTTGGTCATACCGATCTGGATGTCGGAGACCGACAGGCCGCCGTGACAGCCGGCGCTGAAGAGCAGCGTGCCTTCGAGCACGGTCGTCGGCAGCGCATCGAAGATCGCCGACGTCTCGACGTTGTCGTCGAAGCCCGGCACCTGGTCACCGGATGCGGGCAGTGCCCGGTAGTGGTCGAAGTGGCCGTTGAACGAGATCAGGTCGTCCGCGTCGCCACCTCCCGGCGGGATCAGGACCTCTTCGGCGTCGACGCGATCCCACGGCAGACCGTCCCCGCTGTCGATGCCGTCGGCGAGGTCGGCGTCGACCGTGAGCCCGGCAGCGACGAGGTCGTCGGCGATCTCTGCGGTCGCGTCGGTGAGGAAGTCGTACCCGAGCACCGTCGCGGTGTCCATGTCGAGTTCGCCCTGGAAGGTCACGAAGTGATCCAACGCCGAGGCGATCTCGGACGGGTTCTCGACGAGACGGCCGAGGGCGACGTCGGGCACGTACAGGAATCGGTCGCCGAGGCTGCGAGCCGCCGACTCGCCGTACGGGTCGTCGGAGAGGTAGCGCGACTCCCAGAACGAGGCGCTGAGCGAGGTCACGTCGCCGGCGTTGGCCCCGTTGGCGGTGTTGATGTCGCCGACCAGTTCGTTGCGGTAGTCGTACTCGTTGGCGATCGTCGTGACGTCCTGGATGCGGGCCATCGGGATGATGTCGTCGCCGCCCACCACGATGATGTGGCTCAGCTGGTCCCGGATCGGATCGACCGCGTTGGTGATGATCTGGGAGACCACCGCGTTGGCGACCTCGGGATCACAGGCGTCCTCGCTGTTGGCCGGGTCGTCCCAGGCCGCGTAGGCGGTCTGGACCCCGGCGTAGGCCTCGACCGGGATCACGATCGGATCGAGACCGAGGTTGGCGTTCGCCTCGAGGTAGAGGACGAGCGCGTCGAGGCTGTTCATCACGTCCGCGCGACCGGCCGCGCCGTAGAGCTGCTCGAGCCGCTGCTCATTGACGAGGAACAAGGTGTTGCCGGTCAGGTCGACGGGCAGGGTGCCCGGGGTTGCGGCGGGGAGCGAGCCACCGAGGATGTCGGTGAGCGAGGAGCACGCCGGTCGGGTGTCGGCCTCGATCGTCTGGATCTGGAGCGTGGCCGGCACTCGGTTGCGGGCACCGTTCGCGCCGTGGACCTGCACGTAATACGTGCCGGCCGGCAGGGCGTCGGTCACGATGAGTTCGTCGACCTCGCCGGAGGCGTTCGAGACGTCGAGCAGCTGCAGGCCGGCGGCCGGGAAGTCCTGATCGAGCCGGGGGAAGTCGTCGACGATCTCGGTGTCGGCGTTGTTGCCGTCGGGATCGGTGATCGGCGACAGGGCCGCCTCGTCGGACGTGCCGCTCAGTGCGGCGCCGACGGCGGTGTCGGTCGGAACGCCGTACAGCACGAGGTCGAGGTCGGCGGTGAGATTCGACAGCTGGATTGCGAGCCGGTCCCGCTCGCCGAGGGTGATCTCGAAGACGTCAAGGTCGGTGTCGGTCGAGATGTAGGTGAGGTACACCGTGTCGTCGGCGACCGGTGTCGCCAACGCCGGCGTGTCGTTGGGCTCGAGGCCCTCGGCCACCGTCACCGAGGCCGAGCCCGGGATGGTGGTGTCGGTGCCGAGCACGGTGCCACGACCGGTGAGCGAGGTGGCGCCGATCGTGACCTCGGGACGCACGTCGAACTCGATCAGATGCGGTTCGGCGGCGTCGACCCCGAAGACGGTCCACTGCAGCGTGTTCTCCCCGACGATCGGCTCGAGCGGTGTGGCGCCGTTGCCGTCGTTGACGGTGGCGGTGCCGGGCACGTAGGTGGCGTCGGCGGGCAGTTCGACGTCGACGACGACGCTCTGGCTGTTGACCGTGTCGGCGACCTGGAACCCGGCCCGGAACGTGACGTCGGGGACGGTGTTCTCGGGCAGCGAGCCGGCCTCGACCTCGGTGAAGTCGACACTGCCGAAGGCGACGTCTTCGAGCCCGACGAGCCCGGCGAGCAGGTCGGCGAGCACGAAGCCGAGCAGGTTGCCGGAGAGCTCGAGTTCCTCGAGCAGGTCGCCGAGGGTCAGCGTGTTGTACTGCGGGACGGCCAGGCCGATGAGGTCTTCGAGGGTGAGCGAGCCGAGGTCGAGCAGCGGGTCGCTCTCGGCCGAGCCGAGGGTCTCGCCGCCGTAGTTCGGCGAATTGGTGCCCTCGCCGGCATCGAGCATCTGCTGGAGGTTGAGGAAGCCGAGGAAGTCGCCCAGGTTCTCGAGCCCGAGGTTGAGTCCACCGTCGCCGTTGGCGAGCGCGTCGCCGAGGGTGATGTTGCCGAAGGTGTCGAGATCGCCGAGACCGAGGCTGCCGAGGATCGGCTGCATCTCGGCCTCGGTCAGGCCGAGGGCGGTCGCGATGTCGGCGAGGCTGACGTCGCCGAGCGCCGACTGGAGCTGACCGAGCACGAGCTGGGAGACCAGCGGGTCGCTGGAGGGCAGATCGCCGAGGGTGATGCCGTCGAAGGAGGGCAGATCGCCGAGGTCGAGATTCACCCCGGCGATCGCCGCTTCGAGTTCGCCGGCAGTGATGGTGTTGAAGAACGGCACCAGATCGCCGAGCGAGATGCCGCCGAGGGCCGGCAGCAGGTCCTCGAGGTCGACGGCTGCGGGATCGAGGGCGCCGTCGAGGATGGCGTCGCCGAGGGTGCCGTCGTCGCAGTCGGTCCGCGAGCAGTCGAGGGCGGTCAACGGCAGCGCCGTCAACGGAAGGGCCGTCAGGGGCGAGCTCAACACGTCGAGCGCGGTGAGCGGGGTCGAGCCGACCGTGCCGCCCGGCACGTTCAGCGCGGTCAACGGAAGGGCCGTCAACGGCAACGCGGTCAGCGGAAGGGCCGTCAACGGCAACGCGGTCAGCGGCAGGGTGGCGACGTCGAGCGCCGTCAACGGAAGCGCGGTGAGCGGCGACCCCTGGACGTCGAGCGCGGTGAGCGGAACGTCGGCGAGGGTCGTGCCGGCGATGTTGAGCGAACCGGCGGGAAGGGCGGTCAGCGGCAACGCGGTCAGCGGCAACGCCGTCAACGGCAGCGCGGTCAGCGGCAGCGCCGTGAGCGGCAAGGCCGTCAACGGCAGCGCGGTCAGCGGCAGCGCCGTCAGGGGCAACGCTGTCAACGGCAGCGCGGTGAGCGGCACGCCGCGAACGGCGAGATCCACCAGGGTGGTCGAGGCGACGTTCACGCCGGTGGTGCAGTCGTACCCGTTGCCCAGTTCGGCGAGGGTGGTGCACCAGTCGGCACCGCCGTCGAGCGGCAGGTCCTGGAGCGGCTCGTCATCGCCGGCGTACAGCGCCGTCAACGGAAGGGCGGTCAACGGCAACGCGGTCAGCGGAGCTCCCTCGACCTCGAGGGCCGTGAGCGGGATGCCCTCGAGCTGGAGCGCGGTGAGCGGCAGCGCGGTGAGCGGAGTCGAGTCGAGCCCGAGCGCGGTCAACGGCAACGCCGTCAACGGCAACGCCGTCAAGGGCAGCGCGGTCAACGGGATCGAGTCGAGCCCGAGCGCGGTCAACGGCAACGCCGTCAAGGGCAGCGCGGTCAACGGCGACTGTTCGAGCTCGAGCGAGCCGAGCTGGAGACCGTTGAGCGGCAAGGCCGTCAGCGGCAGCGCAGTCAGCGGCAGCGCAGTCAGCGGCAGCGCGGTGAGCGGCAGACCCTGCAGGGACGCCTCGGTGACGGACAGATTGCCGACCTGGGAGACGATCTGCCCACAGGTCAGGCCGGGGAAGGACGGACCGAAGGCCTCACAGATCTCGGTGTTGGTCGACAGCGCGGTGAGCGGCAGATCGCCGAGCACGAGCGCGGTCAACGGCAGCGCGGTCAGCGGCGTGCCGTTGACGTCGAGGTCGGAGAGGTTGAGCGCCTGGATGGTGCTGCCGACCGGGCTCGCGTTGGGCCCACTGGTCGGGAGCACCTCGCCGAGGGTGATGTCCTGCAACGGGCGGTTCTCGAAGATCGTGCCGGCCAGGATCCCGGACCAACCGCCGGGCAGGTCGAGCGAGATGTCGATCAGTGGCAGGTCGCGGAGTTCGGGGTTGGCGAGGATCGCTTCGGGGATCTCGGTGTCGCTGAGCTTCACCTCGTCGAGGGGCGAGTTCTCGAGGTCGGTCTGGCCGAGCGGCGAGGCTGCGAGGGTGCCTTCGCCGGCCTCCTCGAGCAGCTCGGCGTCGATGTCGGCGATCGCGATGCCGGAGGTGACCGGCACGGTCGGCTGCTGACCGGCGGCGAGGCCGAGGTCGAACTGCAACGACGGGTTGTCGGGCGGCGTGACGGTGGCCAGTTTGCTGACGTAGACCGATCCGACGAGACGACCTCGAGCATTGTCGTCGTCTTGGGCGAGCACAGCGAGATAGCCGTTGTCGAGCGCGACATGGGTGCCGAACCGGCCCGCGGTGATGGCGTCGGGTGCGGTGATGGTCGGCTGGGTCGCCGACGGCTGCCAGGTGGCACCGTCGTAGTTGAAGACCCGGACCTCACCGGAGGCGGCGAGGACGTCCTCGTCGCCGATCACGAGGTTGCTGCCGTCGAAGTCGAGCGTCGGGTCGGCGGAGATGGCGTTGTAGGTCACCCCACCCAGCGACGTGCCCGTGCTGAGCTGCCAGACGAAGGCGTCGCCCTGATCGGTGAGACCGGCGGTCCGGCCGTTCTCGACACCGACGTTCTCGACCGGGTCGGTCGTGCCGGTGTCGAAGGTCTGGATGTGACCCGTGCCGATCGTGTAGTGCTCGAGGATCCCGAGCTGGGAACCGGCGACGACTTCGACGCCGGTGGCATCGATCGCGACGTCCCAGCCGACCCACTCGCCCGGGGCCGGCGTCGCGGGGATCAAGAGCGAGTCGAAGGCCCAGGAACCGTTGCCCCCGCTGATGACCACGACCAGGCCGGAATTGGCTGCCTGCGCGGGTGCGCCTGCGACGATGATGCCGTTGGCGATGTCGACGGACCAGCCGAGCCAGCCGCCGTTGCCGCCGGCGGTGACGATCCCCTCGTCGGACCACACGTCGCCGGAGCGCGACCAGATCGAGACGCCACCGTTGCTGGCACCGACATGGAACGGGCCGCCGAGGACGACGGTGTCGCCATCGACCGCGACATCGGAACCGAAGTTGGCTCCGGTGCTGAAGGCCGGAGTGAGGGTCTGCTGGAGCGTCCAGATGCCGTCGGCGTTGCGGACGAAGACGTCGGCGCTCCCGGAGCCGTTGTTGCTCAGGGGCCAGCCGACGACCATCGTGTCGCCGCTGATGTCGACCCGGAACGACTGGTCCGGCGACAGGTTCGCCTGGTTCGCGCCGCTGCGGCCGGTCGGCACCACCTTCTGGTCCGGCGGCACCGGCCAGACCATGACCGCACCGGCGTTGACGCCGGCCTGGTCCTCGTCGCCTGCACCGACGACGACCCACTCCCCCGCGAGAGCCACGAAGATGTACTGGTCGATACCGTCGGCGTCGGGGGCGTCGTAGCGGTGGCTCGTCGCCGACCAGGTCCCGGACGCACCGCGCACGATGAGGTCGCTGGCCCCGCTGAGCGAGGCGTTGCCGGCGAGGCGAGAGGAGAAGAGAGCCCGACCGTTTTTGATCGAGACGGTGTAGCCGGTTTCGCCACCGGCGTCGCTGCCCTCGACATAGGCCTTGTTGCACGCCACATCGCAACCCTCGAACACATAGACCCGACCGGCGCGGTCGAGGTCGAAGGGGGCGCCGGCGATCAGGGTCGAGCCGTCGGTGTCGATGTCGATGCTCTGGCCGAACGCGTCGCTCCAGATCGCGCCGCCGGGACGATCACCGACGAGCGTCTGGAACGAGCTGCCGGTGAACGGGGCGAGCGCATACAGGCCGACCTCGCCGTGGTTTGACGACGGATTCGTCGTCGTACCGTTCGGCGTCTCGGAGATGGCCAGCAGGTTCCCCTGCACCGCGATGTCGCGGCCGCTGGACAGACCGGTGACGGTCTTCTCCGCGATTCCGGTCCACGATGCGGGACCACCGGTGAAGACCGACGCGGAGATGCCGCGCACGGTCGCGAGGGTCTGGCCGTCGGTGTCGATCGCATTGGCGACGACATCGCGGAAGGCGTCGGTCGCGATCGTGAAGGGGGCGCTCGCGTTGGGGCGGGTCGCCCAGACCGCGATGTGGTTGGCGCCGCCGTTGCCTCCGAGGACGGCGATGGTGTTGCCGGAGATGGCGACATCGCGACCCCATGAATCCCGGCTCTCGCGGGCGGTGGGCGGCAAGAGCTCCTGCTGGTGGACCCATGCGGATCCGTCGTACGTGAAGACGTGGACCTGGCCGGAGCCGTCCTCTCGCCGTTCGGCGAACTCGGCACCGACGACGAGGGTGTCGCCGTCGACCGCGACGGCACGACCGAACTTGTCGCCCTCGGCTGGTTCGGGCGCGAACAGCTTGCGACCGCGGGCGTTGCCGTCATCGACGCCCGGCACGAAGCTGATCACCTGGTTTGAGCTGAGGTCGGTGAACGCACCGCTGCCGGCGTCGCTCACCGCGATGGCGAAGTTCCCCTCGACCGCGATGTCGGTGTAGGTCGCCGCCGGGGTGGTGAAGGTGTCGCTGCGGAAGGAGTCGGCGAGGCTCGCGGTGGTGCCACCGTTGATCGAGAACCGCTCGACGGTCGAACCGACCATGACCATGGTGTCGCCGGACGAATCCAGGCCCACCACCGAGCCACTCGCGTCGGTGAGCTGGGTGAAGTCGTCCGCCGCACCGTTGTCGACGCGGACCCGGTGCAGGTACACGGTGTCGTCGTCGTAGCTCGCGGTGATCAGGACCTGGTTGAAGGTCATCCAGTCAGCCGAGATCTCCTCGCCGTAGCGGGCACCGGGGTTCAGCGCGACGAACTTGCCGCTGGCGTCGATCGAGAACTGACTCATCGAGGCGGCGCTGGTGCCTGTGTAGAGGTGGAAGTCGCCCTGGTCGTTCGAGGTGCCCGGCGCACCGATGGCAACCGCGACGGCGGTGTCGTGGGTGCCGGTGTCGAGGTCGTAGCCGAACTCCGAGCCGGCGATGCCGTCGCGGAACGTCGTCTGATAGTTCGCGATGTTGACGAACGCATGAACGGCACCGCCATCGGCGCCGTCGACATCGTCGCCCGGTGCGCCGACGAACAAGCTGGTCAAGACCGCGGACAACGAGAACCCGAAGCGGTCACCGGCGTCCTGGCCGGCGCCCGAGATCGCGCCGTCGGCGACATAGGTGTCGCTGGCGTCGGCACGCTTGTAGACGAACGCGGCACCGGCGTCGATGCCGAGCCCGTCGTCGCCGGGGGCGCCGACGATGAGGGCCCGCTCGACCAATGCGACCGCCGCACCGAACGAGGTGCCGGCGGTGCCGCTGATGACCTGCTGCTGGATCCACGACGAGCCATCGTGCTCGAACACGTAGACGGCGTCGTCCTCGGGGTTGCCGATCGCCATCCAGTTCTTCTCGATGTCGATCGAGTTCTCACCGATCACCGAGCTCGTCGGCGCGAAGTTTGCCGTCCACCCGCGACCGGTGTCGGTCCCGCCGGTGGGTTGCAGTTGATCGGTCATGGCGACGGTGATGCCGTCGTCGAGGGCCAGGGCCGGTGAGTTGTTCGACCCTGCCGGGTCGAAGATGTCGTCAGGGGTCGACAGTGTCCCCGAGAGCGGAAGGTTGAACAGTTCGGTCGTGCCGGTGTCGGTGCCGACCGCGAGCCGGCTGGCGTTGATGTCGAACTGGCCGTACTGCGTGCCGGTGAGCGTCGCGACCGGAGTGGAGGACCACGCCGGACCCTCGAAGATCTGGACGGTGGACTCCAGGCTCAGGTTGTCGAAGCTGCTCGCAACGACGCGGTCACCGTGGATGGCCACACCCCCCGAACTGAGGAACTGGTCGCCACCGATCTTCGCGACGGTGCTCCAGCCCGGCGTGACGAGCGATCGGGTCAGGATCGTGAAGGCGCCGCCCTGGTCGAGGCCGGCGAACTCGTTGTCGCGCGAGTCACCGACGACGACGTGGAGATCGGTCGCGTCGACGTAGGACGCCAGCGTTCGTCCGAAGTTGCTGCCTTGGTTGATCGGCGAGGCGAAAGTCGTCGGCGTGCCCCAGCCGCCGCTGTAGAAGACCTCATACACGCCGCCGTCGGATCCGGGGTCGGCGTCGGAGGCGCCGAGCAGGAGGTGGTCTTCGTCGACACCGAAGGCGAGCGACTCGCCGAACCGCTGATCGTTGGCGCCCGGTGCGACGATGACGCCGCCCTTCTGGGCCCAGGAGGTCGGGCTGAGCTGCTCCCAGACATAGACCTCGCTTGCGCCGGTCAGCGTGTCGAGCTGGGAGGCTGCGACCGTGGTGCCGCGTACCGCCATGGACCAGACGAAGTTGTCGTCGGCTGCGTTGGCGCCGCCACGATTGATCACGTCGCCGAGTGCCCACGGCGACGTGCCGTCGATCCGGGTGTAGAGGTAGATCGCGCCCGCGCTGCGGACCTCGTTGTCGTCGCCGTCAGCGGCGACCGCCATGAAGTTCCCGTCGATGGCGATGCTGCCACCGAAGCGGTCGCCGTTGGTCGACGCGATCGAGAACAGCTGTTGGGCGAACGGATCGCTCACCGGGTTACCGAGCACCTTGGTGAAGACCCGGCCGGCGTCGGGGAAGGTGCGCTGCGACGTGCTATCGGTGCGCCCAGGGGCGCCGATCACGACGTTCTTGACCGAACCGTCGTTGACGAGCAGTACCGCCCTGCCGTACTCGTCCTCGAAGGTCGCGCCGATGTTGGTCACCGAACCCTCGCCGGTGAAGGTGTCCGTGGCCGAGTCGTATCCCCAGAAGAAGGCGTTGCGCTGGTTGGGCAAGCCGATGATCAGGCCATCGAGGGTCAGGTCGAGCTCGAGCTCGGTGTCGGCCAGCGCCGTACCGACGGACTGGGTCCGGGTTTCGGTCGTCGAGCCCGGGATCGAGCCGGACGACGCGACGAAGATGTCGGCCCCGAGGCCCGACTCCGCGACCGGATCGAACGTGCCGACGATGAAGACGAACTCGCCACCGGTGACGGCGTCCTCCTCGAGCACGCCGACGTCGGTGCCGCGCAACGAGCCATTGGTGCCGTTGAGCGGGCTACCGATCTCCTCGGCCGCGCTCAGCGTCGTACCGTTCCAGGTGTACCAGTACACGCCACCGGCGTCGGTCAGCAAGGAGAAGTCGACCGCGGGCGCGCCGACGACGATGTTGCCGTTCGCGTCGGCATCGACCGCGAAGCCGAACCGGTCGTTGGACGTGTCGTTCGGGTTGTCGATGACGGCGGCCGTCGACTGGAGGCGGTGCCCCGAACCCTGGTTCTGGTAGATGAACACCTGGCCACCGGCCGCGCTGCCGACCTCGGAACGAGGCGCGGAGACGACGAGGTTGTCCTCGTCGATGAACGCCACGTCGAAGCCGAACCCGGCCAGCGCCGCGCCGCCCTGGCCGACGACGTCGCCACAGCCGGCGAACGCCCCGGGGTCGCACTGGTAGAGCACGTCGCTGAACTGCCACGTACCGCCCGAGGCGTCGTAGAGATAGACGGCACCGGAGTCGGTGCCGTTGGCGTCGTGACCGGGAGCGCCGACCGCAAGCCAGTCGCCCGCGATGGCGACGCTCCAACCGAACAGATCGTCGTCGTCGGGCGTCCCCGCAGGTGTGGGCTGGAGCTGTGCCTCGACATCCCAGTCGCCATCGACCGTGTCCCAGACGTACACGTTGGCGGCACCGATCCCGTCGCCGAACTGGTCACTGCCGGGGGCGGTCGAGACCAGGACGGTCCCGTCGGCCACACCGGCGGTCTGCGCCGTCGCCAAGGCGGCGCCCTGACGATCGCCAGCGCGCGTCGCGATCGGGGTCAGTGTCTGGTCGGCGGTGAACGTCGGATCGACGGTGATCGGATACGTCGCGCCCTCGACATCGACCGTGATCGCGATGCGGTCCTCGACGACGGTCATCGAGGCGGGCAGATCGACGCCGTCGGCGTCCCATGCGAGGAGACCTTCGTAGGTCGCGACGCCGTTTCCGGACGCGTCGACGAGCGCGATGGCGTCGTCGGCGACCGGCACGAGGATCAGGTCGGTGCCGAGTGCGACCTCGATGACGAGTTCGTCGGTGACACCAGCCGGGGCTTGGGCGATGGTCCAGCCCTGTTGGATGCCACGATCGGTCTCGACGAACCACTCCTCGACGTTGCCGCGGTCGTACACGACCCGGCCCTCGGCGGGATCGGCTTCGGGTGCGGCCGCGGCGATGGGACCGCCGACCGACACCGTGCCGAGCCGCACGGTCTGCTCATCGAACGTGTAGGTGACACCTGCGGTGGCGAAGGCGGCCTCGGCGAACCGGCCGAGCCGCAGCGTGGGCGTGGCGGCGGGCTCGACGGTGACCTGCGGGCTCAGCTCCGGGGTCGCCTGGAGGGCGGCGATCTGGGCCTGGATGTCGGCCCACTCTTCGGCGGTCAATCCCTCCGGCACCACGCCGGGCTGCACGGTCTGGCTCGACGACAGGGCGTCCTCGATCCGCTCCTCGAGATCCATCGCCGCACGCTGGAGCGCTGGTGTGGCGATCGTGGCGGCGAGCAGGATCACCGCGAGCACCGCAATCATCTGCTGCTCGAACCAACTGCCTGACCACGATCCAGTCCCGGACGGACTGAAACCGACCCGCCATCCCGCGGTCGTCGGCCGTCCGCTGCGCTGCCGCGCGTGCCCCATCTGTGTCTCCCATCGTCGACGAAGACACTTGTCTCCGCCCATCGCCGGTCCCATGGTTACCAGTGTCTGACCGACCACGTCCAGTGGTTGTGGCCAATGTTCAGATGTACTCGGTCTCGATCGGCAGAACCGTCAGCCAACTGACAAAAACCCTGGTCAGCGGACACATCACCTGTGTCCGACATCACAGGGCGATCATGCGACCACGTTGCGCGAAGAGCACATCCGCCCCGATGTCACCGACCGTGACCCTGACGCAGCGTCAGAAAGACGATTGGCGAACGGCCGGCCGATGCCGCCCGCTACCTCCTTGCCACCGGCTGACTGCGACACTGGAGGACATGGCACCGGAGGACACACCACGGGCGGAGACGACGGACCGCTACCCCCCGGCTCCGCTGGAGCGGGTCCGCTTCGAAGTCATGCGCATGTGGTGGCGCGACCTCACGTTCATCCACGTCGACTACGACCCGGAGGTCCTGCAGGCGCTCCTGCCCGACGACCTGGTGGTCGACACGTGGCCCGACGACGACGGCCACCCACGAGCGTGGGTCGGCCTGGTGCCCTTCGAGATGGTGGTCGGCACGCCCGGTGGGCTCCGACTCCCGCTCGTCGGCACCTTTCCCGAGACCAACGTCCGCACCTATGTCCGCGACGCCCAGGGACGGCCGGGCGTGTGGTTCTGCTCGCTCGAGGCCGGCGGGCTGGCGGCGACCATGACCGCCCGCTTCACCTACGGCCTCCCCTACTTCTGGGCCGACATGACCATCGATCGAGGCCGGCGCGAACCGGGGGCCGTGTGGCGCTACGACTCCACCCGACGATGGCCGCGACGTCGAACCCCCGGCGGCGACCTCCCGTCGCATCACAGCGTCGCTCGGATCGACGATGCGATCGACCAGGCGTCGGTGTCGGACTTCGAGCACTTTCTCACCGCCCGGTGGGGTCTCTACTCACGGTTCCCGTCGATGGACGCCCGCCGGGCGATCACGCTCTACGCCCCGGTCGATCACGGACGCTGGCCGCTGTACCGGGCCGAACTGCTCGACCTCGACGACCAGCTGCTCACCGCCGCCGGTCTGCCCGAGCCGACCGGTACCCCCGTCGTGCACTGGACCCCGGGGACCGAGGTACGGATCGGCCGCCCCCGACGGGTCTCACGGTGACGGTGTCGGCGGCTGGTACTGCCGGCGCTGACGCCACCACAGCCAACCGATCACCGCGGTGCCGATCAGGACGGCACTGACGTACACGAGCCACTCGACGAGCCGACCGACGCCGCGCTCACGAGCCTCCTCCAGCTGCGTCGCCGCCAACCGGGCCGACGACTCTGCGAGCTCGTAGTCTCCGTCGGCGAACGCGGCGACCGCCGCGGCGAACTCGGCATCGGGGTCGAGTCCCTGCAGCCCTAGCCGGCGGACGAACCCGCGGGGTTCGTCCAGTAGGGCGCCGGTCGTCTCCAGTTCGCTCAGCACCGTCCCCTGCCGGAGCGAGATCGCTTCGGCCGAGGCGACCGCGTCTGCGAGGTCGCCGGCCCCGGCTCCCGCGATCGCCTCGTAGGCGAGCCGGTCGTCGTCGGGCAGCCGGGCCCCGATGGCCTCGGCCCGCTCCGTCCTCGCGACACGCCGGTCGAGGATCATCTCGAGTCGAGCGATCAGATCGGCGGCCGCCTCGAAGTCCCACGCCGCCAACAGCACCGGCACCGCCGTCGGCATCCGCCAGCCGAGCTCGTGGTCGACGAGCGCGGCGTGCGCGTCGAGCACACGGCGCCGCTCGTCGAGCTCGCCATCGGCCCGGTCCCCGACGACCCAGTTCCGGAAGATCACCTCCGCCGAATCGGCCCCACCGGCGGCCTCGAACGCGTCGAGCGCCCGCCGCCAGTCGACCGGAGTCGCCAGGGTGAGCTCCGGTGCGTACGGGTTGCGGTCGTTCATCAACGTGTCGACGGCCGCTCGCAGCCCGTCGGCGCCGGTGCCTCTGCTCAACGAGTCGATCACGTGGAACGAGGCGGAGTAGCCGTAGAGCTCGCCGTAGTCCTCGTCGTCGACCGGCCCGTCCGGCCACGCCCAGTCGACGAGGTCGACCGCCTCGGGATGCGACGGGATCGGCAGCGGGAACCGCTCCGGACGGTCGATACCGGCCGCCCGAGCGGCGTTGTAGCCGTAGTACTCCGCCAGTCCCTCGGTGAGCCATCGCATCGGCGAGAACTCGGTGTTGAACCACGCATGAGAGATCTCGTGGCTCAGGACTTCGGCGTTGAGGTCCTCGCCGATCTCGACCAGCGCATCGATCGTCGCCGTGCCGCCGTCGGCGGTCGGCGCCGGCTCCGAGTAGCGACCGGCATACCCCGCGAGCGCCGGAACGACCGTCTCGGTGACCTGGAGCGGGCCGTCGTGGGGCCACTCGAGCCCGATCGCCTCCTCGAGGAACGGGCCGATCGCCTCGATCGTGGTCTGGACGAACTCGACCCACTCCGTGTCCCCTGGCCACGCCGCCACCGCGAACGGGCCCACACCGGGCACCTCGAACTCGGACCGGATCAAGCCGCGCTCGTCCGAGCCCACGACGAACGCCCGCCACTCGTACGGACGGTCGATCGCGGCGGCTTCCCACCGCTGATACCCGTCTGCTCCGGGGAGCGCCTGCACCGACCCCTGGAGGGGCGAGATCTCGACCTCGAAGCCGTCGGGCACCTCGATCCGCACCGTCGCGAGCGTGTCGTCCCCGCGCCCGAACGCCGAGAACGCGACGAACGCCGGGTTGATCCGCGCCCAGGCGTCGAGATCGCGCGGCGGCCCGTCGGGGAGCCGGTACCGAAGGGTCAGCTCGCGGGACTGCCCGAAGAGCAGGTCGACCCCGAGGTCGATGCGCCACAGGCGGAACGGCTGAGACGCGCCGCCTGCGACCTCCGACTCGGACTCGGACTCGGACTCTGCCTGGGGTGCCGTTTCGGCGCCCGGTACCGAGCCGTCGGCCGGGGCGACGTCGAGCGGTGTGCCATCCGCGACCGTGGCTCCGACGTCGACTGCGTCGACGGGGATCGACTCGACCAACTCCCGGAACACGACCCGGTTGATCGCCTGGTCGGTGGTGCGGTCGGGCACCTCGTTGGTGAGGACGTAGCGGACCTCGACATCGATGGCGAAGGCGTCGGGCACCACCCGGTAGGTCGTGATCGTCTCGACCCGAAGCCCGTCCTCGCGGCCGACCTCCCCGGCACTCGGGCGGTCGCCGGTCGTGGCCGGCTCCGGCGCGTCGTCCTGCGCGATTCGATCGCGGGCACCGTCGTCCTGGGCAGCGCTCGGCACGGCGACCGCGACGGAGGGGCCCGCCAGCACGGTGAGGGCGAGCACGAGGGCGCGGGCGCGCGGCCACACGGGAGGGGTTCCGCCAAGCATCGCGGACCGATGATGACACGCCGGGCCTCCGCTGGGGCCTCGGTGCGGGCGGCCCGGAGGCCAGGCGGGCTCAGCCCGGTTCGGTGCCGTAGATGCCGACGAAGCTCACCATCTCGCCGGGATAGCCGCCGAGATTGTGCACGAGACCGAGCTTGCGTCCGTGATCGGCGATCCGACGGTCGTCGGGGGCTTCTCCCCGCAGCTGCAACCAGATCTCGTAGAGCATCCGCAGCCCCGACGCACCGACCGGATGGCCGAACGCCTTGAGGCCACCGTCGCTGTTGATCGGAAGCCGTCCGTCGAGCCGAAAGGCGCCGTCGAGGACATCGCGCCAGGCGTGGCCCGGATCGGAGAACCCGAGGTCCTCCATCAGCACCAGTTCGGTGGGCGTGAAGCAGTCGTGGACCTCGGCCACGGCGATCTCGTCGCGCGGCGAGGTCACGCCGGCTTGGGCGTACGCATCGTCAGCCGACCACTTGCACTCCGGCAGGGTCGTGTAGTCGTAGTCGGGGTCGAGCGAGCCGGCGCCGGTGCCGGCGACGAACGACAGCGCCTTCACGTAGAGGGCGTTGTCGGTGTACTTGTGGGCGTCCTCGGCGCGGCACATGATCACCGCGGCGGCACCGTCGGCCACGCCGGCGCAGTCGAAGACCGACAGGCGACCGGCCACTGCGGCCATCTGGCAGATCTGTTCCGCGCTGGTCTCGCGGCGGAACTGGGCGAGCGGGTTGCGAGCGCCGTTGAAGTGGTTCTTCTCGGCGATGGTGGCGACGGCGTAACGGACCTCGTCCTCGTCGACGCCGTACTTCTCGGCGTACGCCGGGAGGATCATGGCGAACATCGCAGCCGCGGTGAGGGTCCGCTGGGTGCCGTCGGTCGGGATCGGAAAGGCGTTGAGGCCCTGATAGCCGCCGTCTTTGACCTTCTCCGCACCCAGCGCCATCACGACGTCGTAGGCACCGGACGCGACACCGTACGCCGCCGCTCGCATCGCCTCGGATCCGGTCGTGCAGTAGTTCTCGACCCGGGTGATCGGCTTGCCGTGGATCTTGAGCGGCCCACCCATGGCGAGGCCCGACGCGGCGGACTGCGACGTGCCGAACCAGAACGCGTCGACGTCGTCCTGTTCGATGCCGGCCGATGCGTAGGTGAGCTGAGCCGCGTCGATGATCAAATCGTCGAGCGATTTGTCCCAGTGCTCGGTGAAGGGCGTGCAGCCCATCCCGATGATCGCGACCTGGTCCTTGATGCCGTGCGAACCCATCACTCCGCTCCCTTCGCCGCTGCCGCCGACGCAGCGGCAGGTCCGTCGACGCCGACCTCACCCCTGACCGGCTCGACCTTCCAGAAATAGTTGTGGATCTCGTCGGCGGTGAAGAGGCGCCGGAAGGTCGGCCGTACCCGCATCCCCACCTCGATCTCGTCGGGGCCACAGTCGGCGAGCTCCAACGGTGCTCGTCCGCCGCCGTCGAAGTCGACGACGGCGAACACGACCGGCGGGCTCGGCGAGTAGACGAGCTTGTCGATCGTGAAGCTGACCACCGTGCCCAGCGTGTCGGCCATCGGCACCGGCTCCATGTCGTCGACTGCGCCACCCTTCTCCGACACGCGTGCCGGAGGGAGGTGGATCATGCCGGTGCTGCGATCTCGGCTCCCGACGAAGCCGAACTTCCAGTCGTCTCGACGATGCGACGCGGCCGCCGACGGCCGGTTCGGCAGCGGTCGGTTCGGGGGTTCGACGGCGACCATGCCCCGCCACGACAGGAACTGGGCGTAGGACACGGCCGTGCCGTGCTCGAGCTGCGATGCGACCGGGCGGGTCGGCCGGTAGTCGGCGACCGCGTCGGTGGTCCGGACCACGATCACCTCCACCCCGTCGGCGAGGGTCATGACCGCGATGGTCTGGCCCGGCTCGGCATTCTCGAGGGCCGCGGCCAGCACGAGCAGCGGATGTGCCGCACCGGTGTTGCCGACGGTGGCGGACAGGTCGTCGATGCGGGCCTCGTCGATCCCGAGGCGTTTGCTGTTGCGGGCCACCGCTCGGGCGTGGGTCCCGACGACCGCCAGCCGGTCGACGTCGCCGACGTCGAGACCGGTGTCGGCGAGTGCGGCCTGCCAGGCGTCGGTCATCAGCGGCGCGTAGGTAACCTCCCCGAATCGCTCCTCCCAGGTCCGGGAACGCGGCGCGCCCGGCACTCGCCAGCGCTCGAGGAACTCGTCGGTGACGACCCCTGCGCCCAGGTACTCCGCGATCACGGGGCCGGCCGTGTCGTCGCCGACCAGGATCGCAGCGGCACCGTCGCCGCCGGCCGCTTCGTCGCCCGAGGTGGCCAGACCGTCGCGCTGGTCGCCGGCGACCACCATCGTCGTCACGCCGGCGGTCAGCGCTGTGCGGAGCGCGCCCGCACCCGATCGCAGCGCACCGCCGAAGTCCAGCGCGCCGACCGCCGCATCGAGGCGCAGCGCGGCGTGCACGGCGGTCGCGTTCGTCTTCTCGAGGTAGGCGGGCGTGGAGGTGCAGAACCACAGTGCGTCGATGGTGGTGTCGGGCGCCGAGGCTCGGGCGAGGCGGGCCGCGGCCACGCCCATCGTGGTGGTGTCCTCGTCGTACGATGCGACCGCTCGCCGGCCGCGCCCGCCGCCCTTGCCGAAGAAGGCGGCGATCTCGCTGCGGTCGAGTCGGTGATGGGGCACGTACCCACCGACGGCGATGATGCCGCGCATGTCTGCTCCTCGGGGATCGACCGAGCGCTCGCCCGGTCGGCGAACGGGTCCGGGTCAGCAGACTATCGGCGTCGCGGCGACGCAAATCCGACCCGGAGCGGGTGCCGGCAACCCGGTTCAGGCCCGACGCCGAGTCTCGCGATCGTCGCGCTCGGAGCGGTCCCGCTCGCGCTCGGACCGATCCGCCCCGGGATCGCCATCGTCGGTGTCGCTGCGGGCATCGGCGTCGTCGGTTCGGGAGCGACGGTCGTCGCCGTCGGCACGTTCGCTGTCGGTCGTCGACTCCACCGTCGTCGGCGGCGGGACGGTCGTGGTGGTCGTGACGGCGACGGCGACCACGCCGGCGGCGGGGTCGTCCTCGGCGACGGGGGCGTTGAACTCGTCGGTGAGCACCGGATCCTCGCCGAGGAGTTCGGCGGCGACGGTGAGCCCGACCGATCCCACGGCGAAGCCGACGAGCACCATCGCCGCAGTAATCGTCCGCTCGTACCAGCGGCGGTCGGGGGAAGGGCGGCCGTTCATGGCGCCCACCGTGGTGGCACGTTCCGAGAGCGGAGTGAAGGATGGGTAAGAATCAGGCAAACCGGCCGGGCGTGCGCCCGACCCGAACCGAACGGAGACGATGGTGAGCGAGCCCCGCGGCGAAGACTCGGTGGAGCTGTTGCAGACCCTGATCCGCAACGCCTGTGTGAACGACGGCACCGAGGAGAGTGGTCAGGAGATCCGCAACGCCGACGTGCTCACCACCTTCCTCGAGGGCGCGGGCCTGGAGGTCGAGCAGTTCCACGCTGCGCCGGGCCGGACCTCGATCGTCGCCCGGATCGAGGGCACCGATCCCGAGGCGCCCAGCCTGTGCCTCAACGGCCACACCGATGTCGTGCCGATCAATCCCGACGGGTGGGACGAGGATCCCTTCGGCGGGGAGATCATCGACGGCGAGGTCTGGGGCCGGGGCGCGGTGGACATGCTCAACCTCACCGCGTCGATGGCGGTCGTGACCCGCAATCTGGCCCGATCCGGCACGCGGCTGAAGGGCGATCTGGTGTTCTTCGGTGTCGCCGACGAGGAGGCGGGCAGCACGTACGGGGCCCGCTTCATGGGGGAGCATCACCCCGACGCGATCCGTACCGACTATCTCCTCACCGAGAACGGCGGTCTGCACGGTGGCAGCGAGGAGGACCCGACGATCACCATGGTCGTCGGCGAGAAGGGCATCGCCTGGCGCCGCCTGCGCATCACCGGCACCCCGGGACACGGCTCGCGGCCCTACAAGTCCGACAATGCGGTCGTGAAGGCGGCAGCGGTCGTGCAGCGCCTCTCGGAGTACAACCCCGGGCCGCGCTTTCACGAGTACTGGCGGCCGCAGGTCGACGCCATGCCGCTCGACGACGAGATGAAGGCGGTCCTGCTCGACGACGGCGCGATCGACGAGATGCTCGCCACCCTGCCGGCATCGAGAGCCGGGCACCTGCACGCCTGCACCCACACGACGTTCTCGCCCAACGTGGTCTCCAGTCAGACCAAGACGAACATCATCCCCGACGTGGTCGAGATCGACGTCGACATCCGCACCCTGCCGGGCGAGACCCACGACGATGTCGAGAACCATCTCCGCGTCGCACTCGGCGACCTCTACGACCAGGTGTCGGTCGAGGTCTTGCTCGAGGAACCCTCGACGCAGAGCCGCATCGACACCCCGCTGTGGGACTCGATGCAGAAAGCGGTCGCCAATCCCTTTCCGACCAGCCGCATCGCACCGTCGCTCAGCGTCGGATTCACCGACGCTCGCGTGCACCGCGAGTTGGGCGCGGTCGCCTACGGCGCCGGTCTCCTCGCACCGACGCTGACCTCGGCGGAGTTCGGTTCACGCTTCCACGGCCACAACGAGCGCATCGACGTCGAGTCGCTGCACCTCACGACGCGCTTCTTCCACGACGTCGCCACCGACCTGCTCGGCTGACGCGCGGGGCCCCGGCCCCGCTCACGGGGGCACCAACGCCCAATCGCCGGCAGGTCCGCGGATCACCCGCCATCCGGCGTCGTGGACGAGGTGATGGTGATGCCGACACAACAGCACGAGGTTGTCGATGTCGGTCGGCCCGCCGTTGCGTCGCCACCGGACGTGGTGCGCCTCGCAGCGTGCCGGGTGGGCCCCACAGCCCACGCATCCTCCGTCGCGCACGATCAACGCCCGCCACTGCGCGTCGGAGGCGAGTCGGACCCGGTCGCCCAGCCAGAGCGGTTGCCCATCACGGCTGAACACGGCTCCGTGGAGATCAGAGACACAGGCAAGCCGCTCGACCTCGCAAGGAGGGAGCGGCCCAACGCCCGGGATCTCCCCCGCGCCATCTGGATGCACGACGACGATCATCTGGGTCCGCACCGCCGGCGGCCCCGCCGCTCGCCGCTCCCGCCCGAGCAGGAGATCGGCCACGACGTCCGCGAACCGTTGCTGAGGTGTTCGCCGCTCGGCGGCACCGTCCCGGCCACCGTCGGCGTGGTACGCCCGATTGACCTCGTCGTCGATGACCGCTCGCACCTCGGCGAAGACCGAGTCGTCCCACTCGACGGGGAGGACACCCATGTCGGCGTGGGTGAGAAAGCCTCGCCGCGCTCGCCGTTGGCGCGCGTTTCGCCGGGCGGCCTGATCCGCCGTGGACTCGCGACGGACGTGAGATTCGACCTGCCGACGCATCGCGTCGGCGGGCTTCTCCTTCGCGATGGCGAGCAGTCGGGACCCGGCGACCGATTCGACCGTCGTTCGGTCCGCGGCCTTGGCGAGCGCGTCGACGTGCGCGCCGGAGATCTCACCGGCCGACAGCGCGGCCTCGACCTCGGGGAGGGCGGCCAGCAGCTCGCCACGCGCGACGACCTGGTCGGCTTCGCGCTGTGTACAGCGGGTCGCGCCCCGCACCCGGGACGCATCGCCCACACGTGCCGCACAACGAGCGGAGGCCGCGTCGACCGCGGCCCGTAGGCGGGCGAGATCGCGCAGACAACGCGCATCGTCCACCGACGCCAGTGATGTGATCCAGTCCTCGAACACGGCCCGCCCACCTCCTCACGGTGCGAGCCCACGGATTCAGGACCAGACGATCGACGAGGCCGGGTCTGGCGACCGGCTCACTCAACCTACCACGACATCCCGAGAAAAGCGAACATCTGTTCGCTACACCTCGACCTAGATGCCTGTCGCCGCTCCGGCCAGCGCTCGCGGATCCGCGGCACCGGCGAGCGAGCCGTGCTCGGTGATCTCGATCAGGTGGGCGTGGCCGAACTGGGAGTGATCGGCGGTCCCGAGCTCGTGCCCCATCGCGCTGAGGGCGTCGGCCACCGCCGCCGGCGCCCCGTCCTCGAGCTCGACCTTGCGGGACACGCCGGGAGCCCAGGTCGAGAAGCCGGTGTCGACCGCCGGCGCGATCCGCCAGCGAGGACGCCCCACCGCGTGGCCCGCGCTACGGCCGAACGCCAACGAGGCCGCCAGCATCTGCAGCACGACCTGGGGCTGGGCGTCGCCGCCCATCGTCCCGAGCACGGTGCGCAGCCGGCCGTCCGGATGGGTCACCAGCGCGGGTGCCAGGGTGTGGGGCGGACGTTTCCCGGGCCGGTACTCGGCCGGATGGCCCGGCTCGAGCGAGAAGCCGAGGCCGCGATCGTGCAGGAAGATGCCGCTCGACCCGGCGACGAGGTGCGCACCGAACCCGCTCGCATTCGAATTGATCAGCGACACGCCCATACCGTCGCCGTCGATCACGCACAGGTACGTCGTGTCGCCGTCGAAGCTCGGCGTTTCGACGTGGCCGGCGCGGTCGGGGTCGATGGCCGCTCGCCGCTCGGCGACGCGGTCGGCGGAGAGGAGCACCGCAGGGTCGGCGCCGTCGAACAGCTGCGTGGGTCGATCGTGGCCGGCCTGGATCGCCGCCTCGACCAGCAGGTGGGTGCCTCGTCCGTCGTCGTCGAGATCGAACCCGTCGACGATCGCTGCCGACAGCAGCGTGAGATACCCCTGGCTCGTCGGCGGCACCGACCAGATGTCATGCCCGAAGGCGGAGACCGAGATGGGGTCGACCCACCGGGACTGCACCGCCGCCAGGTCGGCCGGCACGTACTCGTCGGGGCCGGCGGCGAGCAGCCCCTCGCCGAACTCGCCCTCGTAGAAGCCGGCGCGCCCCTCGGCGGCGATCGCTCGGAGCGCACGCGCCGACCCGGGCCGGGTCACCATCGTTCCCGGCCGCGCCGCAGCGGGAAGATCGTTGTGCTCCACGCCGGCGACCCGATCGAGGGTGGCGCTCAGGGTCGGGTGGATCGGGAAGCCCTGCTCGGCGAACCGGATCGCGTCCGCGAAGACCGTCGTCAGGTCGACGCGGCCGTGACGCTCGTGCATCGCCAGCCAACCGTCGACCGCACCCGGCACGGTGACCGACCGGATGTCGTCCTTCATCGGCACCGCCGTCAGCCCCTCGGCCCGGGCCCGGTCGGGGTCGGCGCCCGACCCCGCCATGCCGGACGCGTCGAGCGCTTCGGGCGCACCGTCGGTGTGGTGGATCAGCGCCCACAGGTCGCCACCCATGCCGCACATGTTGGGGCAGGTGACGGCGAGGACCGCGTTGGCACCGATCGCCGCGTCGACCGCCGATCCCCCCTTGCGCAGCAGGTCGACGCCCGCTTCGGTCGCGAGATGGTCGATGGTCGAGACCATCGCGTTCGGGGCGTGGCGGGTGACGACGGGCGGCAGCATCGTCGGAGTGTGGCACACGGCGGGAATCCAGCCTGCGCCGGTCGCGTTGTCATCGTCATGAGCGCACTCCGCATCGAACCGTCGCCCAAGTGGATCCGGGGCCGCATCGGCGACCGCACCGTCGTCGACACCCAGGCCGCCCAGCTCGTGTGGGAGCACGAGTACTACCCCTACTGGTACATCCCGGTGACCGACGTCCACGACGACGCAATCCCGACCACGACGATCGACGACCTGCCCGACCACGTGAAGATCGACTTCGCCGACGTCGAGCGGTGGTTCGAGGAGGACGAGGAGGTCTTCGTGCACCCGCGCGACCCGTACCGGCGGGTCGATGCGCAGCCGTCGAGTCGCCATGTCGTGGTCGAGGTCGGCGGCACGGTCGTGGCCGACTCGCACCGTCCGACGATCCTGTACGAGACAGGTCTCCCGCCGCGCTACTACCTTCCCGTCGCCGACGTTCGCATGGAGCACCTGACGCCCACCGAGACCTCGACCGGCTGCCCCTACAAGGGCTTCGCCCGCTACTGGACCGTGACGGTCGACGGCGTCGATCACGTCGACCTGGCCTGGGGGTACGACGATCCGCTCCCGGAGTCGGCACCGGTGAAGGGGTTGATCTGCTTCTACAACGAGAAGGTCGATCTGACCGTCGACGGCGAGCGGCTCGCCTCCCCCACCACCACGTTCAGCTGACCCACCTTCCGTCCACACCCGACCCGTTCGGTACCCTCGAGGCGGTGAGTGCGTTCGAGGAGATCGCCGATCGTCGCATCCGGGCCGGCTACGAGGCCGGCCTGTTCGACGACCTCGAAGGCGCCGGCAAGCCGATCCGCGACATCGACACGATCCGACCTCCGGGATGGTGGGCGGCTCGACTCGCCGCCCGGGAACGGAGCAAGCTCCGCGCCGAGGACCTCGCGAGTGCCATCGCCGACGCCATGCCCTCGGTGTGGCGCGAGCCGGACGAGTCGGCGGTCCGAGCGCACGTCGATCGGCTGAACGCACGGATCGACGACTACAACGCCGGGACGTCGTGGGAACGCCACGACCGTCTCGATGCCGCGTCGATCGTCGAACGGTGGCGGCGACTCGATCGCTACCGCCGCGCCGCGGGCGACGCCGAGCCGAGCTGAGCGCCGCGATCAGTCCGTTCGCCGTGAAGCGACGGTCCAGCCGACGAACGCGCCGACGGCGGCGTCCACGGCGCCGAGCAGGACCAGGCTTCCGGTCGCCGCGTCCGGGGCGATGACCCGCCAGACGAGCGCGCCCAGCGCGAATCCTGCGAAGGCTCCGAGCAGGGCGGCGCCGACACGCATCAGCGTCCGGCCGCCGTGGTCGGTCAGGCGCGCACGTCGGCGATCCGGCGGCGGGCGATCTCGAGGTCGTCGGGGTTGGTCACGCCGACCCACGGCTCGGCGGTGGGCACGACACCGACGGTGTAGGCGCCGGCGGCCATCAGCTCGTTGACGACGGTCGGCAGCAGATACTCGGTCTTCTCCTCGTCGCCGTGTGCGGCGAGGAACGCCTCGAACCCCGATTCGAGATGGGCCATCAAGGAGTTGGGGAACACCCAGCAGTTCATCGAGGCGACGGCGTCGTCGGCCAGGACACCCTCCGGGTCGGTCGAGGTGATCGACCCGTCGTCGCGGCGCCCGATGCCGTGGGTCTCGACCAGCGACACCAACTCTGTGCCGTCGACCTGACAGATGCCCCGCGACACCTCGCCGATCTCGGGCAGGGTCTGGTCGAGGCGGAAGCCGGCGAGCAACGCCCGATCATCGGGCAGATCGACCGCCGCCTCCGCGAGGGCGACATAGGTGGAGGCGCCGTAGTAGTCGTCGGCGTTCAGCACACAGAACGCGCCCGGAACCGCCGGCGCCGCGGTCAGCACGGCGTGGGCGGTCCCCCACGGCTTCTGGCGCGACGGACCGTGCGTGTCCTGCAGGACGTACTCGACCGCCAGGCCGGGGTGCTGGGACTCGACGTGGCGACGGACGTCGTCCTCGATGTCGCTGCGCACGATCAACACGACCCGATCCATGCCGGCGGCGAGGGCGTCCTTGATCGCGAAGTCGAGGAACGCTTCGCCTTCGCTGCCGATGACGGCGAGTTGCTTGGTGCCACCGAATCGGGACCCGAGTCCGGCGGCCATGACGACGAGGGAGAGGCTCACGGCGGTGATCGTACGCCGAGCCGGAGCGTCAGCCGCTCACCGCTCGATCAGGTCGCGGATGTGGTGGGTTTCGTTGAAGGAGCGCACCGTGCGGATACCGGTGCTGCTCGCCTGGACCTGGGTGAGGCCGCAGTAGTCGGGCCGCATGCTCAAGACGTCGTCGATGCCGATGAGGGACTTCAGGTACACGGTCGTGACCATCCCGTGGCAGAACACGGCGACCCGCTTGCCCCGGTTGGTCGCGATCACGTGCTCGAACCCGCGCACGACTCGCTGCTGGAACTCCTCGATGCCGTCGCTGAAGATGTGGTCCTCGAGGTTGTCGAGGTCGAAGTAGTGGGCCGTGTCGGGGTCGTCGGCCGACATCTCCTCGAGCGGCACATAGGTGTTCGAGCGATGGTCGCTCTCGATCAGGTCCTCCAGCTGCTCGACGTCGACGCCGAGCATCTCCGCGGTCGGGATCGCGGTCTGGAACGCCCGCCGCATGGTGGAGGACACGACATGGTCGATGCCCTGGTCTTCGAGGTAGGCGGCCGTGCGGCGAGCCTGTTCGTGCCCGATGTCGGAGAGCTCCGGATCGGCGCCCTCGTCCTCGCCGACGGTCTGACGAACGGGCCGGCCGTGCCGGATGATGTAGAGGTCCACGGGCCGGGACGCTACCGGGGCGTTCGGGACGGACGCACACCGAGACCGGGGATCGCCGGCACGACGACGTGGCCGTCCTCGACCGGGAGCGGTCTCGCGACGTCGGAGGCGAGCAGCGTCGAGGTGGCGATGCCGTGGGCCATCTCGACCCCGCTGGCGGCGGCGACGTGCACCGCGTGGGCGACACCGATCGCGGAGTCGACCATCGAGGTGACGATCGGGGTGGCGCCGACCTGGTGGGCGAGACCGATCGCCCGCATCGCGAGGTCGGGGCCGCCGAGGGCCTGGGGTTTGACGATGACGACGTCGATCGCGCCGGTGCCGAGGGCGCGGGCGACATCGTCGACCGTTCGGGCCGACTCGTCGACGGCCAGCGGGATCGGTGAGTCGGCGCCGAGCGCAGCGATCGCGTCGATGCCCGACGTGGGTTCCTCGCAGAAGGCGATGTCGAACGGTGCGGCGGCGTCGAGTGCGGCGGCCGCTTCCTCGGCCCGCCAACCGCCGTTGGCGTCGAGGCGGATCTCACCGTCGGCCCCCATCGCCCGCCGAGCGCCCTCGATCAGCGTCAGGTCGGCGTCGAGGTGGCGGTGGGCGACCTTGAGCTTGATCGTCGTGATGCCGTGGGCGATCGCGAGATTGACGTTGGTGAGTGCGGTCGACACGTCGGCGGCGCCGATCGTTGCGTTGACCGCCACCCGCTCCAGCGGGGCGGCGGCGAGGTGCGCGGCCAACGGCAGGCCGGCTCGCTGGGCCGTCACGTCGTGGGCGGCGCCGGCCAGGGCGGCGCGGGCCTCGGGCACCGCCTCGAGGTGGTCGAGCGCATCGTCGATGGCCCCGTCGAACCGGGCGGCGGCGACGGTGAGGTGCCCGATGAGTGCGTCGATGTCGTGGGACGACCAACCCGGCATCGGGCAGGCGTCGCCCCAACCGATGACGTCGCCGTCGACGAGCTGCAGGAGTGCACCGCGCCGCTCGCCAACGATCCGGTGGGCGGTCGCCATCGGCGACCGCAGCGCGAGGTCGTAGGGGACGAGGTCGAAGCTCACGCGCGGCCGATCGTGTCGAGTACGGCGGCGGCGACGGCGGCGGGCTGCTCGAGGTGAGCGGCGTGGCCGGCATCGGCGATGACGTGAGTGCGGGCGTCGGGCAGCCGAGCGGCGAGGTCGGCGCCGATCGCGTGGAACTTGGCGTCGTCGGCGCCGACGACGAGCCCGACCGGCATCGTGCATCGATCGAGCCGATCGTGCAGCGGCGTCATGCGGCCGGTGCTCGCCCGGCGGAGGCTGGTCGCGAGTGCGGCCGGATCGTTGCCGAGGCGCTGGGCCCGCGAGTGGGCGAGGTGGTCGTCGCCGAGCCGGGCCTGGGTGGCGAAGAGCGGGTTGGCCATCCAGCGGTCGATGAAGGTCTCGAGATCGCGTTCGATCAGCGCGGCGAGGTCGTCGTCGGCGGCGGCACGAGCCGCCCGCTCGTCGGGATCGGCGAGCCCGGCGGACGCACCGATCAACGACAGGGTGCGGATCCGTTCGGGCGCCGTGCAGGCGGCGGTGAAGGCGACCCGACCTCCCATCGAGTAGCCGACCAGGTCGATCGGGCCGTCGGCGAGGGCGAGCACATCATCGACCATGGCGTCGACGTCGTAGCGGTGCGGATCCGCCGGGTGGGGACCGGCGCCGTGGCCCGCAAGGTCGGGCACGATCGCCGCCGGATCGATGCGGTCGGCGAGCTCCCGCATGGTCGAGGCGTCGCCGGTGAAGCCGTGCAGGACGACGACGGTCACGCGTCGATCGCCTCCCCGACCGCCGCACGAATCCGGCGGCGCACGTCCATGTCGTGGTCCGGATCGATCGGGACGAGCACGAGGTCGACGCCGGGCTCGGTCTTCGCCACGGCCGACCGCAGCGTCGCGGCGAGGTCGTCGTCTTCGCCGACGACGGTGACGTCGATACCGGCGAGCCCGTCGAGCCGGGCGAGATCGACACCGTGAGGCGTGCGGAAGATCGTCTCGTAGTCGGCCGGGTCGATGCGCCCGTGGATCGGCAGCATGGAGAAGATCTGGCCGCCGTCGTTGTCGATGCACAGCACGGTGAGGCGCTCCCCCGCTCGCTGCACACCGAGCAGGCCGCCGACGTCGTGCAGCAGGGCGAGGTCGCCGGTGAAGACGACGACCGGCCCGTCGACCTGGGTGGCGATGCCGAGCGCCGTCGACGTGATGCCGTCGATGCCGGCCGCGCCGCGGTTGCCGACGAACGCCACGTGGGTGCCGGCGGGCACGAACGAATCCAGGTCGCGCGGCGGCATCGAGTTCGACGACATCACGTGCAACCCGGTGTCGTCACCGATCGCACAGAGGTCGCGCACCACCGATCCGCTGGTGCGACCGGCGCCGGCGAGGGCCGCCGTGATCGCCTCGCCGGCGGCGGTGTCGAGTTCGCGCCAGCGGGCGAGCCAGCCGTCGGCGGGCGGCGGCGTGTCGACGAGCGCTCGAGCGGCGGCGCCGAGCATCACGGCCGGATCGACGGCCAGGTGTTCGGTGGTCGTGAACGAGGCGTCGTGCCAACGCTGCTCCGGATCGACCAGGATCACCCGGTCGGGCCGCACCCGCTCGAGCCACTGATTGACCGGTGCGGTCGTCGTCGCACCACCGAGACGGAGCACGGCATCGGGTCGCAGGTCGTCGAGCACCCCGTGCTTGAGCAGATGTTCGGCGTGCGGGATCAGCGCAGCGTGGTCGAACAGCCGGGCGTGGGCGAGCGGTTCGGCGATCACCGGCCACCCGACGGCGGCGCCGAGTTCGAGGGCCTGTTCGGCGACCCGCACCCCGCCCGACACGTCGGTTCCGATGTCGGGCCCGAGCACGATCACGCCCCGTTCGGTGCGGACCAGCCGCTCCATCTCGCCCGAGCTGAGGGTCCAGTTCGTGCGGCGCGGGGTGACGGGGTCGTAGCCGCGCACCGGCACACCGTCGACCGGCTCGAGCGGCTTGCGCAACGGCCAGTTGAGATGCACCGGGCCACGACCGGTGCCGGTCGACGACTCGAACGCCCGGCTGGCCGCCATGCGAGCGGCGGCCTCGGTCCAGTCCGACGGCACGGGCAGATCGGTGGCCCAGCGAACGTTGGTCGTGAACATGCCGACCTGGTCGATCGTCTGCCCGGCACCCCAACCCCGCAGCTCGGGCGGTCGGTCGGCCGTGCAGACGATCATCGGCACGCCGGCGTGATTGGCCTCGACGACGGCGGGCAGGTAGTTGGCCGCGGCCGTACCCGAGGTGCAGATCAGCACCGACGGCCGGCCGGATGCCTTGGCCTGGCCGAGGGCGAAGAAGGCCGCCGATCGTTCGTCGAGCTGGATGTGGGTCCGCAGCTCCGGGTGGGCGTGGAACGTGACCGCCAGCGGCGTCGATCGCGAGCCGGGCGAGATGACAACGTCGCGCACGCCGTGGGCGGCGAGCTGGCCGGCGAAGGCCGCGATCGGGTCGTAGACGGGATCGGGTGTGGTCACTGGGCCGATTCCATCACGTCGAGGAGGGCCCGGAGCTTGACCCCGGTCTCGGCGAGCTCGTCCTCGGCCACCGAGTCGGCGACGATCCCCGCGCCGGAGAATAGCTGCACCTGCGACTCGTCGACCAGCGCCGAGCGCAGCGCGACCCGGAGCTCACCGTTGCCGTCGAGGTCGGTCCAGCCGACCGGGGCGGCGTACCAACCGCGATCGAAGCCCTCGTTGGCGAGGATCCACTCGACCGCGGGATCCGACGGGGTGCCCCCCACCGCCGGGCTCGGATGGAGGACGTTGGCGACCCGCAGCACGTCCATGTCGCTGACGCCGCCCGCCCGGCGTTCCACGCGGGCGGTGATCGGCGTACGGAGGTGCTGCACGCGGGCGAGTCGCATCACCTCGGGTTCGGCGGCGGTCTCGCCGACCAGGCCGAGGGTCGCGAGCCGAGCGGTGATGTCGTCGACCACGAACTGGTGCTCGGCGCGGACCTTCGGCGAGGCCAGCATCTCGGCGGCGAGCGCGGCGTCGGAGGTCTCGTCCCATCCGGTGCCGGTCGTGCCGGCGAGGGCGACGGTCGAGACCTCGCGTCCGTCGAGGGTGACCAACCGTTCGGGCGAGGCGCCGATGAAGGCACGATTGCCGACGCCGAAGGCGAAGGTCGCACAGGCCGGGAAGCGGTCGGCGAGAGCGCGCAGCACGGCCGGCGTGTCGATGGGCCCGCGAGCCAGCACCCGGGCGAGCACGACCTTGTCGAGGTCACCTGCGCGGATGTCGCCGATCGCCTCGGCCACGAGGCGCACATAGTCGTCGTCCTCGCTGGTGGCGTCACCGCGGACGATCTCGCCGACGGTGGCGGGAGCCGGTGCGGCCTCCGCCGCCATCTCCTCGAGCCGGGCTTCGAGCAGGTCGAGTGCGGCCGCCTCGTCGTCGCCTTCGTCGAGGGCGGTCGCGGCGAGCAGCCACGAGCCGTCGGCGCGGTCGACGACCGTGACCTCCGGCAGCACCCATCGGGCGTCGGGGAAACCGGTCCAGTCGGGGGCGATCGAACGCGCCCCACTGGTGAAGGAGAAGCCCCCGATCAGCACGGGTGCGGGCGCGTCGGCGGGGCCGTGGCGGCGGATGCGGGCACCGAGCGCAGCGCGGGCGGCCGAGGCGGCCGAGAACCGGGTGTCGCCGTGGGGCTCGATCAGCTCGGCGGCCCCGAGGGCGACGAGGGCGAGCTGTTCGTCGGGTCGGATCCAGAGCGAGCGGTGGTGGTCGGTCGCCGCGCCGTAGATGGCGACGGGATCGACCCGTTCGTCGAGTCGGCGGGCGAAGACGACCACGCCGCCGCCGGCGGGGGCTTCGTCGCCGAGCCGGGCGAGCGCTCGCGTCCGGAGGGTGCGCTCGAAGTGCTGACCGACGAGGGAGGACGCGACGGGGACGAGTCGGTGCATGAGCGCGACGAGGTCGTCGCGGTCGCGTCCCTTGGCGTCGCTGTTGCGCTTGAAGAGCTCGATCGCGTCGTCGACGACGTCCTCGACGTGGGTGGCGTGGCGCATCGCGAGCGCGGTCAGCTCCTCCAGCGACACCCCTTCGTTCACGAGGGTGCGGGCGGCGACGAGCATGTCGACGGCGTCGGCGGAGAAGCGTTGTTCGTCACCTTCGCCGAGCGGGGTGAGGAGTCCGGCGCTGACGATGACGTCGATCAGGAACTCCGGAATCTCGGCGCGTCGGGCGAGTTCGGTCTTGTCGAGGTCGGGGTCGACCGCGTTCTGGGCGGCGAGATCGGTGAGCAGGCCGGCGCCGTCGGGGTCGGAGAGGTCGCGGATCTGGGCGAGGCTGAAGCCCTGCTGGGCGAGGCCGCGGATCTCGCGGATGCGTTCGAGGTGGGCGTCGTCGTAGAAGGCCCGGCGCCCCTCTCGACGGGGCGGGGCGAGCAACTTCTCTCGCTGGTAGTAGCGGATCGTGTCGACTGCGACGCCCGATCGGTCGGCCAGCTCCTCGACGTGATAGTCCACGCTCCAATCATAGGAGTGATCGCTCCCAGAGTGGCCAGTCGGACGATGATCCAGCCGCTACGGTCGTCGACCATGAGCGGCTACACCACCGACGGCATGCTCTCGGGCCCCCTCGATCCCTCCGCCCCCCGGAAGCGCACACGCGAGTACCCCGTCGTCGCCGCTCGGCGCGGCGTCGTGCTCGAGGACCGCACGACCGGTGTGGTCGGCGCGCTCGTGTCGTTCGCCCCGCCCCGACTCGTGCTGCGCGATCGCCACGGCAAGGACCACACGGTGCGTTACGCCGATGGCTCGGTGCGCGCCGCGATCGACGGCAAGGGGGTCCCGTGTCGGCTCGTCATCCCCGCCGCCGAACCGGAGGCACCGCGCATCACCGCCAGCGGATCGATCGACCTCGGCGATGTCCCGGCCCGCGTGGCCCGTGCCAGCCGGATCTGGGTCGAGGGCATCCACGACGCCGAACTGGTCGAGAAGGTCTGGGGCGCCGACCTCCGGGGCGAGGGTGTGGTGGTCGAACAACTCGACGGCGCCGACGACCTCGCCGACCGGGTTCGAGGTTTCCGGCCCGGCGATCGCCGTCGCCTCGGCGTTCTGCTCGACCACCTCGTCGACGGCTCCAAGGAGCAACGGATCGCCGACTCGATCGCCGACCCCAACGTGTTGATCACCGGCCATCCCTATGTCGACATCTGGCAGGCGGTGAAGCCGTCGGTGATCGGCATCGAGCGCTGGCCCGACGTGCCGAAGGGTCAGCCGTGGAAGGAAGGGGTCATCGCCGCGCTCGGCATCGACACCACACCCCCCGCCTTCTGGAAACACGTCCTCGGCAAGGTCACCAGCTGGAAGGACCTCGAGACGCCGCTCCTCGGCGCGGTCGAGGAGCTGATCGACTTCGTCGCGCCCCCCGAGTCGTGACGGACGTCCCGGCCCGCCATGGGTGAACCGGTCCTCGAGGTCGTGGTGGTGGGCGCCGGCATCGCCGGTCTCCACGCCGCCCGCCTGCTCCAGGGCGCGGGCCACGACGTCGTGGTGCTTGAACGCCGCGACCGCGTCGGCGGCCGCCTCCACACGATCGACGTCGCCGGTGCCCCGGCCGACCTCGGTGCGACCTGGTTCTGGCCGAACGAGCCCACCGTCAACGAGGTCATCACCGAGCACGGCCTCCGCGTGCACGGCCAACACATCGACGGCGATGCCGTCTACCACGACCGCCCGTCGACCCGTCGCATCGACGGCAACCCGCTCGACGTCCCCTCGGGCCGGTTCAGCGACGGCGCCGTCTCGCTCGCCGAAGCCGAGGCGGCGCGGCTCGCCGCCGGCACGATCCGGTTCGGCCGCACGGCCACGTCGATCACCGAGATCGACCGCCGCCTGCGGGTCGGCACCACCGACGACGGGTTCGACGCCGACCACGTCGTGCTCGCCCTCCCACCCGCGCTGGCGATGGTCGACCTCTCCTTCGAGCCGGCGCTCGACCCCACGATCGCGTCGGTCGCGGCCGCCACGCCGGTCTGGATGGGCACGACGACCAAGGTCGTGATGCGATTCGCTACGCCGTTCTGGCGCGAGCACGGCCTGTCGGGCTCGGGGATCAGCCACCTCGGTCCGATCCGCGAGCTCCACGACATGAGCGGACCCGGCGGCGCCGACGCCGCCCTCTTCGGGTTCGCGCCGGGCGCCACAGGCCGACCGGTCACCGTCGAGGCAGTCCATGCCCAACTGGCGGAGCTGTTCCCCGGCCACCCGGCCCCGCTCGCCATCGAACTCCTCGACTGGTCGACGGAGCGGGCGACGATCGCGCCGGAGATCGCCGACCTCGACGACTACCGGACCTACGGCCACCGTGTGTTCCAGACCCCGAGCCTCGACGGGCGACTCCACTGGGTCTCGACCGAGACCGCCCCGGCCAACCCCGGCCACATCGACGGGGCCCTCCTCGCCGCCCGGCGGGCGGTCGCCGCCATCGACGCCGACCGCGCCGATCGGGGCTGACGGCCCGCCCGTGTCACGCGGCGTGCGTACGATCGCACCGATGTCGATCCCGGTCACGCTGACGCCCTACGGGGCCGCGGCCCACGAGGCGCTCGCCGCGGAGATCGCCCGGCTGAAGGCGGGCGACCCCCTTCGCCCCGTCTCGGTGCTGGTCGCCAACAACCAGCTCAGCGTCGGCGCCCGCCGGGCGCTCGGCCGCCGCGACGGCGTGGCCGCGGTGACCTTCCTCACGCCCTACCGCCTGGCCGAGCTCCTCGGCTCGGCCGCGGTCGCCGCGAGCGGCCGTCGCCCGGTGTCGACCCCGGTGCTCGCCGGCGCGGTGCGCGCCGTCCTCGCCGACGCGCCCGGCCAGTTCGCCGGCGTCGCCCGCCACCCCGCGACCGAACGTTCGCTGGTCCGGGCCCACCGCGCCCTCTCCGAGGTCGGGCCCGTCGGACTCGACCGGCTCCTCGACGGGGCAACCGCCCGGTTGACCGACGTCGTTCGTGTCCATCGAGCGGTCGGCGATCGGCTCCGCCCCCGCTTCTCCGACGAACAGGATCTCGTCCGCGCCGCCGTGGAGGCGATCCCACACCGCCCGCCCGTGCTCGCCGACCTCGGCCCGGCGATCGTCTTCTTGCCCCAACGCCTCACCTCCAGCCAGGCGCACCTGCTGCAACGGTTGGGCGAGCATCACGAGGTCTCCGTCGTCGCCGGCGTCACCGGAGCCGACGACGCCGACGCCGCGGTGGTCCGCTCGGTTCGTGCGATCGGCGCCGACATCACCGAGCCCCCGGTCGTGGTCCCCGCGATCGCGGACGAAGCGTTGAGCGTGTCCGACGCCGACGACGAGGTCCGCCACGCCGTGCGGGCCGTCGTCGCCGCCGCTCGCGACCGCGTGCCGCTCGGTCGTGTCGCCGTGCTCTACGGCAACCGCGAACCGTACGCCCGCCTGATCGGCGACGCACTCGACGCCGCCGACATCCCCTGGTTCGGCACCTCGGTCCGAACCGCCGACACCTCGCTGCTCGGCCGATCACTGCTCGCCCTGCTCGCCCTCCCCGACCACGACCTCTCCCGCCACGACGTCGCCGCATGGCTAGCCGGCGCCCCGGTGCGCGGCACCGACAACCGGCCGGCTCCCGTCGCCGCATGGGAGCGCGCCGCCCGGTCGGCCGGTGTCATCGCCGGCCTCGACCAATGGCAGAGCCGGCTCGGGCGACACGCCGACGATCTCGAAGCCGACGCCGAACGGGCCGAGCGCGACGACGAGAACGACTGGCGCGCCGAGAAGTCGCGGCGCGAAGCCGCGACGGCTCGCGAACTCATCGGCTTCGTCACCGCGCTCGACGGTGCCCTCAAGCCCGGCGGTCAGGGGGCGAGCTGGTCGGGCCTGGCCGCGTGGTGTCGCACCCTCGTCCGCACCTATCTCGGCGGCGAGTCGCTGCGCACCGAATGGCCGCCCGAGGAGCAGGCGGCCGCCCAGCGCATCGACGCCGCCATCGACCGGCTCGGCGATCTCGACGGCATCGATCCCGATCCGTCCCCGATCGCCTTCCGCCGGGCACTGGAGCTCCAGCTGGCCGACGATCTCGGTCGCCACGGCAGCTTCGGCAACGGTGTGCTCGTCGGTTCGGTCAACGTCGCCCTGGGCCTCGAACTCGATCGGGTGGTCGTCGTCGGCATGGCCGAGGGCTCCCTCCCGGCCCGGCGCCGCGACGATCCGCTCATCCCCGACCGGGCCCGCACCGCCGTCGGGCCGGACCTGCCCCAGCGCAGCGACCGCGTCGACGACGACCACCGGGCGCTGCTCGCAGTGATGGCGGCTGCCGAGCACGTCACCTTCAGCTTTCCCCGGGGCGATCTGCGCCGCAGCGCCGAGCGCGCGCCCTCGCGCTGGCTGCTCGACACCACCGAGGCACGCGACGGCGTCCGTCCGTCGGCGGAGGATCTCGTCGCCGCGACCGGGCCGTGGTTGCGCGAGGTGCCGTCCTTCATCGCCGGTCTCCGAGCGACCCCGTTCCCGGCATCGGTGCAGGAGTACGACGTGCGGTCCCTGCTCGACCACACCGAGGCCGGTCTCGCCTTCGAGGCGTCGCCCATCCCCGCCGCCCGGGTCGAGGTCGGCCGCGGGGCCTCGCTCCTCCAGGGTCGGCTGTCTCGGGCGTTCACCCGCTTCGACGGCAACCTGGCCACCGCCGGCGATCTTCGCGGGGCCCGACTGCCCGACCCGACCGAGCGCGGCCATGTCACCTCGGCCACCCGGCTCGAGTCCTGGGCCGTGTGCCCCCACGCCTACTTCGTCCGCCACGTCCTCGGCGTCGCCGCCGTCGAGGATCCCGAGGAGCAGTACCGCATCTCCCCACTCACCCGCGGGTCGCTGATCCACGACGCACTCGACGCCTGGATCGCGGAGGCGATCACCGACGGTCAGGTCCCCGATCCGGGGCGCCCGTGGTCCCCTACCGCGCTCGATCGCCTGCGCGAGATCGCCGAACGCGAAGCCGACCGCATGCAGTCGCGCGGCCTCGTCGGGCGCCGGGTGTACTGGGGACGGGATCGACAGATCGTCCTGCGCGATCTCGAGACCTTCGCCCGCTTCGATCAGCACCAGCGGGCCGCCCACAGCAGCCGGCCGATCGCCACCGAGTTGCCCTTCGGCATGCCGGACAGCACCAATCCGCCGGTCCCGCTGGCCCTGCCCGACGGCCGATCGCTGACGGTGCGGGGAGCGATCGACCGGGTCGACCTCACCCACGACGGCACCGTGATCGTGATCGACTACAAGACCGGATCGACCCGCGGCTACGGCGACGTCAGCGCCGACGACCCCACCCCGGGCGGCACCCACCTCCAGCTCGGGCTCTACACCGCCGCAGCCCGGCGGATCCTCGACCGGCCCGACGCGCCCGGTCGCGGCGTGTACTGGTTCGTCACCAGCCGAGGCGGCTTCGACACCGTCGGCTACGACGTCACCCCCGACATCGAGGCCGCGGTCCTCGCCACCGTGACCCGCATCGTCGATGGCATCGCGGCCGGGCACTTCCCCGCCCATCCTGCGGTCCCGCGTTTCCGTCCGTGGGTGGACTGTGTGTTCTGCGAGCCCGATGCCCTCGGCCTCAACCATCAGTACGCCGACTGGCGTCGCATCCAGAACGATCCCGAGCTGGCCCCCTACATCGAGCTGAGCGGGGGCGACCGTGGCTGAGCGGATCCCCGTCGACCAATCCCACCGCGACCGGATCCGTCACGAACGGGCTGCGAACCAGTTCGTCGAGGCCGGGGCCGGTTCCGGCAAGACTCGGGCGCTCGTCGATCGGGTCGAGGCACTCGTCCTCGACGACGACATCGCACTCGAGGCGATCGCCGCCATCACCTTCACCGAGAAGGCGGCGGCGGAGTTGCGCGATCGGGTCCGGCAGCGCTTCGAGCGCGCCGCCGGCTCCGACGACCCCCGCATCGCCGGTCGGGCGTCCGCCGCCCTGCTCCAACTCGACGGGGCCGCCATCGGCACGCTCCACAGCTTCGCTCAACGCATCCTCGGCGAGCACCCGGTCGAGGCGGGGCTGCCTCCGGGGGTCGACGTGCTCGACGAGATCGGCAGCCAGGTCGAGTTCGAACAGCGATGGCGGCTCTTCCTCGACGCGTTGCTCGACGACACCGGCATGGCCCACACCCTGCTGTGTCTCGAAGCCGCCGGTGTGCGGCTCGACGCGCTGCGCGCCCTGGCGCTGCAGATGGCGGCGAACTGGGACCTCGTCGAAGAACGGCTGCGCTTCGACGCGCCGCCCCCACCTCGCTTCGACCGAGCCGACCTCATCCGCCGCATCGACGAGCTCTACGAGCTGCGCCATCTCGCCGAGGCCGGCGTCGACGACACTCTCCTCGACCGGTTCCCCGACCTCTGGGCGAACCGCGAGGCGCTGATCGGCGCGGTCGACGACATCGACGCGATGGCCCACGCCGCAGCGATGAGCAGTAGCGGCAAGGACTCCCGACGGGCGATCAAGGTCGGCAACTCGGGCAAGAAGGACAACTGGCGGGTTCCGGTGGCCGAGGTCCGGCAGGGGTTCAAAGACCTGATGCAGGCCTGCGACGACGCCGTCGCCACCATCACCACGGGCGCCCTCGCCCACATCGCCGCTCGCCTCGGCCGGTTCGTCCTCGACGCCGCCGAGGAGCGCCGCGAGATCGGCAGGCTGGAGTTCCACGATCTCCTCGTCCGAGCCCGTCGCCTCCTGCGCGACCCGGAACGAGGGCCCGAGGTGCGAGCGACCCTCGGCGGTCGCTATCCGCGCCTGTTGCTCGACGAGTTTCAGGACACCGACCCGATCCAGATCGAGCTCGCCGTACTCATCGCCGCCGACACCGACGACATCGCCGACCGGGCGTGGCACGAGATCCCGACTCGGCCCGGCAGCCTGTTCCTCGTCGGCGATCCCAAGCAGTCGATCTATCGCTTCCGCCGCGCCGACATCTCGACCTTCCTCACGGCCCGCGACCACATCGACGACCGCCCCGCCCTCACCGTCAACTTCCGCACCACCGCCCCGATCATCGACTGGATCAACCATGTCTTCGCCGACCTGATCCGAGCCGAGCCGGGGAGCCAGCCCGACTATGTGGCGCTGAGCGCCCACCGGGAGGAGGCCGCACCGCACGGGCCTGCGGTCGCGGTGCTCGGCCACGAACCGATCGACGCGGAGCTGAGCGCCGACGAGCTCCGGGTCGCCGAGAGTCGCGACGTCGCCGCCGCCATCTCCGACCTGCTCGAGGGCGACGAGCCGTGGAGCGTCGGCGACGACGAGGGGGGCTGGCGCCGAGCCCGCGCAAGCGACGTCTGTGTCCTGCTCCCGGCTCGCACCAGCCTCGCCTCGTTGGAGGGCGCACTCGACGCCGCTGGAGTGCCCTACCGCGCCGAGACGTCGTCGCTCGTCTACGCCAGCCGCGAGGTCCGCGAGGTGCTGCTCGCGCTCGCTGCGGTCGCGGATCCGACCGACGAACTGGCGACCGTCGCTGCGCTCCGTTCCTTCGTGTACGGCTGCGGCGACGACGACCTCGCCCACTGGCGCCTCGGGGTGGGTGGCCGCTTCTCGATCCGGCTCGACGTCCCCGAAGGCACCGACGGTCACCCGGTCGCGGACGGTCTCCACCACCTCCAGCGGCTGCACGAGGCCCGGCTCTGGTCGACCCCGGCCGAGCTCCTCGATCGACTGATCCGCGAACGCGGCGTGCTGGAGACCGCCATCGCAACCGGCGCGCCCCGCGACGTCTGGCGTCGCCTGCGCTTCGTCATCGACCAGGCCCGCGCCTGGGTCGACGCCGGCGGCGTCGACCTGCGGGCGTACCTCCAGTGGGCCCGACTCCAGGGCGCCGACAACGCCCGCGTGTCGGAGACCGTCCTCCCCGAGACCGACGACGACAGTGTGCGGATCATGACGATCCACGGCTCGAAGGGCCTCGAATTCCCGATCACCGTCCTGGCCGGCATGACGACCCGAATCAGCCGGCCGGCTCGGGGCCCGTCGATCGCCTTCCCGCCGGCCGGCGATCCGGTGCTTCGGCTGTCGACCGACGTGACCTCCGAGGGCTACGACGCCTGGAAGCCGATCGACGATCAGATGGACGAGCACGAACGGCTGCGCCTGCTCTATGTGGCGGCGACGCGCGCCCGCGACCATCTCGTGGTGTGCCTGCACCGCACCGGCGGCCGGGCTCGCACCGGCGCGTCGGTCGTCGCCGAGCCGGCGCTCACCACCGATCTCAGCGTGCCCATCGCACCGGTGGCCGGCCGACGCGCCGAGCCGACCCGGCCCACACCGGCCCCGGTGCCCGACCGCACGTCCTGGGCCGAGCAGCGCGCCGACGCCCTCGCGACCGCTGGCGCCCGGACGGTCGTCGCGGCCACGACGCTTGCCCGCGAAGCGGCCGACGCCGCCGACCCCGGCCTCGAGAAACGGCCGCGCGATCTCGACCTCCCGCCGTGGCAGAAGGGCCGGTACGGCACCGCCGTCGGCCGGGCCGTGCACGGGGTGCTGCAGCTGGTCGACCTGGCGAACGGCGACGGACTCCACGACACCGCCATGGCGCAAGCCGCGGCCGAGGGGGTGGCCAACCGGCAAGCGATCGTCGAGCGCCTCGCCGGCCATGCGCTCGACTCCAGCGTGGCGAAGGAGGCGGCCGCCGGTGCGTTCTGGCGGGAACTGTGGGTGGCGGCGCCGATCGGTGACCACCTGGTCGAGGGCTATGTCGACCTGCTGTACCGCACCCTCGGCGGCCTCGTCGTCGTCGACTGGAAGACCGATCATGTGGAAGACGACGCCGCCGTGTCCGCCAAGCTCGCCCGCTACCGGCTCCAGGGCGCCGCCTACGCCGCGGCGGTGGAGGCGGCGACCGGCGAGCCGGTCCACCGCATGGTCTTCGTGTTTCTCGGCGACGACGGTGCGATCGAGGCCGAGCTCCCCGATCTTCGGGCCGCGATCGACGAGGTGCGCGCCACAACGGGCGAACTCGCCGAGGCGTCAGCGTCCGAGACGGTCGCCGAGTTCGACTGACAGACGAGCGAGGCCCAGGCCGAGCTCGCTGCGTTCGGCCTCGTCGAGATCGCCGATTTCGAGGTCGAACGCGTCCATCACCAGCCCGAGCGTGGCGACGGCGAGGTCGTAGCCGTCGCTCGTGAGCTCGATCAGCGACCGCCGCCCATCGCCGGGATCGGTGACCCGGCGGACGAGACCCCGCGCCTCGAGCCGACGAACGGTCTTGGTCGTGCCGCCGGTCGTCTGGATCACCGCGGTCGAGAGCTCACCCGCCGACCGCTGGTGGGGCGGCCCGGCCTGCAGCAGCGACGCCAGCATGCTGAACTCCGACGTGTCGAGTCCGTCGGCGGCGAGGGTGGCACTCAGCCACGCTTCGATCTGCCGACCGGTGCGCAACACGGTGACGAGCACGCCGATCGTCGACAGGTGCTCACGCCCGACGTACGGGCCGAGCGCGCCGAGCGGATGATCCGGCTGATCCACCATCGCCGGAGCGTACCGGCTGGCGTCACCCGGGTGATCGGCGCTGCGCACTAGACCGGGGAGATGCGCATGGCGTTCTACGGCACGCTCCGGCCCGGGGGCGAGAACCACTACGAGGTCCGGTCGATCGCCGGGACGTGGCACCGAGCCACCGTCCGCGGCTGGGTGTACGACATCACCTGGGGTCCCGCCGACGGATACCCCGGGATCACGCTCGACGCGGGGGCGCCACCGACCGACGTCGACGTGCTCGACAGCGACGAACTCGAGAACCATCTCCGCCGTCTCGACGACTTCGAAGGGCCCGGATATCGGCGCATCGAGGTCGACGTCACGCTCGAAGACGGCTCGCAGACGACCGCCTGGATCTATGAGGCCGACCCCGAAGCCTGAGCGGTCTCGGCCCGGTCCTCGGGCAGCGACCAGGCGGCGACGGCACCGAGCAGCGCCACCGATGCGGCCAGCCAGAACACGAGGGTGAACGAACCCCGCCAGTCGGCGATCGCGCCACCGATCTGCGGCGACACAGCCTGCGCGATCCCGAACGCGAGGGTCGTCGCGCTGAAGACCGGCCCGAAGGCCCGCTCGTCGGTGTGGGCGACCACGTGGGCGATGATCGTCGCCGGGATGCCGCTGAACATGAGGCCGACCAGCACGCCCGACGCCAGGACGACCGGCAGTTCACCCGTGAGGATTCCGAGCGCCGCGACCGCCCAGCCGAGGAAGCCGATCGCCATCGTCGGGCGAACGCCGAACCGATCCGAGATCGACCCCATGACGAGCCCACCGAGCACCACGGCGAAGCCGATCGTCGTGAACGCGAGCGCCGCCCGACTCGAACTCCAGCCGGCGTCGTCCTCCAATCGAGCGACCGTGAAGCTGATCACCAGGATGTAGCTGAAGCCGTATGCGGAGTAGGCGGCGGTGAGCGCCCGCCAACCGGTGACCTGCCGGAGTGCGCCGAACCCGCCGAACCCACCCGACACCGACGGGCGCTCGCCCTGACTGCGGAGGAACACGAACGCCGACACGATGACGACGAGGGCGATGCCGAGCTCGATGCGGTAGAGCGTCTGCCACACGTCCTGGTCGCCGCCGCGGAGCCACGCCGCCATCCGGCCGGCGAACACGATGCCGAGGCCGATGCCCACCCCAGCCACACCGGTCGCGAACCCTCGGCGCTCGGCGGAGAACTGGCGGGCGGCGATCCCGGGCACCGGCACCCAGATGATCGCTCCGCCGAGCCCCATGATGACCAGAGCGATGGCGAGTACGACGGGGTCGGTGGTGAACGAGGCGATCGCCAGTCCCGAGGTCGACAGGATCAGGCCGATCTTCACGAGACCGACCAGCGACGAGCGCGAGGCGAGCCAGGCGACCACGATCGTGCCGATCAGGTACGCCCCGACGTTCAACGATCCGAACAACCCGGCGGCGGTGTTGGAGCCGTCGAGCAGGTCGTCACGGGCTTCGGGCAACACCACACCCCAGGTGAAGCGTCCGAACGCCTGGGCCACCATCGCCGCCGCGAGCACGATGACGATCGTCAGGATGCGGCGTTCGGCGGCGGGCACCCGGCGACGGTATCGGTCCGGCGGCTCCGCGGCCGAATGATCAGTTGGGTCGAGGGTCGCCGTCGCGCTGATGGCCGCTGAACACGACGGCGATGCGCTCGCCGGCGAGGTCGGGCCGGACGTCGCGCTGCAGCGTCAGCAAGCCGCCGAGACCGGCCGCCCCGGTCGGGCACACCGGGATGTCGGTGTGGGCATGCGCCAGCATGTGGGCCATCCGGAAGTCCATGTCGCCGGCGACGATCGGATGTCCGCCGGAGGCGAGCATCGCGTCGACGAGCGGGAGCCAGTCGTAGGTGATGTCGTCGAGAATGCCCGTGGCGTACGACCGGGGTTCTCGGGGCCAGGGCCGCATGTAGGCGTCGGCGTCGGCGGCCACCCGGCCGAGGACGGCCCGGCGGGCGTCGACCGGCATCTTCCCGATCGCCTCGGCCGCGCGGGCACGGTCGAGGTTGGTGCGGGGATCGGTCTCGCCCAACTCGGTCACGATCCGGTCCCATGCGACCGCGAGCGGATGGTTGCCCTCGGCCTGGACGGCGTGGATCACCGGCAACCCGTCGTCACCGAGGACCCGCTGCAGACCCGACGTGACCGCGGAGCCGAGGGCGCCGCCACCGACCTGGATCAGCAGGCGGTCGATGCGGTGATCGCGGAGCGTGTCGAGCATCTCGTAGGCGATCGTGCGGCCACCGTCGACCGTCGTCGGGGTCTCGGTTCCCTGCACGGAGAACGCGGTGGCGCCGTCGGCGATCGCCTCGACCATCGCATGATGAGCGGGGTCGCCGAGCCGGTCGGGGTCCCGGGGTGCCCGCACGACGGTGGCACCGTGGCTGGCGATCCGTTCGGTGATCGACTCGTCGGCCCAATCCGGGACGAACACCTCGAGTGGCTGCTCGGTCGCCGCCGCGATCACCGATGCGGCGAACGCGGCGTTCCCGCAGCTGGCAATGGCCAGTCGATCCGGGGTCTCGCCTGCGAGGGCGAAGCCGAGTGCGACACCGAAGAGGTGGCGGCCCTTGTGGGATCCGCTGACGTTGCCGGTCTCGTCCTTCACCCACAACTCGGCACCGGTGAGGTCGAGGGCGTTGGCCAAGCGCGACTGGGGGCCGAACGGGGTCGGCTCGAACCCGTTGCCGGTCACTGCGGCGACGGCGGCGTCGAGACGCTCGATCGTCTCGAGCACCGTCGAGCGCGAGACGCCGGCGGCCTCCGCAGCTGCGACGACGTCGAGGCGGTCGGCGGGGAGCGCGAATGTCGAGGTCACGTCAGTCGTCGGCCCGGGTGCCGGTGCGCGCGTTGAACTCCCGGATCTGTTCGTCCCAGTCGGCGGTGAAGTGCCGCATGCCGTCCCAGAAGGCCTGGTCGGCGCGAGCGGTGAAGTCTTCGAAGGAGGTCCCCTGCTGCTCGACCCAGGTGAAGTAGCCGAGGTTGAACACCCGCCGCCGCTCCTGCTCGGTGAGTTCGAGGTGCTGGGCGGTGTCGCCGGCCTCGAGTTCGCGGGCGAAGTCGGCCGCTGCGGCGACCGCGTCGTACCCGTCGCGATGGTGCGTGGCGAGATAGTCGGCCCGTTCGGCGTCGTAGAGCTCGGACCCGTCGGTGGCCACGGTGACGATGACGTCGTCTCGACCCAGCCCGCGCTCTTTGGCGATCGCGATCGCCGCCAGGGCGTTGCAGCTCGACGAGTAGCCCATGTGCACGAGCGACTCGACCAGCGCCGGGTCGAGTCCGACCCGATCGACGAGGTGGGCCTTGCCGGCGTCGGTGTTGAACAGGGCGTCGAGGGCGTCGGTCGAGCGGTCGCTGACGGCGACGACGTCGTCGGTGTTCATGACGTTGTGGATCAATGGCACGTGCTTGTCGCCGATGCCCTGGATGTTGTGATCCCCGAAGCCGTTCTCGAGCAGGGTCGGACACTCGAGCGCTTCGACGGCCACGATGCGGCTGCCGTAGTGGTCCTTGAGGTAGTCGCCGGCGCCGAGCGTGCCTGCGGAACCGGAGGCGGAGACGTAGGCGACGAGGCGGGCGGCGGCCTGATCGGCGGTGGCGTGCTCGAACACGCGCGCCAGCGCCGGGCCGGTGACGGCGTAGTGCCCGAGGTGGTTCGAGAACTCCGAGAACTGGTTGATGATCTCGATCTCGGGATCCTGCTCCAGCTCGTTGCAGGCGTCGTAGATCTCCTTGACGTTCGATTCGGTACCCGGCGTGCGGATGATGTCGTTGGCCGGGTCGAGGGTCCACTGTTCGAGCCAGTCGAAGCGGGCCTTGCTCATCCCCTCGGGGAGTACGGCCACGCCACGACAGTCCATGATGCGCGAGATGGCGATGCCGCCCCGGGCGTAGTTGCCGGTGGAGGGCCAGACGGCGCGGTGGGCGGTCGGGTCGAAGCGGCCGGTGACGAGACGCGGCACGAGGCAGGCGTAGGCGGCCAGCACCTTGTGCGCACGGATCATCGGGAAGCGGTTGCCGATCGCCAGCAGGATCCGGGCCTCGACCCCGGTCATCTCCGGCGGCAGCTCGATGTACTCCGGCACCTCGTGGGGACCGCTGCCGTCGAGACGGCCGAACCAGTGCACTCGGAACAGGTTGCGCGAGTCAGGTTCGTTGCGGTCGAGTCCGGCGAGCGGCGCGAGCCGAGCGGCCGGGATCGTCGACGGGTCGGCCAGTTCAGCGAACGTCGGCAGGGCGATGTCGCGCTCGGTGAATCGCTCGACCGTGCGGTCGTAGACGCCCTGGTCGGCGATCTCGGTGGTCAGCCCCAGCGACTCGTGGGCCCGGGCGACTTCAGCGGCATCGATCGTGCGCTTTGACATTCTGTAAAGCTACCGCTCGTCGCCGCCACGCGGCCGGACGGCGCCGAACGGTCCTCGATCCGGTCCGAACGGCCGCCACCCCTCGGACGCATAGATCGACTCCGAGGGGTGACCCATCCACCCGGCTGCGCTCGGATGCGCGGCGACGACCTGCGCGGCGACCGGCAGCACGACCGACAGGGCCGATGTCACACCGATCCATGACCCCACCGACACGACGCGGTCGGCGCTCGGTGGAAGGTTCGAGCTGACCAGGAGGTCATCGAGTCCGGGCGCCGTTCGAGTCGCCGACGAGGCTCTCCATGAGGCGAGCATCAGCTGGAACGTCGTACCGGATCCGAACGTCACGTCGTCGGTCTGCCAGGCAGCAACTGCGTCGACAGACGCGCCACGGGGCAGGTGGTGGGCCCAGTCCTCGCTCACCTCGGCGAGCGAATCGCCGACCGTCGACGCAGCGCCATGAAGCAGGGGCCCAGCAAAGGAATGGAACACGTACTGCTCCAGCGGCAACGCGTCCGTCGTGCCGATCGCGATGTCGAAGCGGTACTTCACGACCGCATGATCTCAGATCGCGCTGTCGTGGCCCTCCCAATACGGGTCGCGGAGACGGCGTTTGTAGAGCTTCCCGTTCGGGTCGCGCGGCATCTCGGTCGTGTAGTCGATCGAGCGGGGGAGCTTCTGGCGGGCGATCTGTTCGCGGAGCCAGGACATGATCGCCTCGGTGGTCTCGTCGGTGGGCTCCCAGCCCTCCCGAAGCTCGATGATCGCCTTGATCTCCTCGCCCACATCGGCGTTCGGGATACCGAAGACGGCGACGTCGCCGACCGCCTCGTGCTGCACGAGGGCTCCCTCGATCTCCGCCGGGTAGATGTTGAGCCCCCCGACGATGATCATGTCGTTGGCCCGATCGTTGAGGAACAAGAACCCGTCGTCGTCGAGATAGCCGACGTCGCCGACGGTCAAGAAGTCGTCGAGCCGGGACTTCTGCGTCTTCTCGTCGTCGCCCTTGTACTCGAACTGCTGGCCGCCGCCCATCTTCATGTAGATCGTGCCGGACTCGAACGGCGGTAGCCGGTTGCCGTCG